>CAXTOX010000004.1:378-35358 GCA_964245885.1 uncultured Chthoniobacterales bacterium | reverse complement strand
GCACGCCCTTCGACTTCAGGTCCCGCATCACCGTCGCCGCCTGCGTGGCGTTGAGCTGGTCGTCGGCCTGGACCAGTTCGATCTTGGTCTTGCCGCCGATGCCGCCGGCCGCGTTGATCTCGTCGACCGCCGCCTGCGCACCCTGCCCCTCGAGCTTGGCGATCGTGGCCTGGACGCCGGTGAACGGCAGGACCACCCCGATCTTGACGGAGTCGCCTGCGGACCCGGCGTCGAGCGGATCGAACTCCGGCCCGCCGGACAGGTCAACCGTGACAAACGCCTCGCCGGGCTGCGGGCTCGCACGGAAGTGCGTGCCCAGCGCACTCGACGGCAGGCGGCCGTCGCGCACCGCTCCCACGATCCGCCGCGCCAGTCGCAGGCGGGCGTCGTCGTCGAGCGACGCCGGTTCCACGTTGCCCAACGCGAAGATGAACGCCGGCCGCTGCAGGTGCGCGCTCGCGGCGGTCTCGGAAGATGCCCCCCGCAGAGTGGCCAGCACGCCGTCGCCGGTGGCGTCGATCCAGGCTCCGGCGCGGATTTTTCGGGAAACGCCACGGCAGGTCAGGGTCAGGCTGTCGGCCTCGGCGGCGACGATCTCGGTGTGCAGCCGCGTCGTCAACGCGGGGGTTTCACGGACGAACCGGTCGGCGAGTTGCGCAAAGGCGATGGGTCGATGGAGCAGCACGTCCACCCGGCCCATCCGCACCGGTCCCTGCGCGCCGCCGGCCGCGCTCAGACGGCGGGCGAACTCCGCCGCGAAACCTTCGTTAGCCAGCACGGCCGGCGCACCCTTGTCCAAAGGCAGCCGGTAGAGTCCGCAGATCGAGTGCACGAGCGCCGCCGTGGCCATCCCGCCCAGCGAGCCGTGGCGTTCGACCAGCAACGTGCGCGCGCCGAGCCGGGCCGCCGCGACCCCGGCGGCGAGTCCCGCGCTGCCGCCGCCGGCCACGACCACGTCGAACGTTTCCATGTTCATGGTCCGAGCAAATCGTCGTGCAACTGTGTTACCATCAACGCGCGCTCCTCGTCGGTCAACGCGCCGTCACGCCAGGTGATCGTCACGTTGAGCCGGTCGCCGTGTTCGCCGAAGAAGATGCCCGTCCCCGGCGGGGTGCCCAGGCAGGGAAGGTGATAGGCGTTTGTCACGTCCGCACCGGCGAAGGTTTTCGTCTCGGGCGCGAACGAGCCCGTGTGCGAACTGTAACAGGTGCAGAGTTCGCCCTTGAACTGCGCGCGGATGATCGCCAGGAAGATCCGGTTGGGCAGCGGGCGCATGAGGTCGAGCACACTATCGAGGGATTCCGCCACCTTGTTCCGCACCAGCACGGCGAACTGTGCCTTCATCGCCGCCGCCGTCTCGGCGACGCTGCCCAGGTGTTCGCGGCGCGGATTGAAGAAAAACGGGGCGACGTGGTTGTGAAACAAGGGGCTTTTTGCGCCGCGCTTGCGGGTTTGCGTGGGCACGCTGATGCCGTACCCGGCGGGCCGTTGTCCGCGGTGCCGGAACACCCGGTCGTGCGCGCGCGCCACGCAGGCCACAAAAAACGTGATCGGGAACAGGCCGCCGCCCATCTGCTCGGCGCGTCGGCGGATCGCGGCGGAGTCGGCGGCCTCGAACGTGAGAAGCTGGTAGTTGGCGCTGCCCGGACGGGGCCTCGGACCACCGAGCGACGGCACCCCGGTTTCCTGGAGGCCGGTCTGGTAATCCATCGCGGCCTTGGTGCGGCGGAACTTCTGGAGAAAGGACAACCGCTGACGCGGCGGGGCTGACTTGGCCGGTTCCTCCGGCGCGTCGATCCCATTGCACAGGCGGGCCAATTCGGCGCAGAACAACTCGGCTCCCTTGCCGTCGAACAACAGGTGGGACCACGTCAGGATCAGGCAAAAACCCCCGCCGCACCGCGCGACGGCATCGACGCGGGCGTTGAACTCCCAGCCGTCCACCGCGAGCGGCTCGTTGGAAAGCCATTGCACGAGTTTCTGGAAATCTGTGGTCGGCGCGGCGTCCGCCATCGGCTGACCGGCGGGAATCTCGCCTTCGCGCCAGCAGCCGAAAGGCAGACTCCGTTCCGGCGGAATCGTCGGAACGGCCCAGTAAGGCAAGCGGGTACGCCAGTGGCGGCGCGGGTGGGCGGCAAGGAGCGGATGCTTCGCCAAGACCCGGCGGAGACAGGCCCGCAGACGCGCGAGGTCCGGCGGGCCGGCGAGTTCGATCACCGAGTGGCTGACGTGCCCGCCCTGGTGCGTGCGGCGCATGAAGTCGTTCAGCGCCAGCACGAAGCTGTCGGCGACCAGGAACGGGACGCGTGCGATGGTCTGGAAGGTCGTCGCGGCCGGCGTCGGCATCGCACCAAAGGCGGCTAGGCGGTCGCGCCGCTCTGCGCGCGGACGAGGTGGGCGAGTTGGCGGGGCGTGGTGAAGTTGTCGCGCGTCAGCGAGCTTTCCGGCAGGGACACGCCGTATTCCTCCTCGACGAGGATGAGCAATTGCATGATCGCCATGGAATCCATCCCGAGTGTGTAGAGGTTCGTGTCCGCTTCCATGGGGGCGGAGGTTTCGAGGACCCGTTCGCGCAGCAGCACGATCAGTTGGCCTTCGAGGGTTTCGGGCGGGGGGAGGGGCATGGAACGGCGCGAGGCTAGATCACGGCGGCGAGGAACGTCAAGAGACGCAAAACGATTTGAGCCGAGCGGGACGACACACTATAACTGTTCACATGACTTTGGAAAAGCCACTTCCTCCAAACACGCGGACCACCGACGGCACCGGCTCGGATGGAGGTGTTTACGACGTGGCGATCATCGGCGGCGCGCTTTCCGGCGCGGCGACCGCCGTCCTGCTCTTGCAGAAGAACCCGGCGCTCCGCGTGTTGATCGTTGAACGCGCCGCCGCCTTCGAGCGCCGGGTGGGCGAATCGACCATCGAGATCAGCACCTATTTCCTGATCCAGCAGCTCGGGCTCGCCGAACACCTGAATGAACACCATTATTGCAAGCAGGGGTTGCGGTTCTATTTCTCCAACGACCGCGCGGAGAAGTTCGACGATTGCGGCGAGATTGGTGGCCGGTTCCTGACGCGCGTGCCCGCGTTCATGGTCGACCGGGCAGTGCTCGACGAGGAAGTGCTCCGCCGCGCCTGCGCGCTCGGCGCGGAACTCCGCCGACCCGTCCAGATGGTCCGCACCGAACTCGCCGCCGGGGGCCAGCAGCGGGTGACGGTCCGCGACGCGGAAGGACGGGAGAGCGTCGTCCGGGCGCGCTGGGTGGTCGACGCATCGGGTGTCCGCGCTTTGCTCGCCCGCCAGGAAGGCTGGCACCGCCAGAACGAGGATCATCCCACCGCCGCCGTGTGGTCGCGCTGGTCCGGCGTCAAAAACCTCGACGGCATGGAGATGCGGACCAAGTTCCCGGAGTGGTCCAAGCGGGTTTACGGGATGCGCCAGACGGCGACCAACCACGCGATGGGCGACGGCTGGTGGGCGTGGTTCATTCCGCTGAAGGGCGGCGATGTGAGCGTCGGTCTGGTGTACGACCAACGCTACGTCACGCTACCGCCCGGCCCGAATCCGGGCGAGCGCACCCGCGCCTTCCTGACGGGGCGCAGCCCCTTCGCGCGCGAAATCCTGGCGGATGCCCGCTGGCAGGAGGACGACGTACACTTTCGCAAGAACCTGCCGTACTACAGCACGACGTTCGCGGGCGACGGCTTTGCGCTGGTTGGCGATGCTGCCGGTTTCATCGACCCGTTCTACAGTCCGGGCATGGATTGGATCGCCTACACCGCGAACGCCGCCGCGGATGTGATCCTCGCGGAGCGGGCCGGCGAGGCCGATGTGGCGAAGCGGTTGGAACGCCACAACCGCGACTACTCGCGAGCCTACCAGCGGTGGTTCGAGGCGATCTACCAGAACAAGTACGAGTACATGGGCGACTTCGAGTTGTACCGGATCGCGTTCCTCTTCGACCTCGGGCTTTACTACATCTTCGTCGCCTCACAACCGTTCCGCAGCGGACCGGAGGTGCTCGTGCGGCCGATCTATTCCCTGCCGCCGTCGACGCCGTTTTTCTACTTCATGCGCTTTTACAACCGGCGCATGGCAGCGATGGGCCGGGTACGCCGTGCGCGCGGGCTATTTGGCCGGCGCAATGTCGGACGCAACTTCCTTTTCGGCGGGTTCACCTTCAGCCCGAAAAGCGCTTGGCCGCTGGTCGGCGCGTTTCGCAGTTGGCTCTGGCTGGAGTTGACCGAGGGCTGGCGGAGCTGGGGACAAACCACGCCCGTGCCGGTTCTCAAACGCAGGACGGCACCGCGCAGCCAAGCAGAAGTTCCGACCGCTGTTACGACCGTTGGGGCGGTTTGAGCCAACAAAAAGCCCGTTCGTGGCACGGTGGCCACAAACGGGCAATGAGAGTCGAATGCGCGCTGACGATCAGGCATTCACAGGCTGATTCTGCGCGGCAAAATTAATCCGCGAAGCCAGGGTGTTGAGCTTGGTGTCCATCGCGATTTCCTCGTCGAGGCTTTGTTGCAGCAGCGTGACGGCTTCCGTGTGGCCGAGAATTTCAGCGTACTGACGAGCGCTGCCGTACCCGGCGATCTCGTAATGTTCTCCGTGCTGAGCTTCCATGATCAGGCCTGCATCCTTGACCGCGTCCGTGGCGTCCTCGCCCGCCCAGCCGCTGCCTTCGGAAATGATGCCTTTCATCCCGTTGCAGGTGTAACCGGTCAGTTCCACGCCGAGCTTATCCGCAATCGTGTTCAGGCGCGTGATTTGGGTCTCGGTCTCACGCAAGTGCGTCTCGAAGGCGAGTTTGAGGTCAGGTGAGGTCGAGGATGCCACCATCTTGGGCGAAGCCTTGACAAGCTGGTTTTCCGCGCTGTACAAATCTTTGAGCAGGTGAACGTAAAGATCCTGCAACGTGTTGAATTTTTCTCCTAGTCCGAAGAGTGACATAAATGGGCGGTGTTGGTGGTTAGGGTTTGTAGACCATGAATCGCTCGTCAACCCACCGCGCGGCCGGGTTTACTTGGGATGAACGGCGGTTTTCAGGCGGCCGCGCCGGCATTTTTCCGCGCCGGCTGGATCACTTCGGCCGCGAACCTCTCCATCTCCTCGGCCTGCGGGCTGCATTG
Source organism: uncultured Chthoniobacterales bacterium (assembly GCA_964245885.1). GTDB lineage: Bacteria > Verrucomicrobiota > Verrucomicrobiia > Chthoniobacterales > SZAS-18 > CAHJWO01. The sequence continues at coordinate 30,225 of CAXTOX010000004.1, read as the reverse complement.
TAGAAGTAAGAGATTCACTCCCACCGCCCCGAACTCCGCCACGCGCTCCGACACCTGCGCCGCCGTGCCGACCAATCCCGGACGCAATCCGCGGTTGGACACCGAGTATTCCTCGATGGTCATGCGCTGCTCGAGCTTGGTGCCGCTGAGCCACTGCTGGTAGTTGGCGAACCCGGCGGCGGAAGCACGCACGTCGGTGATCCGCTCCAGTTCGGCCCGCGCTTCGCGCTCGGTGTCGCGCAAGACCGTGTAGGCCGCCACGCCGTATTGCATCGGCGGCAGGCCGAACCGCTCCCGCCGCTCGCGCATGTCGGCGATCTTCGCCGCGATGCGCTCGGGTGGATCGCCGTGCATGACGTAGGCGTCGCACTGCTTGGCGATCAGGTTCTTCGCGGCCTCGCTCTCGCCGCCGGCGTACAGGACGGGACGCGGGCGGGTCAGCGGCTTGGGCTGGAGGATCGTGTTCTCGATGCGGTAGTAATTGCCCGCGTACGAGAAGCGGTCTTTTTTCCACAAGCCGTCGACGACCTCCAGCCACTCGGAAGTCCGCGCGTAGCGATCCTCGTGCTGCTCGAAGTGCACGCCGTACTGCCGGGCCTCGTCGGCCCACCAGGAGGACACGACGTTGAGCGACAGCCGGCCCGGCGTGCCGCAGATGCGGTCGATGTTCGCCGCCTGCTTGGCCAGGAGCGCGGGCGAGTGGAACGTCGGCCGGACGGCAACCATTAATTCGAGCCGCTCGGTGACCGCCGCCAGAGCTGCCGCGGTGCTCCAGGCGTCGAGCGCCGGCGCGTCGATGCCTTTGATGTCGTTGAGGTTCAGTTCGGCCACGAGCGTCAGGTCGTAGCCGATCTTTTCACTGCGGCAGGCGAGCCGACGCACGTAGTCCCACGAGGCTTCCATGCCCTCGTCCTCCACGTTGCGGAGCCAGCCGCCGAAGATGGGGAGCCAATAGCCGTAGCGCATAAAAAAATCAGGACACGCGGTCGATCTCGCCCTGGAGGAAATCGACCAGCCGGACGTGCGGATCGAAGCCGATCACGCGCGGGGCGTCGGCGACGAAGTTGGAAAGCGCGTTCACGTCGTAGTACACGCGCTGCCCGTCACGGTCGTCGATCATCGACTCGATGCCGCCCACGTCGATGCACGCTCCCTGCGCGATGGCTTCGCACGCGCCGATCACCTCCGGCGGCGGCGTGACGGCCTCCACCCGCAAGCCACGCCGTGGTGCCTCGACGGGGCATGCGCTCGTCTCGGTGCGCGCCAACTCCGAGCCGTCCTTCGTCTGGCAGGCGTCCGCGGGGCAGAGGTCGAAGGACCCGGCGTCGGGAAACACGTTGATGGCGTAGAGGTACTTTCCGCCGAGCGTTTCAACCCGGGTGATGTGGCCGTCGCGGGCGGGGATGTATTCTTGCACGAGCGCCACGTCGTCGAGGCCGAGTTCGATCTGGTCGGCTTCCGCGGCGGCTTCGAGGTCTTCCGACGCGTCGAAGCGCACGATCCCCGCGCCGCTGCCGCCGACGTTGGCCTTCACGACGACGGGGAAGCGAAGTCCACGCGCCGCCGCCGGTGCGTCGATCCCGCGGTGGATCACCCGCGAGCGGGGGGCAGGCAGCCCGAGTTCCGCCAGCAGCGTGAGTTGCAAAGCTTTCGAGACCTCGTACGTGAACGCCTTGGACCCGTTGATCACCCGGGTGCCGATCCGTTCCAGGTGCGAGAGAAAATTGAGCGTGTGCAGGATGGCGCTCCCGCTGCCGCGCAGGTACGCTGACGGACTCATGCGGTTGAAGAACACTGGTGCGGATCGGGTCGGATCGGCCGGATCGTAGATGGCAGGTTCGCGGGCGTCGATCCGACGGTAGGAAACTCCACGGCGGTCCAGTTCGGCGAAAAGCGGCCGGAACCAATCGGGATGTTCGTGGTAGATGGCGATGGAAGGCGTCATGGCGGCGTCCAGAAGATTCGCTTCTGCCACCAGGGTCAGCCGTCCCCGAGCGGATTGATGGCCCCAAAGGACGTACGAGGGACGACGCCTGCGGCGGGCCTTCTCAGAAGGCGTAGCGGATCGGACAGTATGGCAAGTGGCGCGCGGCGAGGTGCTTGAATTCCTCGACGAGCCGTCCCTTGTAGCCGTGGCGATAGCGGACGTTCTCGCCGCCGGTGTTGCTGATCTTCGCTTCCTGAAGGTCAGGCCGCCAGAGCGCGTCTTCCGCCTTCGGATGCCAGCGGAGGTTCACGTCGTGAAGTTGCGCGTTGTGGGTCAGGAAAATGAGTTCACAGGCCACCTGCGCCTTCGCGCGATCATCCAATCCATCGTCGATTTGTCTGAAAAGCGCCTTGTAGTCCTCTTGCCAGCCGTCGTACACGATGACAGGCGAAAAGTTGAGGTGCACCTCGTACCCGGCGGCCACGAAGTCGTTGACGGCGGCAATGCGTTCCTCGATCCGCGAGGTGCGGATGTCCACGAGCGTGCTCATGCGTTGGGGCATCAACGAAAAGCGCAGCCGCGTCTTGTGTTGCGGGTCGTAGTCGAGCAACTGGCGGTTGACGAATTTCGTGGCGAACGTCGCCTTGGCGTTGGGCAGCAACCGGAACATCGCCACCAGATCGCGCAGGTTGTTCGAGAGCAGCGCGTCGGCGGAACAATCTCCGTTCTCGCCGATCTCGTACACCCACAGGCGCGGGTCGACCTGGTTCGGTTCCGGCCGCCGCCGGGGCATCCCGCCCGCGTGCCGGGCAAGGGCGCGCATGATCGCCTCAATATTGACGTAGGTAGTGATCGGATTGGCGAAGCCTTTGCGCCGCGGCACGTAGCAATAGGCGCACGCCATCGCGCAGCCGTTGGCGAAGCCGGGAGCGACAAAGTCCGACGACCGGCCGTTGTCCCGGAACGGGAAGGATTTCCTCACCCCGAGCACCAGCACGGTGCGTTTGATCTGCACCCAGGAGTCGGCGCTGCCCTCGTTGCCGTGCAAGCCGGGGATTTGCCAATAGCTGCGTACCTCCCGCCGCTCGGCACCGGGGAAGCGGTCGAGGATTTCCCGGCCGCGGGCGAAGTTTTCCACGCCGGGCTCCAGGTAGATCAACCCCACGTCGAGGAGTTGCCGCGCGGACTCGGACGCCGCGATTTGCGTCGCCGTGGGCGCGGGAGCGGCGAAGGGCAGCGGGAGTTGATCATCTTGCACGGGCATCAAAATAGATACGTTTGCCACGCGCCGGAAGGCGCGTTTTCGCGTGAAATTCGCCCTGTGCCCGGCTGACGATTTCCCGTTGCGAAATCCGGCCGGGCCACGATGATTTCCCTACATGCCGAACCGCGCCGTCTCACGCCTCGTGCTCTCGGAATTTTCCGAGGAAACCGTGATCGACGCCGCCCGGCAAATCCGCGCGGAACTCGACGCCGACGTGACCTGCGGGGTCGTTTTTTTCTCGCCGGACTACGTGGAGTTTCTGGGGGACTTCCTTGAACTGCTCCGCGTTTACGCCCGCATTCCGCTCCTGATCGGCTGCACCGGCGGGGGGCTCATCGGCACCGGCAAGGAAGCGGAAGACCGTTCAGGGTTCTCCCTCCTGCTGCTGAGTCTGCCGCACACGAAGATCAAGACCTTCGAGTTTTCACAGGCCCAGGTAGAGGAATCCAGCGGCCCGGCGTTCTGGCGCACGGCGAGCGGTGTCGACGCGGAAGCGGCCGACGTCTGGATCACGCTCGTCAATCCCCTGCGCCTGGACGCGGAACGCTGGCTGTCCGGGTGGAACGGAGCCTATCCCGGCGTGCCTGCCATCGGCGGACTGGCGAGCGGCGACCAGGACAACATGGTCGTCTGCCACGACGGCCGCGCGATCAGCGGCGACGGCATCGCCCTGGCGCTCAGCGGCGGGGTGGCTCTGCGCACCATCGTCAGCCAGGGCTGCCGGCCCATCGGGGAGCCGCTGACGATCACCGGGGCCAAGCAAAATCTTCTCTTGAGCCTCGGTTCAAAGCCCGCTTACGGCGTGCTCAACACCGTGTTCAACGGCCTGACCAAACAGGAAAAGGACCGCGCCCGGAACAACCTCTTCGCGGGCCTGGCCATGAGCGAGTACCTGGATGATTACAAGCGAGGCGATTTCCTGATCCGCAACATCCTGGGGGCCGATCCCGAGGCGGGTGCTGTCGCGATTGCTGGTCCGGTGCGGGTCGGTCAGACCCTCCAGTATCAGTTGCGCGACCGGGACAGCGCCGACGAGGATTTGCGGGAGCTTTGCCACACGGCGGAGGACGAGGGGTGCCGTCCGTTCGCCTCGCTGCTCTTTGCCTGCAACGGCCGCGGCCGCGGACTGTTCAACGTTCCTGACCACGACGCCGGGGTTTTGGCGGAAATTTTCGGCGCGCATCCCAGCGTCGGATTTTTTTGCAACGGCGAGATCGGTCCGGTCGGCCGGCAGAACCATTTGCACGGCTACACGGCGTCGATCCTTTTGCTGTGCGACCGGTAGCGTGAGTCGCGTGCATCCCGCGCGGTTCTCCGGGCGTTTAACAGAGAAGAGACCCGCGCAAGTCGTCTGTCCGGGTCGTACTTAGCGGGAACGCTCGTTGCTTGAGTGCCGTTAAATCCAACATCCCATGCCCACCAAACCCGGAGAATCCACAAAGAAAAAAGTGCTCAAAGACCCGCAAGGCGGATTGACCGACGCCGGCCGAAAGCACTTCAAAGAAACCGAAGGCGCGAACCTTAAACCCGGCGTCAAAGGGGCGGCGGACACCCCGGAAAAGATGAAGCGCAAAGGGTCGTTCCTGCGGCGGCACTTCGCCAACCCGGAAACAGGTCCCATGAAGGATGAGAAAGGCAAGCCGACCCGCCGCGCGCTGTCCGCGCAGGCGTGGGGCGAACCGGTGCCTTCCACGCCGGCGGACGTGAAGAAACTCGCCAAAAAGGGGACGGAGTTGTTGGAGAAGTTCCACGAGGCGACCGACGGCAAAAAGTCGGCTGCGAAAACCGTGAAGAAACCGGCGGCGAGGGCAAAGACGCCGGTCGCGAAAGCCAGCGCCAAAACGGACGCAAAACCCAAAAAATCCTGACTGACCCGTTCATGTCTACTCCCAAAACAAAAAGCATCGCCAAAGCCGCGAAGACCTCGCAACCGACCAAGAGCAAAGCAAAGACAGCCGCTTACACGAAGCCGGAACTGCGCGAGAAATTGAAGGAAAAAATCAAGGCGGAGGACAAAGGCGGGAAGCCCGGTCAATGGAGCGCGCGCAAAGCGCAGTTACTCGCTACCGAATACAAAAAGGAAGGCGGCGACTACAAAGACGGCGGTCCCACCGAAAACCAGAAGCATCTGAAGGAATGGGGCGACGAGAAATGGAAGACCGCCGACGGCAAGCCAGCCGCGCGCGGGAAAACCACTGCGCGTTATCTGCCCGAAAAGGCTTGGGACAAACTCTCGCCAGACGAGAAGAAAGCGACCGACGAGAAGAAAAAGAAGGGTTCGCGCGACGGCAAGCAATTTATTGCGAACACCGAACCCGCCAAGAAGGCGCGCAAGTCTGCCGCCTAATCCTGACCGTGCGTCGGCGGGAGATTTGGTGGTGGTACAGCTTGATGCTTTGGAAGCCCCGGCAGGGGCGGCAGAACTTAGCCCACGGCGTGAGCCGTGGGAAAAGAACAAAAAACAAGTCAGCCCCGGCAGGGGCGACAGAAAACCGGCCGGGTGGTCCTGGAACGAGAGCGTCCTTTCTTGCGCCCCTGCCGGGGCTAGGCTCACGGGTGGTCGTTTTCCCACGGCTCGTGCCGTGGGCTGCACTCTGACGCCCCTGCCGGGGCTGAAAACTCACCAAACTGTACCACTACCAGAGATTCTGCGAGACAGCGCATCGCTCAGAGGGTTAGGATAATCGCGTATGACGCCGGTCGAACCTGAAGTTGCTGTCCTAGCACCGCCACGTCGTGCCCGCCGCCTTGTGCGCTGGGGGGTGCTGGTGGCGCTGGCCATCTTGTTGGCTGGGCTTGGCACGGCGGGCGGGATTTATGAATTCGGTAAACGGAAGCTTCCACCCGCAGGCGGCTGTTATTTCGTCCGCCGGGTTGAGCTTCCCGTCGCGCTCTACCTGCAAGGTGATCCCGCCTGGGGGCAGGATCAACTCGGCCAGTCGGTGCATACTCTCGGGCAGGTCGGTTGCGCGATGACCTCGGCGGCAATGGTGATGAAGTTCTACGGCATCGACACCGACCCCGGCCGGTTGAACGTTTTCCTGCGCGAGAACGACGGCTACGACGAGGACAATGACCTGCGCTGGGAAGGGCCAACAGCACTCGCGCCGGACCGGGTCCGTCACGTGTACGAGAACCTTCCGTCCTATTACCTGATGGATTCCAACCTGCTGCGCGGCAATCCCGTCATCGTGCGTCTGCGGTTATCCAACGGTGTCACGCACTTCGTGGTCGTGATGGGTAAGGAAGGCTTTAATTATCTGATCCGTGACCCGTCGATGGCGGGATTACGTAAAGGCGTATATCCTCTTAAAGAAATTGGGAGTGACATCGAAGCGTTGCGTTTTTACGAGAAGCTGACCGTAGGAAACAGTGAGTTGGGTCTTCGCACTGGCAGAAAAATTTACCTCTGGACAGGCAACGAAGTCGCCGTTCGTCCCAACATGGTAGGGATGGCTCTCCGAGCCGCTCCCTAGATTTTCTGGAAGGGAATACCGGACCACAGGCACAGTCATCCGAGTCAAAATAGCGAGCGGCTCGGAGAGCCATCCTTACCATGTTGGGATGACTGCCGCTGACGCGGCCAGGGGCGGTGCAACACAATCACCCCTCAATATTCCCGCTGTAGAAGATGGTCGGCCAATGATCTCAAGGCATCCCCTTCCCGGCCGAATGGGCGCAACGCGGCATGCGCATCGGCGGTGAGTTGCTTGGCCTTCAGGCGTGCGCCGTCGAGACCGAGTACCGATGGGTAGGTGGCCTTCTGCGCGGCGAGATCCTTGCCGGCACTTTTGCCGAGCTTCTCGCTGGTCTGTGTCACGTCCAGGATGTCGTCGATGACCTGGAACGCCAGGCCGGTGGCATAGCCGAAGTCCGTCAGCGCCTGCAAACGCCGGGGCGTCGCGTTCGCGCTCATCCCGCCGAAACGGATCGCGGTCGTCAACAACGCCGCCGTCTTGCCTTCGTGGATATACTGGAGATGGCTTTCCGTCACCTGCTTGCCCTCGCCCTCCAGGTCGGCCACCTGTCCGGCGATCAGCTTGAGGCTGCCAGCGGTCACGGCCAGTTCTTGCAACAGCGTGCGGGTGCCGTAGCGCGGCCAGCCGTTGGCCCAGCCCACCAACTCGAAGGCAAACGTCAGCAGCGCGTCGCCGGCCAGCACCGCCATGCCGTCGCCGAAGACCTTGTGGCACGTCGGCTGGCCGCGGCGAAAGTCGTCGTTGTCCATGCTCGGCAGATCGTCGTGGATCAACGAGTAGGTGTGAATGCACTCCACCGCGCAGGCGAGCGGCAGAGCTTCCTCGCCGTCCGCGCCGCAGGCCTCCGCCGCCGCAAGGCACAGAACCGGCCGCAGCCGCTTCGCGCCGCCCGCGAACATGCTGTAGCGCATGGCCTTATGGATGGTTGCCGGCTTGCGGCTGGCCGGCGGCAGCGCGCTTTGCAAAGCTCGTTCGACCCGCCGCTGCTGCGCGGCCAGATATTTTTTCAGATCAAAAGCGACCGTGCGCGTGGGCGTGGGGGAGGGGGAAACTGCGGCTGCCATCCGGTGAGAGGGTTACGACGAAAATTCTGGCCGGCAGAGTGTCCGCCCGTCACCCCGAACGCAAGCAAAAGCCGTGCGGCTAGAGAAGTTCGGCGATTTGCACGGTGTTGAGCGCTGCACCCTTGAGGAGTTGGTCGCCGGCCACCCAGAATGCCAGACCGTTGTCGAGCGCGCAATCCAGCCGCAGCCGCCCGACTTGGCAGTCGTCGCGTCCGGCGCATGCCAGCGGCAGCGGGTAGAGGTTTTTGGCGGGTTCATCGACGACCTGGAGCCCCGGCGCGGACCGTAGGGCGGCGTACGCGTCGGTGAGCGTCACGGGCCGCGCAAACTCCGCGCTGACCGCCACGGAGTGCGCCCGGTACACCGGCACGCGCACGCACGTCACCGAGGCGCGGAATCCAGGCAGATGCAGGATGCGGCGACCCTCGAACTGCATCTTCATTTCTTCCTTGGTGTACCCGTTGTCGAGGAACGCATCGACCTGCGGCAGCACGTTGAAGGCGATCTGGTGCGGGTAGATTTCCGGCTTTGGCGGCTGGCCGGCGGCAACCGCCGCTACCTGCGTGCGCAGTTCCTCGATGGCGCGCGCGCCCGTGCCCGAGACCGCCTGGTAGCTGGAGGCGAACACCCGCTGCACGCCGAACGCCCGGTGCAGGGGGGCGAGCGCCATGAGCGTGACGGCCGTCGTGCAGTTCGGATTCGCGATGATGCCGCGGTGCCCGGAGGCGTCCGCGCCGTTGATCTCCGGGATGACGAGCGGTACGTCGGGGTCCATCCGGTACGCGGACGAGTTGTCCACCACGACCGCCCCGGCGTCGACGGCGGCGGGCGCGTACCGTCGTGCCACGGACGCTCCGGCGCTGAACAGCGCGAGGTCGATCCCGGCGAACGAACCCTCCTCCAGCCGCTCGATGAGCAGCGTTTCGCCCTGGAACGCGGCGGTCTTGCCGACGGAACGCTCGGACCCGAGCAGACGCAACGACGCCACCGGGAAGCAGCGGCGCGTGAGCACATCCAGGAGTTCCTGGCCAACGGCCCCGCTGGCACCGACGATGGCGATGCGGAGAGACTTGTTTTGCATGGCAGCGGAGGGCGAGCTTATGCTTTCCTGCGTGTGATGCAAACGTCCCCCCCGGAAATCTCGTTGCGCGTGTCCGTCGCCCGGCAGGAAATGGAAGTCGCCGACACGCTGGGCAACGTGCTGCGCCGCTATCCGGTCTCCACGTCGCGGTTCGGCCTGGGCACGGAACCGGGCAGCCTGCGCACGCCGCTCGGGCGGTTCCGCGTCGCGGAGAAGTTCGGGGACGGTGCGGAGCTGGGGACGGTGTTCAAGAGCCGCCTGCCGACGGGGGAAAACGGCCTTGACGCGAACGACGACGATCTGGTCCTCACGCGGATCCTCTGGCTGGCGGGCGACGAGGAGGGCAACGCCAACACCCATGCGCGCTACATCTACATTCATGGCACCAACCACGAGGACGCCATCGGCCAGCCCGCCAGCCACGGATGCGTGCGGATGAGGAACGTTGACGTGGCCGATCTCTACGCGCTCACGCCGCCTGGCACGACCGTGATCATCGCCGAAGCGTAAACCCTGCCGTGACAGCCACGGACAAAAATTCTTGGCGAATCCTGTTGCCAAGCCCGGCTGCATCGGCCAAGAGTCTGCTGCAATGGCGACTAGCCTGAGAACGGAGGTGGAAAAAGAGTAATATGAAAATCATCAAGTCCCTGGCCCTCGTGGCCTTCGCGGTGGCTGCCACGATCGGTTTCAGCGCGTGCGAAACGAAAGGCACGGCGTCCACGTCGGGCGTGTCGGCTTCGACCACCACCACCAGCAGTAAGTAACTTCCTGCGCGGCGCGCTTGCGCGTGGCCGTCTGGTCAAGGAAACCTCAACCGGGGTCGGGCTGTTCTCATGGAACCGTCCGACCCCTTTTTTGTTTTAACCACTGACGGCCGTCGCGGCGCGGGTGGGACGGCGGCTCACGTAGCGGCTGCCTGCGGCGAGGAAACGCCACGGCAACTCGGCGGCACGCGAGATCCCGATGCGTACGTCCGCCACCAGGCCGGGGGCCGCCACGTCGCCGGGCCGGGCGTGAAAAGCCTGCGCGGGGTCCGCGCACAGGTCCGAACCGTGGAAGGTTGCCGGGATGCCGAGCGCCTGCGTGAGCTTGCCCGGACCGGAACACAGCTTGGCGGGGTCTGCGAGCTTGCGGCGTTTTTGCATGAGCAGAACTCCGCGCCGTGGCTCCAGCGCGCGGACGAGCACGAAGCCATCCCCGGCCGGACCTTTGACGAGGACGTTCAGCAGCCAATGGATGCCATAGTTCAGATAAATGTAGGCCGTGCCGGCCGGGTGGGCGTCCACGAACTTCTGCGCCCCGCGCCGCAGGAAAGTATGGCAAGCTTCGTCGCCGACCGCCGCGTAAGCCTCCGTTTCCACGATGATCCCGCTGCAATGTTCCCAGACGAGTTCACAGCCGATGAGGTCGGCCGCGCAAGTGAGCGGATGTTGGGTGAAGAATTCTTTGCCGAGCATGGGGACGCGTCGGCAAGGTAAAATCGACTGACCGCAAAGCAACCGCACGCGTACGCTCGTCGTTTCCCCTCCATGCTCGCTCCCTATGATTGCATCGTCGTCGGTGCCGGCCACAACGGGCTGATCTGCGCCTGTTACCTCGCCAAGGCCGGCCGCAAGGTGCTCGTCCTCGAACGCCGCCCGGTCGTCGGCGGGGCCGTGTGCACCGAGGAGATCGTGCACGGCTACAAGTTCGACGTGGGCAGCTCCGCGCACATCATGTTCCGCTCCACGCCGATCATGGAGGAACTCGGGCTGGCGGCGCACGGACTCGAATACATCGAGATGGACCCGTGGGCGTTTTACCCCGTGCCGGGCAAGGCGCTGGGGATCAGCTTCCACCGGGACCTGGAAAAAACCTGCGCCAGCATCGCGGAGGTCTCCCCGCGCGACGCGACGGCGTATCGGGAGTTCATCAACCGCTTCCGCGAGCTGAACGAAGGGGTGTTCGAGACCTTCATGCAAGCCCCGAAGCCTGGAGCAATCTTCGGCACCATTTTCCGACGCAACCTGTTTAACCGTGGTTCGCGCAAGGTGTGGAGTTCGCTCGACACGACGCGGCAACTGATGACGAACTACGGGCGGCTCATCGACGAGACGTTCGAGTCCGAGGAAGTAAGGGCGGCGTTGTACTGGCTGGCGGCGCAATCCGGTCCGCCACCGGAGGAAATTGCCACCGGTGATCTCGTGGGCTGGCAGGCGATGATCCACAAACACGGCGCGTGGCGTGCCAAGGGCGGTTCCGGGGCGTTGACGCAGGCGCTGGCGCGTTGCCTGCGGTCGATGGGCGGGGAGGTGCTGACCGACCAACCCGTTTCGCAGATCGGCCGGGCTGCTGGTGCGGGAAAGACCGGGTTCGAGGTGCGAACGGTTGACGGACAAACCCACGCCGCTCGTGCGGTGGCGGCAGCGTGCCACGTGCAGACGACCTTCCGGCTGCTCGACCCGGCGCTCGTGCCGACAGAGTTGCAGCGGCGCGTGGATCACCTGCGGGTCGGCAACGGCTTCGGGATGATTGTCCGGCACGCTGTCAGCGAACTGCCGCGCTACGCCGGGCAACCTTGCGACGAACGCGGGATCTCGCCATGCCACGGTTCCCTGCAACTGCTCTGTCCGACGCGTGATTATCTGCGGCAGGCGTTCCTTGATTATCAGCGTGGTGAGCCGCCAAAGAAGCCGGCAGTCCTCGCGATGACGTTTTCCGCGCTCGATCCGACCCTTGCGCCGCCGGGTAAGCACGTGCTTTTCACCTGGGCGCAGTACCATCCCTACGCTCTTTCCAACGGCGAGGACTGGGACCAGATCGCCGAGCGCGAGGCTGACAAGATCTATGACGTGGTCTGCGAGTACGCGCCCAACATGCGCGGAGCTTTGATCGACCGCTACATCCAGACGCCGCTGGAGATCGAGCGCAAATTAGGCTTGCTGCGCGCGAACGTGATGCACCTGGAAATGAGCTTGGACCAGATGTTTTTCTTCCGCCCGCTACCGGAGCTTTCCACTTACCGCACCCATTTGCCCGGATTGTATCTCACCGGCGCGAGTACGCACCCTGGCGGAGGGGTATTCGGCGCGAGCGGACGCAATGCCGCGCAGGTCATCCAACGCGACCTGCGTTGGAAAAAAGTCTAAGCAGGCCGCGCAGCGGTCGGTCGTCACCATGGTAGGGATGCCTGCGGCTTTCAACTTCTCGGGTCCGCTTTGATCTTGGCTTCGATGGCAGCCAGCGCCGCGTCATCTATGCCCACGCCGGACCAACCGATCTTGAAGTCGGTGGAGAAGTACACCGTCCGGCTGACACCGCCGACCTGGTACACCTTCTCAAAATCCGGGTCGGCCGTGATCACGACCGGGTACTTGATGCCGCGCTTCTTCGCCTCGGCCGCGATGGCGGCGGCGTCCGTCGAGTCGATCACCTGCGCGAAGAAGCCAAAGTTCTTGTGCTTATCCTGCAGCGCCTGGAGCTTGGCCGCGTCGTTCCAGAACGCCTCGTCGTTCAGCTTTCCGTAGATCGCCACGGTTCCAGGGCGGCTGCTATAGGCGCACATCTGGCAGTATTGCTCGCCGGTCGCCGCGTTGCGGACCTCCGAAGGCAAAATGTTTGCACCAGGCTGAAGTCCGGCGCTCGCGACGGAGGCCGCAACGATCCATACGGCGAACGCGGCCAAGGGCAGAAGACGAGTTTTCATGGTCTAACAGTTTACTCACCGCGGGGGGAGGCGCAAATCTTCGTCCGGTGTATTCGCCTTTTGCAGCCCTTTCAAAGTGCCCGCGTACCCGGTCAGTTCCATGTAGCCTTTGCCGGAAACCGCGTTGCCGGCGCGTTGCCCCGTCGTGCGGATGGCTCCTTCCCAATAACTGATTGGAGGCAGCACGAGTTCCTGATCGTCCAGCGCCGGTTCCAACGCGAAAACCAGTTGCAGGCTCGGGATGCTCACCTTCCAAGCGATGGGATAGGTCGTGTCTGTCTGCTTGCTCTTCCAGGTTCGGGTAGGTTCCAACCGGAAATCCGTCCGGCTCAGGTGGGAGGACCGTCCGGCGGCATCGACGAACGTGCCGGCCGACACCGAGTCCACGCTGCCGTCGCGACGGCGCATCGCGTAGAGCATCAACTCGGTACGATCGTCGAACTGAAAGCAAAACCAGTCCCAGCCTACCTGGTCGCCCGCGAGTTGGTTGCTGGCCCATTCGTGGTCGAACCAGCTATCGCCGTGGACGTTCGAGGCAGCGGCGTTCTCTCCCACTGCCATGGTCCCGGTCGTTTCCAGGCGGGTGAAGGAATAATAATGCGATGCGTTGCCCAACCCGGCCGCTTTTTGGCTGACGCCGTCCGCCCCATGGATGACCGGCGGCTTGGCCTGGCGAACCTGGAAGTCTACCGACATCGGGGTCGGGGAGGCGGAGTGCGCCGTGATCCGCCACGCGCCGTCGACCTGCGGCACCAGTTGCCAATCCTCCAGCCGGGCGAGCGGCTCGCGTGGCGCGGCCGGATCGTTGGTCGGCGCGTGTCCGAAGCCGGCTTCCCCGAAGGCACCGCGAGTGGTGCGCTCGGTAAAGTAGAAATGGCGTCCGTCCACGTCCGACACGGCGAAGTGGGCAAACTTGAAGTCCCCCTGCACGAAACGGGAACGTGGCTGGCCGACGCGGAACAGGGTTGCGAGACGGTCCGGCGGCAAGGTTCCCTGGCGAAAAAAAGTCAGTTCGTAGCCGTACGACTTGCCGGCGTCGGTTCGGAGGTTGCCCGTAAAATACCACCATTCTGTTTTGTATTCAGGATGCCAGGCATGATCGGCCGGGAAGCTGTACAGCCAGCCCGGCACCGCCAGGCTCCAATCCGCAGCCCCCGGTTTGTTCTCTTGTGCTCGACCGGCCGGAGGTAAAACCGTCAGCGCGATGACCATGGCCAAGAACAGCCTGAAGACGAGAGATTGGTGATGCTTGCTGAACATGGTTCGAGGTTTAGGCAAAGGTTACTCCGCACGGATCGCCGTGGCGATGGCCACGCGTCCGGCTCTCAAGGCGGGCAACCACCCCGCCACCAGTGCGGCCGACATAATCCACAACGGCGTGCTCAGCACCGTGAGCCAGGGAACCGAAAACTGGATCGTCCAACCAAAGAACGCCTTGTTGATGACGTAGGTTAGCACGAGCGACAGCACGAGGCCCGACACGACGCCGAGCACGCTGGCCAGCGTGCCGATCAACGCGCTTTCCACCAGCACGATCCCCTGCACCTGCGAGCGCGAGGCTCCTAGGGCACGCAGGACGCCGATTTCCTTTTCCCGCTCCGTGATCAGCGTGGTGAGCGTCAGAAAAATGCCGATAATTGCTACCACGATCGCGATCCCGCGCAACACGCTGGTGATGCGGAAGGTTTGGCTGAAGATCTCGAAGACCTTCTCGCGGATGGCGCGGTTTGAAAAAATCAAGAACTCCCCCTGACGGTTGAACTTCTGGCGGATCAGGTCGGCGGTGGCGTCGAGATCAACCGCAGGCTTCAGGTAGATCGCGGCGGACATGACGCGCTCGTCGTGCCAGTGGCCCAGGAAGTTCTGCCGGCTGATGGCCACGATGCCCGCATCGCGCGAATAGTCGTAGTACACCCCGGCCACCGCGAATTCGACCTTCCCGTCGGGGGTCATGATCGGCAGGCGGTCGCCCCCGCCGACGTGGTAGCGGTGGGCGAACGGTTCGCTGACGAGCACCGTGTCCGGCGCGTAGAAAGCCGCCAGCTTCTGCGCCGCGCCACCGCCGACGAACGCGAGCCGATCCTGATTGTCGCCCTCCACGACGGCCATGGAAATGTGGTCGCCGCGCACGTTGATGCCGACCTCGCGCACGGTGTCCACGGTGCGGACGGCCGGTTCGCGGCGCAGGGCATCCAAAACATCCGCCGGGAAGAACGCCCCATTCCCGAGGGTTTCGTTGGCAGCGGGCGTCATGAAAATGTCGGCGACGATGGCGCGGTCAATCCAGGTTTCGACGGTCTGGCGAAACGCAAAGATCATCACCGAAATGCCCACGGTCATCGCGACGGCGGCCATCAGCGCGGCGACGATCACGGCGGTGCGGTGCAGGCTGCGGTGGAGGTTTTGCGAGGCGAGGCCGAGCAGGGTGTTGAACGACGCGAAGGCAGACGCACGCGCCGGCGTCGCGGCGGCAACGGTCGCCTCGCCGCGATTCATCACCTGGCGGATGAGCGCCGACGCTCCCGAGATCAGCGTCGGCGCGGTGAACGCAAAACCGAGCAGGACGAAGAACGCGCTCCCGAAACCCAGCCAAGGCGGTCCGCTCGTGAGCGATAGGACCGAGCAGCCGAGAGCGAGCAGCAGTGTCCCCGCGCCGGCCAGCAGCCAGCGCGAGGCGTGGAGGCGGCTGCGTTCGCGGGTCAACCCGAGGCCGAGGCTGAGCGCGGCCACCGGATCGGCCCGCGCGCCCTCACGCGCCGGCAGCCACGCGGCGGCAATCACCGACCCGAGGCCGAAGAAAAACGCGCTGCCCACGAGCAGCGGCGTCAGAAAATACTGGTCCACGCTGACGAGCAGGTAAAGCGTGCTGATGACCCGGGCAATCTCGCGGCCGAGGAGAAACCGGGCCAGGCACACACCGCCGACGATCCCCAACGCCACGCCAAAAATCCCGAAGAGCACCGCCTCGCCCAGAAACAACGCCTGCACCTCGGTCCGGGTCGCCCCCATCGAGCGCAAAATACCGGTCTCAATCCGACGCCGCACCACGCTGGCCGCAATCGTGTTATAAATGAGAAACATCCCCACGAGCAGCGAGATAAGCGAGAGCGCGCCGAGGTTTAGTTCGAACCCGGCGAGCATCCTTTCGACCTGTCCGTTGCGTTGGCCAGGCGGGGAAATTGTCACGTCCGCCGGCACGAGGTTGGCCAAGGATGCCGCCACCGCTTCGGCGTCGCGCGGTTTGTCGATCAGAAGCTGGATGCTGGACAGCTTGCCCTGCTTGCCAAATAGCTCCTGCGCCCAACCGATGTCGAGCGCCGCCGCGCGCGAATTCCCCTTGCCCGCCACGGTGTCCGTCAGGCGCATCAGGAAGCGCACGGTCATGGTTTCCTCCCGACCATTGACTTGCAGTTTCAGCGAGCTGCCCACTTTTAGGTCGTGCTGCCGGGCGAACTCGTCGGTGATCGCCAGCCCGTGCGGGTCGCCGAGCCAGCTATCGAGGTCGAGGTCGAGCGCGTCCTTCACCGATTGCCCGCCGATGGCGAACGTCGCAAACGGCAGGTTGGTGAACACGTCCACGCCGAGGATCTGGAGGTAATCGCCGGGGAAATCCGGCAGCGTCGCGTAACCGTCCACCAGCGGTGTGGCAGCCTTGACGCCCGGAGCGTGCGAGAGCTTGGGCAACACCGTTTCGTCGAACCCTCCGCTGGGCGAGCGAACCTCCAGGTTCGCCTTGCCGGCCACGAGGTCGATGCTGGCGGCAAAGGACTGGTTCGCGCTGTGGTTGGCGATCTGGATGGCCAGGTAGACCGAAACGCCGAGCGCCACGCTGAGCACGTTCAGCCCGGCGAGCAGAGGATGCCGTCGCGTGTACCGCACGACATGCCAGAAAAAGATTCGCCCGAACTGCTTGCTCATGTTCGACGATAGCGCATTGGCGAAACGATGTGGTGCCTCTTCACGGGAATTCGACACATACGACCCGACTGCGTTCACCGGGTGCAACATCCACCCTTTGCCAGCGGGTGGGGAAATAAGGTATTCTTCAAGTGATGCTTGATCTCCCCGCCGTCGCCCGCCCCTCCAGCGCCGCCCTGCCGCCCGCGGACGATTGGCGCACGTCGGATCAGGACGAGATCAACCGCCGCCGGTTGCGCGCGCAGGAAGAGTCGCCGCGGATCGTCAACCGTGACGAGCGGTTTCCCGTGTTCTCGAACTTCGAGGTCCATTCGCCGAGCGGGGTGATGTACGCAGTGGAAATCGAGGATCTGGCCACGCGGCAGTTCAGTTGCGAGTGCGTCGATTTCCGGGTCAACGGGCTGGGCACCTGCAAGCATGTCGAGGCGGTGCTCGTGCACCTGGAACGCGACCTGCCGATGGACTACGCCGCGGCGCGTGCCGACGGCTCGCCGCGCATCGACCTCGTGCCCGACCGGCCCGCGCAGACGTTGCAGGTGGCGCGTGGGTTGGACCGCCTGCCGAGGCCGTTGCGGCGCTACTTCGACCGCGACGGCCGTCTGGCCGCCGGCTACCTGCCCGAGATGGCCCTCGAACTGTGGAAAGCCGCCTCGCAGCCGGAGCTGCGCGTCTCGCAGGAAGTCGGCATGTGGCTGGAATGCCGCCGCCGGGAGGCGGAAGCCCTCGCGCTGCGCCGCACCTACGAGCACAACGTTCACGCCGGGGTGTGGCCCGCGCAGGAAACGCTGCTGCCGCTCTTTCCCTACCAGCGCGAAGGAATGCTCCATCTCGTCTGCGCCGAACGCGCGCTCCTCGCCGACGAGATGGGTCTCGGCAAAACGATCCAAGCCGTCGCCGCCTGCGCGCTCCTGCGCCGGCTCGGCCGCGCCGAACGCGTGCTGGTCGTCACACCCGCTTCCCTGCAAGGGGAGTGGGAGGAACAAATCCGCCGCTTCACCCGGCTGTCGCTGCAAACGCTCGAAGGCAGCCGCGCCGAACGCCTCGCCGCTTACGACCGGGGCACCGCGCCGTTTTTCACGGTGGTCAACTACGACGCCATGCTCACCGACTCGCTGGAGGTCAACGAACGGCTCAAGCCAGAAGTCGTCATCCTCGACGAGGCGCAACGGATCAAGAATTGGAACACGAAAACGGCCATGGCCGTCAAACGCCTGCGCAGCCGCTACGCCTGGGTGCTTACGGGCACGCCGTTAGAGAACCGCATCGACGAGTTGTACTCGCTCGTGAGCTTCCTGGACCCGACGATCTTCGGCCCGTTGTTCCGCTTCAACCGGGAGTTCTACGACTTCGACGAACGGGGCCGGCCGCGAGGCTACCGCAACCTGGAAACCCTCCGCGAGCGCATCCGCCCGCTCCTGCTGCGCCGTCGCAAGGCCGACGTGGAAACCGAGCTTCCCAACCGCGTCGAGCGCACCTTTCTGGTGCCGTTGAGCGAGAGCCAGCGCCTCGCCTATGGGGCGCACGAGTCCGTCGTCACCCGGCTGATCGCCTCCCACCGCCGCAAACCGCTCGCCGAGCCGCAACGCGAGCGTCTCATGCGCGAGCTGAACATGCTGCGCATGATCTGCGACAGCCCCTACATCCTCAACGCCAGCGACCGCGCCTGCCCGAAGCTGGACGAGCTTTCGCGCATCCTGGCCGAGTGCATGGCCAACCCGGAGGTGAAGGTGCTCGTCTTCAGCGAGTGGGAACGCATGCTCGAACTCGTCGGCGACCTTTGCCGCAAGCTGCGGATCGAATTCGCCACGCACAGCGGCAGTCTGACCACGACCCAACGGCGGCAGGAAATCGTCCGGTTCCGCGAGGACCCACGCTGCCGCGTGCTCCTGAGCACGGACACGGGTGGCATCGGGCTCAACTTGCAGCACGCGAGCGTGGTCATTAACTGCGACCAACCCTGGAACCCCGCCCGGCTCGAACAGCGGATCGCTCGTGCCTGGCGCAAGGATCAGACGCACGCCGTCACCGTGCTCAACCTCGTGAGCGAACGCACGGTCGAGCAGCGCATGCTCGGCACTCTCGCCAACAAACAGGCGCTCAGCGAGGGCGTCCTCGACCCGCGCGGTGATCTCACGTCGATCAAGCTGGGCGGGAGCCGCGAGAACTTCATGCAGCGGCTCGAAATGCTGATCCCCTCGCCGGAAGCTCCGGTCGTCGAGTCACGCCGCGGCGCGAAACCGGAGGCCAAGGCTCGTACGCGGACTTTGCCCGTCTACGTGGCAAACCTGCACCCATCCGCCGCGACAGACAGGAACGCGCCGTCCGACCGGCCGCGCGAGTTTTGCCGGGCAGCGTTGGAAAAGATGAAAGGCGCGCTGATCTCGTGCGAGGAAAGGTTTCCCACCCACGGCGACGTGTCCGTCCTGTTGATGGTGGTCGAGAACGAGGCCGATGGCTGGCGCGAAAGACTCCGGCCGTTGGAACGCCAGCATTTTAGCGAGCCTCGTGATGGCGAACCGCCTCCGGCCGTGCATCTGGAGATCATCGACCGCGCCACCGCCGAACTCCTGCGCCGTCTGGCCGAAACCGGGGTGGTCAGCCCGTCGTTGCGTTCGAGCCGGGTGCTGTTCCCGTTTGCGAACGCGGGCGACACGGCCCCGCTCAGCCCCCAGGAACAACACCGCGTGCGCCAAGCGCGCGACCAGCACGCCCGCAAACTGAAGATGGCGCGTGTGCTGGCGGCGGAGGAAATGGTCGAAGAGGCGCGGGCAGCGGTCACGTCGGCGATTCACGAACTCGGACGTGCGCTCGCCGTCGAGCACCGTCAGCCCGAACCCGCCAATGCGCGTGGAGCGGTCTCGCCGCCGCTCGACACGTTCTGGCCGGGCGGGGAGGAGTTGCTTGGGACATTGCGCGGCTTCCTCGCGGACGAGAACGCCGCCGTCCACCCGACCATCGCCGCCCTGGGCCAGCCCAACGAAACCGGCGCGCGTCAGGCCAAGGACTTCTTCGCCGGGATCAAAGCCAAGCTGGCAACCATCGGCAGCCCGTAAGCAGGCGGCGGCAATTTATTCGCGCCAAACCCCGAAGGGGCAATTCATCTCGGCGGCGTGGGATAATGAATCGCCCCTTCAGGGCTTGGCTGTTCCCCCGGCATGGGCATGACGATTACCACCAGCCTCTCGGAAGCTTTCAAGGTTCTGCCCGATCCCCGTCTTGCGCGGGGCAAGGAACCTCGTTGGAGCGAGTTGCTTTTCATCGTGGTTTGCACCCTGCTCACCGGCAGGGAGAGCTTCTACGACAGGGAAGAATTTGCCTGCCTGCGCGAGCAGTGGCTGCGCACCTTCCTAGAGTTGCCCGGCGGACCGCCTAGCCACGACACGTTCAGTCCCGGCGGCTGATGTGAAGAGTCGTCGTCTCTTGCCCGGGTGCGCTCGCCGAGCCGAGTGTGCCCGCGGTCAGCACGCGCCGTCTAGAACGCTCAACACCGCGTCGGTCGCCCGTTCGGCCGCGCCACCGCCGCCCAGGCGCGTGACGACCTCGTGTAAATCGGCCAGTTGCCTTGCGCGCGCTTTCCCATTTGTTTCGAGCAGGCACAGGAGTTCTGCGGCGATGGCATCCGGCCGCGCCGCGCCCTGGAGGAACTCCCGCGCAATCTCGCGGCCCGCGAGCAAATTGATCATCCCTAAAAATGGAACCCTCACCACCGCGCGGCCGACCCAGTACGTCAGCGCGGCTACTTTGTAGATGATGACCAGCGGCATCCCGAGGCTGGCGGCCTCGACCGTGGCCGTGCCCGACGCCACCATGCCAGCCGCTGAGCGCGCCATGAGCCGGCGCGAGTCCCGCACGCCGATCGGCAGTTCCTCCTCGCTCCAACCTGCCGCCGCGCGGATCAGGGCCAACTCGTCGGCGATGGGTTCCGACGGTGCGGCAGTGGCGAAGCGCAACTCCGGCCGGGTCTCGCGCATGCGCCGGGCGGCGTCCAGCATGACGGGGAAGATCTTGCGCACTTCGCGGCTGCGGCTGCCGGGGAACAAGCCCACCAAGTCGGACTCGCGCGTCTGCGGCGGCTCGGCGGCGAGGGCATCCACGAGCGGGTGCCCGGCGAAGACCGATTTCAGCCCTGCCGGTTTGTAGAGCGCGGGCTCGAAGGGAAAAATGCAGATCATCAGATCGAGCAGACGGGCCATGCGCGGGATGCGGCCCCGGTTCCAGGCCCAGACCTGCGGGCTGATGTAGTAGACGATCTTCAACGGCAACCGGCGGCGGCGCAACGCAGCAGCGAGGCGCAGGTTGAAGCCGGGATAGTCGATCAGCACGACGGCGGCGGGTTGCAGACGTTTGATCTCGGCCAGCACGCGGGCAAATTGGGCGCGGAAATAGCCGTACTTTTTCAGGACCTCCCACAATCCGACGACGGCGGCTTCCTCGGTCCAATCCTCCATGCTGTCGCCCGCCACGGCGCGCATCCGCGGACCGCCACGGCCGTGAAAGGCGAGTTCCGGACGCCGGGCGCGCAGGACGTTCAGCAACGCCGCGCCGTGGGTATCGCCGCTGACTTCCCCGGCGACGAAATAGAGCGATGGCTTCCGCACGGGCGCAGGGGGAGAAGACGGTCTATCTGCGTTCAAACGATGGCGTTGTGTCAAGGAGCCGCACTAAAGGCGTCAACGTGCAGGGTCTCGTGCGGTGCCGACGACGGATGCTGGATCGTGATGGCCAGCGCGAAGCTCGTGGCGTTAGAAGTGGGGAAGTGGATCACCGGGTACATGGCTCGGCCGAAGTTCGACCATCGCAGCTTCCCGAGTTGCACGTCGCTGCCGAAAAGCCTCCTGCCGTCCTGGGATGTGGCGCGAAACGACACCGCCGTCTGCGCGGAACTGTCAGACGGCGACGCATCGTGATCCATGTGCGGTCTGCCGTTCGTCAAACCACCGGTGAGGTAGAAGCGGTACTCGTAAGTCCCCGTCGGGAGGCTGTCGACGTGGAACACGGTGGTTCCCTTCTTCGCCAAGGCGACCGTCGGCAGCTTTACCGCGTAGCCGTCGGTGATCAGCCCGAGTGCGGTCAAGTTGAGGAAAAAATCGTCCTTGGGCCGCGTGACCCGCGCATCGCCGCAACGCAGTGTGGAAGCACAGCCGGACAAATCGACGACGGCAACAAACGCCGCCAACACGCCTAAGCGCATCGCTGGAAGACGGCAGAAGAGCACCATATCACTGTCATCTTAGACGGGAACGCCCGCCGAGTCACCCCCGAACGCCACCCTTGACCTCCCCCGCAAACCGCGCCAGCATCGCCTGACACCTCAACGCGACGACATTTTTACTGAGGACACTCTCTTGGAACTCAAAGAAATTAAAATCATCATCGACCTGATGAAGAAGAACGACCTTTCCGTGTTCGAAATGGAAAAGGAAGGCTTCAAAATCAAGCTCAAGAAGGGCTTCGGCACGCCGGAAAGCTACGGCGTCAGCAGCACGCCCGCGCCGATGTACCAGCCGCTGCCGGCTGCCGCTGCCATCGCATCCGCGGGCGAACCCGCCGCCGCCGCGCCGAAAGGTCCGGAAATCGTTTCCCCGATGGTCGGCACCTACTACGCCGCCATGTCGCCGGATTCGCCGCCGTATTTGAAGGTCGGTCAGACTGTCACCCCGGACATGGTCGTCTGCATCGTCGAAGCGATGAAGGTCATGAACGAAATCAAGGCCGAGCAAGCGGGCATCGTCGCGGAAATTCTCGTCGAAAACGGCAAGCCGGTACAGTTTGGCCAGCCGCTTTTTCGGCTGCAATAAAGAAAGGCGGAAAGCGGAAGGCGGAATGACTGAAAGCAGAAAAGTCTTCTGCCTCTTTGCTTTTTACTCTGCGCCTTCCGCCTTCCGCCTTCCGCCTTCCCCTATGTTCGATAAAATCCTCATCGCCAACCGTGGCGAGATCGCCCTGCGCGTCGTGCGCGCCTGCCGCGAACTGGGCATCAAAACCGTGGCCGTGTACTCGCAGGCCGACGAGGAGAGCCTCCACGTCCAGCTCGCTGACCAGGCCATCTGCATCGGCTCGCCCGCGAGCAGCGACAGTTACCTCAAGATCGACCGGCTCATCAGCGCCGCCGAGATCGGCGACGTGGACGCGATCCACCCCGGGTACGGGTTTCTCGCCGAGAACGCCCACTTCGCGGAGGTCTGCGCGAGCTGTAACATCCGCTTCATCGGGCCGCCCGCCAGCGCCATCCGCACGATGGGCGACAAGAACGCCGCGCGCGACGCTGCTCGTTCCGCCGGGGTGCCGATCACCCCCGGCAGCGACGGCGTCGTGGAAACCGAAGCGGAGGCTCTGCGCGTTGCCAAGAAGATCGGCTACCCTGTCATGATCAAGGCCAGCGCCGGCGGCGGCGGCCGGGGAATGCGTGCCGCCCATAACGACGTGAGCCTCGTGCAGGGCTTCCACGCCGCGCGCCAGGAAGCGGAGAAGGCGTTCGGCAAGGCAGACGTTTACTTCGAGAAACTGATCGTTAACCCGCGTCACATCGAGTTCCAGGTCGTGGCGGATGCACACGGCCGGGTCATCCACCTGGGTGAACGCGATTGCTCCATCCAGCGCCGCAACCAGAAGATCGTCGAGGAGGCCCCGTCGCCGTTCCTGGACGACAAGCTGCGGCAGCAGATGGGCAAGGCGTCGGTCAAACTGGCCGAGGCGGTCGGCTACCAGAACGTCGGCACGATGGAGTTCCTCGTGGATGAAAAGGGGCGCTTCTACTTCATGGAAATGAACACCCGCATCCAGGTCGAGCACTGCGTGACCGAGGAGGTCTACGGCTGCGATTTGGTGAAGGAACAAATCCGCATCGCCGCCGGGGAGCCGCTTTCCGACCACATCGCCAAGGCGACGATCCGCCAGCATGCCATCGAGTGCCGCATCAACGCCGAGAACCCGGCCGCGAACTTCCAGCCGTGCCCGGGGCGGATCGAGCTGTACTACGCGCCCGGCGGACGCGGCGTGCGCGTGGACAGCCACGCCTACGCGGGCTACGTCATCCCGCCGCACTACGATTCGCTGATCGGCAAGCTCATCACGGCCGGGGCGACCCGCGCGTCGGCGGTGGCCCGCATGAGCCGGGCGTTGGGCGAGTACATGATCACGGGCATCCAGACGACGATCCCTTTCCAGCAGGAGATCATGCGCAACGCCGATTTCCAGCGTGGCAGCTACCACACGGGCTTTGTCGCGGCCATGCGGGGCTAGGGGAGGGTTGCCGGTTGCGGGTTGGTCGCGGCCGGCTTCAATGAGGGAAACGCCATCCGGCGGCCGGCGCGCGCGCGTTTATAGCGTGTGACCTCTCCCACTTTTTCCACCCGGCCACTCGGCCGTGACACCGGCCTGACCGTTTCCGCCCTCGGCCTCGGCTGCATGGGCATGTCGTTCGCCTACGGCGCGGCCGATGATGCCGAAAGCCTGCGCGTGCTGCACCGCTACCTCGACCTCGGCGGCAACTTCCTCGACACCGCTGAGATCTACGGCCCGTTCAAGAACGAGGAACTCCTGGGCCGCTTTCTGCGCGAGGTGCCGCGCGAGCGGATCGTGCTGGCGACGAAGTTCGGCTTCAAGCTCGACGCGGACGGCAACCGTCTCGGCACGGACAGTTCGCCCGCGAACGTGCGCCGGGCCTGCGACGCGAGCCTGCGGCGGCTCGGCATCGACGTGATCGATCTTTTCTACCAGCACCGGGTCGATCCCGGCACCCCCATCGAAGACACCGTCGGTGCCATGGCGGAACTCGTCGCGGCCGGCAAGGTCCGGGCGCTGGGGCTGTCGGAGGCCGCTCCGGACACGGTCCGCCGCGCGGCGGCGGTGCATCCCATCGCGGCGCTGCAATCGGAATACTCGCTCTGGACCCGCGAGCCGGAGTCCAACGGCGTGCTGGAAATCTGCCGTGAATTGGGCATCACGTTTGTCCCTTACAGCCCGCTCGGACGTGGGTTCCTGACGGGGACGATCCAGAAGCCGGAAGATCTGCCCGAAGGCGACTGGCGGCGCACCAACCCGCGTTTCGCCGAGGAGGCGCTCCAGCAAAACATGAAGCTGGCGAACGCCGTGAAATCGCTGGCCGAAAAGAAGGGCGTGACCTCGGCGCAGTTGGCGTTGGCCTGGGTGCTCGCGCAGGGCACCGACATCGTGCCGATCCCGGGCACCAAGCGCACAAAGTACCTCGAAGATAACATGGGCGCACGGTCGGTCGAACTGAGCGCGGACGACCAGCGGGAGATCGAAGAAGCTTGCGCGGCCTATCGCGTGAGCGGTGAACGCTATACCGCGGACATGATGGCGATGGTGCATGGCTGAAAGCGGCTTAGTGCCGACGCGTCCGGTGCATCCATCGAAGCGTAATTAACCAGATGTCCGCCGCCCTGCAGGTCGTTTGGTTCAAACGCGATCTGCGTGTTCGTGACCACCGGCCGCTGCTGGATGCAGCGCGGGCGGGTGGTTCGCTCCTGGCGCTCTACGTCTACGAACCGGAGGTCGTCCACGCCGATGACTTTGATCCTTCGCACCTCGTTTTCATCAACCAGTCGCTGGCGGAACTCGATGCCCGGTTGCGCGTGCTGGGCGGCCGGCTCACGACGCGCGTCGGCCGTCTGCCCGGAGTGTTCGACGAGCTTCACTCCCGCCACGGCATCGCCGGTCTCTGGAGCCACGAGGAGACCGGCAACGCGCTGACCCACGCCCGTGATCGACGGGTCAAGGCCTGGTGCCGTCAGCACGGGGTTCGCTGGACGGAGATTCCGCAGCACGGCGTGTTTCGTCCGCACCCGGACCGGGAAGGGTGGGCGGACCGCTGGACGGCGCGCATGTCCGAACCGGTCGCACCCGCACCCGCCGTATTGTCCACGGTTCCAGCCATCGACGCCGGCCGGCTCCAAACGCCGGCAGACCTCGGTTTGCCGGAGAGTGTCCGTGATCTCGCTCAACCCGGCGGTGAGTCTCCTGCGCGGCGGTTGCTAGAGTCCTTCCTGGAGACGCGCGGCGTGGATTACCGCCGCGCGATGTCCGCGCCCGGGACCGCCTGGAACGCGTGCAGCCGGCTTTCGCCTTACCTGGCATTCGGGTGCATCTCGGTGCGTGAAACGTTCCAGGTCGTCCGGGCGCGGCAGGATGAGGTGGACGAACTCGATATGGTCGGCGTCCCGTTGGACCGGCGTTGGCGTCGGTCATTGGCGTCCTTCCAGTCGCGGCTGCGCTGGCACTGCCATTTCATCCAAAAACTGGAGGACGAGCCCGCACTCGAACACCGCAACTTCTCCCGCGCCTACGACGGCTTGCGCGAAAATGACTTCGACCCCGGACGGTTCGCCGCTTGGTGCGACGGGCGGACCGGCTATCCGCTCGTGGATGCCTGTATGCGGGCGCTGCACCGCAGCGGGTGGATCAACTTCCGCATGCGGGCGATGCTGGCCTCGTTTGCCGCGTATCATCTGTGGTTGCACTGGCAGCCGACGGCCGTGTACCTCGCCCGCCTGTTCCTCGACTACGAACCGGGCATCCACTACCCGCAGTTCCAGATGCAGAGCGGGGTCACCGGGATCAACTCCATCCGCATCTACTCGCCCGCCAAACAGGCGCTCGACCAGGATGCCCACGGGGCGTTCATCCGGCGCTTCGTTCCGGAGTTGGCAAACGTGCCGACGGCGTTCATCGCCGAGCCGCACCTCATGCCGGGTGACATGCAGGCGAAGTTCGGCTGCCGGATCGGGCGCGACTACCCCGCGCCGGTGGTCGACCACGCGGAGGTCTACGCGAAAGCCCGCGAACGCCTCGGGGCAATCCGCCGCACGGACTTCGCGCGACGCGAGGCCCAGCGGGTCTACGCCCGCCACGGCAGCCGGGAACGTCCGCTGCACACCCGCGCCGGGGTCGCTCGCAAGCGCAATCCATCGCGCTGGAAGAAGGCCACTGCGCCGCTGGATGCGGCGGCGCAGCCCGAGTTGTTGTAGCCCGCACCCACGCATTCCGGCAGTTCCAGATCAGTTGTCGGGACAGAAAAATCGTTGGTACAATGGTGGCTCTTTCCGGTAAAAAGAGGATTCCACGTCCCAGCTTCTCCATAAAACGCCTTGTTCATCTCGGAGTAGTTTCCGCTATGCTGTCCGGCTCAGGCGTGAGCAGGCGGCGCAACAGCCATGGCAGCGTGGTGCCCTGCACGAGGATGGAAAACGCCACGATGGCGTAGGTCACCGCCAGGATCAGATCGTGTTCCGGCCCCTCCGGCAAGGAGAGCGCCAACGCGACCGAGATGGCTCCGCGCAACCCGCCCCAGGTCAACAGCGCGATGCCGTGACGCTCGGTCTTGCCGCCGAAGACGCGCAGGACCTTCGCGGGGATCCCCACGCTCACCGCACGCGCGATCAGCACCGCCACGATCATCAACGCCCCCGCCGCGGCGTAGTCCCACTGATACTTGAGAACGGTGACTTGCAGCCCGACCAGCACGAAGAGCAGGGCGTTGAGGATCTCGTCGATCATTTCCCAGAAGGAATCCAAGTTTTGCCGGGACTTCTCGGACATCGCTTCTTCCCGGCCGTGGTGGCCGACGAGCAGCCCCGCCGTTGCCACCACCAGCGGACCGCTGACGTGCCAAGCCAGACCGAGCGCGTACCCACCGCTGACCAGCGCCAGGGTCAAAAGCACCTCGACGGGGTAATGATCCACCCCTCTGATCAGGCGAACCGTCAGCCAGCCGAGAACCCACCCGAGCGCGATCCCGCCGCCCGCCTCGCGCAACAACAGCACGACGGCGTGCCCCCAGTTCACATCCATTTGTGGGCCGGTGTCCAGGAAGGAATCGAGAAACAGACCGAATCCGGCCAAGCCGACGCCGTCGTTGAAGAGGGATTCGCCGGTGATCTTCGTTTCCAGCGAGGGAGGTGCGTTGGCCTTCTTGAGCAACCCGAGAACCGCCACCGGGTCTGTCGGCGAGATGAGCGACCCGAAGATCAGGCAATACAACAATGGCAGGTTCAATCCCAGCCAGCGGAAGATCAGCCAGGCCAGCCCGGCCACCAGGAACAGCGACAGCGTGGTGCTCAGAAACGCGAGGCTGGCCACTCGCCAGCGTTGCTGGTGAAACTCTCTGGACTGGACGTTTAGGGCCGCGGCAAAAAGCAGGAAGCTCAACGCGCCTCCGAGCAGCGTCTGGCTCAGGTTCACCTCAAGCAACAGGTGCTTCAAGCGGTCCTGCACCGGCCAGCCAAGCTCACCCGCCACTGTCACGCCAAGAGCCAGCAGCAACGAAATGCCCATCAACGCCACCGTCGTGGGCAAGCCGATGAACCGATGGTTGAGGTAGCTCGACAAAGCCGCCAGCGTCAGCAGCGCCGCAAAAAGAAAAAATGGGTTCATAAAAATGCAAAAGGGACGGCCCGGAAGCCGTCCCTTTCATCTTAATGCTCGCGCCCGGCCGGGCGCTGGTTACCAGATGAGGACTTTTTCCGCCGGGGGACGCACCATCGGCGCATCGTCGGGGATGCCAAAAGCTTTTTGGAATTCCACGAGGTTGCTCAAGGGACCATTGCAACGGAACTGCCCCGGTGCATGCGGGTCGGTGTTCAACCGGACGCGCGCCATCTCCGGACGCATGTTGACACGCCAGACCTGCGCCCAGCTCAGAAAGAACCGCTGCTCGGGCGTGAACCCGTCGATTTTCTTCGCGCGGGCATCCGGTCCCTGGCGGTCCAATGCTTTTTCCAGGGCGAAGAACGCGATCTTCGAGCCGCCGAGGTCGGCGATGTTTTCGCCCTGAGTCAGTTCGCCGTTGACGTGCTGACCCGGCAGCGGCTCGTATGCGCTAAACTGCGACACCACTTTGCCAGATCGTTCCTTGAACCGCTTCAGATCATCGTCGGTCCACCAATTCTTCAGGTTGCCCTGCGCATCGTACTGCCGGCCTTGGTCGTCAAAGCCGTGAGTCATCTCGTGGCCGATCACGGCACCCATCCCGCCATAGTTGACGGCGTCGTCCGCCGACGCGCTGAAGAACGGCGGTTGCAGGATGCCGGCCGGGAACACGATCTCGTTGCGCGAAGGATTGTAGTAGGCGTTCACGGTCGACGGCGTCATGCCCCATTCCTTCTTGTCAACGGGCTGGCCGATCTTGGCGATCTGCCGCTTGGTTTCAAAAGCGTTCGCCGCCAGAACGTTGAGCACAAACGGCTGGCGCTTGATGTCGAGCGCGGAGTAGTCACGCCATTTGTCGGGGTAGCCGACCTTCACGCCGAAAGCGTCCAACTTCTTGAGCGCCGCCTCCCGGGTCTCCGACCCCATCCATTCCAGGTTCGTCAGACGCTCGCGCAACACGGACTTGAGATCATTGATCATCGTCAACGCCCGCGCCTTGGCCTCGGGCGGAAAGGTCTTTTCCACGTAAAGCTGCCCCAGAGCCTCGCCGACGCCTTCGTCGACGAAATGCAACACCCGCTTCCAGCGCGGCAAGTTTTCCTTCGCGCCCGTTAGTGTGGTGCCGAAGAAGGAAAAGTTTTCGTCCACAAAGGGTTTACTCAACAGCGGCGCGGCAGCGTGCGCGAGGTGCCAGCGCAGGTACGGCTTCAGGTCGGTCAGCAGCGCGGTGGAAGCCAGTTCCGCCGCGCGCGTGGCGAACTCCGGCTGCTTCACGTCGAGCAGCCCGGGTTCCGGTGCGCCGAGCGCGGTGAAGTACGTTTTCCAGGCGAATCCCGGCGCGGCTTTCGCCAGATCGTCGAGCGTCATCTTGTGGTAGTTGCCTTCCGGGTCGCGCAACTGCACGCGCGTTTTGCTGGCCGTGGCCAGTGCCGTTTCCAGGTTCAGGACGGACTTAGCCTCCGCCGCCGCCGCGTCGGGCGCGTCGCCGAGCAGGACGAAAACCTTGGTGACATGCTCCTGGTAAGCCGCGAGGAGCTTTTTCGAGGCGTCGTCGGTCTTCGTGTAGTAATCGCGGTCCGGCAACCCGAGGCCGCCCTGGTAGAACTGCGCGATGTCGGTCTCGGAGTCCTTTTCGTCGGCCGTGACGAAGACGGTGAACAGCGCGCTGACACCGTTGGTGTGCAGTTCGGCGAGGAGGGCGGGCAAGTCGGCGTTGCTCTGGAGGGCGGCGATCTTGTCCAGCCACGGCTGGAGCGGTTTGACGCCGGCGGCGTCGATGGCGGCTTCGTCCATCCCGCTGGCGTAGAAGTCGCCGACCTTCTGCCTGGTGGAGCCAGGTGTCCCTTGGGTCGCGGCGCAATCGTCGAGGATGACGCGAAGCACATCGTTGTTGTGCTCGGTCAGGATGTTGAACGAGCCCCAACTCGTGTGGTCCGAGGGAATCGGGTTGTTCTTGAGCCAACCTCCATCCGCGTAGTGGTAGAAATCGTCGCCGGGTTTGACGTTGGGGTCCAGGCTGGCGGACGGGTCCAGCGGC
>CAXTOX010000004.1:0-368 GCA_964245885.1 uncultured Chthoniobacterales bacterium | reverse complement strand
CCATGTGGCGGGTCACCCTGTGGGGGCTGACGCGGCGGCGCATCCGCAGCCCGCAAGGTGGCGCTCCAAGGGCAGAGCAAGATCAATCCGGCGGCGGCAGCGACAATCACAGGTTTCATGGAACTCATAGCGGCAAACGAGGGTTAGCGTCCCGCGAACTCCTCGGAAGGCGGCCTGCGGGACCACCCATGCTTCGCGTCCGGGCGCACGGGCGGTCCCCTGCGACGTGATAACGGCGTGTGGCGGCCCCGAATCAGGAAGGGGAGGGACGGCCCGGGGGCCAGTGACAGTCATTGGAGGTATGGGGATTCGAACCCCAGACCTTCTCATTGCGAACGAGACGCTCTACCAACTGAGCTATACCCCCA
>CAXTOX010000003.1:38753-78371 GCA_964245885.1 uncultured Chthoniobacterales bacterium | reverse complement strand
ACGAAAACATCCAAAAACCCGCTTATCCTAGTGCCATTCGAGACAGGCAGCTTTTTTCTCTTTTTCCTAATCTGCGTAAATCTGCGAAATCTGTGGCTAAATCCGTCAAATCCTCTCGCCCGCGTTGGTCGCAGCCGGTTCCGTGGCCGATTCGGCGATCTCGTCACCAAGACGCCTTTCGGGCGCGAGGTAGTTGCGCACGTAGTCAGCCACCGCATCCTTGAGCGGGGTGATCTCCACGTTTTTGCAGTACCCGCGCAACTTGGTCAGGTCGGCCCGGGTGTAGTATTGGTACTTGCCGCGCAACGTCTCGGGCATCTCGATGAACTCGATCTTGGGCGGACGGTCCAGCGCCTCGAAGATCGCCGTGGCCAGTTCGATCCACGTGTGCGCCTGGCCGGAGCCGACGTTGAACAGCCCACCCGCCGTGGCCGTTTCGGCCAGTTCGATGGTCAGGCCCACGGCGTCCTTCACGTACAGGAAATCGCGCATCTGCTCGCCGTCGCGGTAGTCCGGTCGGTGGCTCTTGAACAACCGCACGCTGCCCGTGTCCACGATCTGCCGGTACGCCTTGTGCACGAGCGAACGCATGTCGCCCTTGTGGTCCTCGTTGGGCCCGTAGACGTTGAAATACTTCAGGCCGACGATGCCGTCGAGGAACCCGTGCCGTGCGGCGTACGTGTCGAACAGGTGCTTGGAATACCCGTACATGTTCAGCGGCCGGAAGACATCCAGGTGGATTTCCAGGTCGCTCATGCCCGCGCCGCCGTCGCCGTACGTCGCCGCCGACGAGGCGTAGACGAAACGGGCGTCGTGCGCCAGCGCCCACCGGGCGAGGGTCTTGGTGTACTCGAAGTTGTTATGGATCAGGTACGCCGCGTCACGCTCGGTCGTGGCCGAGCACGCGCCGAGGTGAAAGACGAGTTCGATGTCGTTGAAGGCGGGGTCGCCCGCCTCGACGCGGCGCAGCAGGTCGTCGGCTTCCAGGTAGTCGTTGAAGCGCAGGGGGGTGAGGTTTTTCCATTTCTCGTCGGTGCCGAGGTAATCGGCGACGATGATATCCTCCACGCCGCGCTGGTTGAGGTCCCAGATGAGGGCGCTGCCGATGAAGCCGGCCCCGCCGGTGACGAGGATCCTGCTCTGGGTGGTGTCAAAGACATTCATGGATTTCCCGGGGAAAAAAGGGTCGGGCAACCGCCAGTCTATGCCCACATTCGAGCCGGGCGACAGAGAAAATGCGCGAATCCGCGACCGGCGGACCCGACGCAAACCGCAGGCGTCAAACCCAAACCGGCTCGCGGAACTCGTCTCCGCCGACCACTCCGTGCTTCCGCAACAGCCGCGCGAACTCGCGGATCGCCTGTTTCTCCGCCGCGCCCAGCCGGAACCGGATGAACTCCGTCAGATAGCGTCGGCTCAACTCCGGCGGGTAGCGCCGTTCCGCGGCCACGATCTCCTCCACACGCCCCTGCCCGGCCTCGCGCCACGCGCGCAGCCGCGCGGCCAGAGCTGCCGGCCGCGGCGTTCCCGGCCGGACCAGCCACGCCGCGAACACGAACGGCAGCCCAGTGGCCCTCTTCCAGGCTTCGCCGAGGTCGAGATATTCGTAGCGGCTGCCGTGTGCGAGGCGGAACTCGATGGCCGGGTCACCGATGATCAACGCCCCTTCGCCTTCCTGTAAAGCGGCCGGAGGTCTGCCGGCGAGGAACGGTTCGTGCCGCGGCGTCAATCCGTGGAACTCCGCCAGCAGGACGCGCTGGAGGTTGAACGACGTGCGTGAGTCGTGGTCGAGATAGAGCGTCCGCACATTCGCCATCGGTCCCCGGTGCGCGATGAACACGCTGTACACCGGCCCGTCGCTGGCGATGGCCACATCGTCCACCAAGAGGTAACCGGGATGCGCCATCAACTCGAAAATCGGCGAGAGCGCCACTTCAAGCCGCCCGGCGTGAAGGCCGTCGGCGAGGCTGGCGGGCACCTCGAAGGAGACTTCCTCGTCGTGCCCGTGGATGAGCGGCTTGGAGTTGAGGTAGCGCACGCACCCGATGCACGGAGCAGAGGGAAAGTTCATCGCGGATTTGCCGCGTCGGCGGCTTCGTCGTCAACAGGTAGGGACAGCTCTCCGAGCGGTCCCATGATTTTCTGGAAAGCACCCCGCTCGCGTGAAGTCTCTCCAGAAGAAGTATGGGACCGCTCGGAGAGCCGTCCCTACCTGTTAAACGACCGGCGCAAGCGCCGGGATTGTCACCTCACCCTGTTTCGGCAGCGCCGACGACAAATCCGGCGCGGTCGACATGATCCGGTTGTAGTGCGAGTCCCGCTGCATCGGCTCGCGTCCGGCCTCGCGGATGGCGTTTTCCAACGCGGCGACCGTCTGACCTTGCGGCGTCTTGGAGCCAGCCATGTGGAAAATCTTTTCCTCCATGATCGTGCCGTGGAGATCGTCCACCCCATAGCCGAGCGCCACTTGCGCGAGCGGCAAGCCCATCGCCACCCAGTAGGCGGTGATGTGGTCGAAGTTATCGAGGTAAATGCGGCTGACAGCGAGGTTCCTCAGTTCATCGAACCCGGTCGTCGGGCGAATGTCGCGCAGTTCCCGCGTGACTCCGTCGGGCACGAACGCAAAGGGGATGAACCCGGTGAAACCATGCGTCTCGTCCTGCAACTCGCGTAACCGCCGCAGGTGCCCGACACGCTGGGCCATCGTCTCGACGTGGCCGAAGAGCATCGTGCAGGTGCTCCGCCCGCCCATCCGGTGCCAGGTGCGATGCGTCTCGATCCATTCGTCGGACGTTTCCTTGCCGCGGCAGATGCGGTCGCGCACGCTGTCGTCCAGGATTTCCGCACCGCCGCCGGTCAGCGAACCCAGGCCAGCGTCGCGCAGGCGGGCGAGGGTTTCCTCCAACGGCAGCTTGAAAACCCGGTTGGCGAGGTGTTGGATTTCCACCGCCGTGAAGCACTTCAGGTGCAACCCCGGATCTAGCGCCTTGAGGCTGCTCAACAACTCCAGATACCAGTCCGCCTTCAGCGATGGGTGCAGCCCGCCGACCATGTGGATCTCGGTGATCCCCTGCCCCAGCGCGCCGCGCACCGTCTCGACGATCTCGGGGATCGCCTTCTCGAACGCGTGCGCGTCCCGCTTCTTCGCCGCGAATGCGCAGAACTGGCAGCTCAAGATGCAAACGTTGGAATAGTTGATGTACCGGTTGAGCAGGTACGTGGCGACATTGCCGTTTTTGCGTTCGCGCACGATGTCAGCCATCGCGCCGAGGGCGTTGAGATCGTGGCTCGCGTAGAGGGCGAGTGCGTCGTCGTCCGAAATCCGTTCGCCGGCTTGGACCTTGTCGAAAACCGGCCGGAGTAAGCGCGGGAGCAAGGCGGCGATCATACCGGCCTCCTTGTGAAATTTTTCACAAGCACAGTTTCGCACCACCAGCCACGTTTTGCAAGCGGGTCGCGGGGGCGGCGGGCGGCCCGCTTTCGGCCGTCGAACCACTGCTCCCCGCCACGTCCGGCGAGGAAAGCCGAACCGTTCCATTTTTGGCCGCAACTTTCCCCGCGCCAACCCGTTGAAATGAGCATGTCCACGGTTACCGCGCGTTTGGCCGCGTTCATCCCCTTCATGGATTCCGGTCGCTCCCAGTCCCATCCTCAACCCCACGTCCCGGCCACGGTCACCAGCCCCACGCTGACCGCCGACGAACAGGACATCATCTGGATGATGCGCGTGCGCAACGGCGACCGGGGCGCGTTTGAAGAGTTGGTCGAGTGCCACCAGCAGCGAGTCGTCGGCACGGTGGCGCGGATGCTCGGCCCCGATGCCGCCGACGCCGAGGACGTGGGCCAGCAGGTGTTCCTGCGCGTGTGGAAGTCCGCCGCCCGCTACGAACCCACGGCGAAGTTCACCACCTGGCTCTACACCATCACGCGCAACCTCGTTTTCAACGAACTGCGCCGCCGCAAGCACCGCCCCGTCACCAGCCTCGACGCTGAAACGGTTGCCAGCGGCGTGCACGGCGATGCTTTCGGGCACCTCGAAGATCCCCAGGCAGCCGCGCCGGACGCCTCGCTGTTGGAAGCGGAACTGCAAACGGCGATCTCGGCCGCCATCAACCAGTTGCCCGAAGCGCAGCGTCTCGCCCTGGTGCTGCGCCGGTACGAAGATTTGTCCTACGAGGAAATTGCCGCGGCGCTCAACCAGACCGTTCCGGGGGTGAAAAGCCTGCTCTTTCGCGCTCGCACCTTGCTGCGCGGGAAGCTGGAGCGTTACCTCGACGCCTGACTAGCGCGAACAGAAGAATCTCGACGCTTAGTGTGCGTCCGCCTATGCTCGCCGCCGATGACGACCGAACGGCGCGAGGAAATGGTGTTGGCGATCCGGCGCAGCCTGTTCGACAAGCTCGGCGATTTCCAGGGGCTCAACTTCGACGTTCCTCATTACCTGCCGCCGATCTTGGCACGGGAAAATAACTTCTTCGTGCCGCGTTCCAAGGCGGAACTCGACCCCGGCCTCAAGCAGATTATCCCCTACGTGATCCTCGCGCACGAGGGCCGCGTGCTGCACTACGTCCGGGGCAAAAAAGGCGGTGAGAAACGGCTGACCGCCAAGGGTTCCATCGGCATCGGCGGCCACCTCAACGACGCCGACGAGAACTTATTTTCCTTTGACCAGCGTTCGTACCTGGCGGGGGTGAAGCGCGAGGTGGACGAAGAACTTATCGTCCAGAGCGGCTACCAGAATCACATCCGCGCCCTGCTCAACGACGATTCCACCGAGGTCGGTCAGGTGCACCTGGGGATCGTACACGTCTTTGAACTCGACGGTGACCAAGTGTCCAAGCGCGAGGCTCAGATCACGCAACTAGCCTTCCTGACGCCCGACGAATTGCGCGCCCGCCGGGAGCAGTTGGAGACGTGGTCGCAGTTCTGCGTGGACAATCTGGATCGGCTGCTGGATCAAGCTACCACGTAACGACCCAGCCGAACTTAGCATTGTTGCAACCTCGGGCCGCGTATCGTAACGTTTCGACATGGCAAATACGCTAGGTGCCAAATGGAAAAATTTTTTGCGCGGGGCTGGCTCAATCATTGATTTACAGCCACGGACCCAATCCCATCGTGGTGAGGGTAAAATGGTGTTCACAAGAACCGTGTTCATCAACGGACGCAAGCATCAACTTGATGCCAAACGGGACCTGTTCGCCGAAACGGTCAGAGCTTATCAAGCCGATTGGGCCAAAGTTACAGGAGATGTAATTCGGGCAACGCGGAGACTTCCAGCCGCCAAACTTGATCATGCCAATAGGCAATCCTCCACTGCCCGATGAAGAGCCACTGCCGGAGACCGGTGATGGGCGTGAACTGGACGAAGTAAAGCCTGCGTCGACACCAGCATCCGAGCCGACCCAGGAGCGACGGATACAAAGGCGGGAGGCACATATCACCTCCATCCAAACGACT
The DNA here is from genome assembly GCA_964245885.1 of uncultured Chthoniobacterales bacterium. Classification (GTDB taxonomy): domain Bacteria; phylum Verrucomicrobiota; class Verrucomicrobiia; order Chthoniobacterales; family SZAS-18; genus CAHJWO01. The sequence continues at coordinate 72,911 of CAXTOX010000003.1, read as the reverse complement.
TTCTCTGGACCGTTGCCCCCTCCAGAGATGTTGAGGGCCTACAACGAGATCGAACCTGGGCTGGCGAGGGAGATCATCGAACTAGCTAAGGTAGAGGCGGATCACAGGCAGATCATCGAAAAGAATGAGTCAGCGGCTGCGGTCCAAATAGCACTTGAAGAGGCAAACGCAAATACCGAGGATATGCGTCGCGGATACCTGGAGGGCTTTTTTGGGCAGTGTTTTGCGTTTGTGTTCGGGGTATTCGCTCTGACATGCGCGACGTACCTCGCAATAAATGGTGCGCAAACTACCGCCTGCATCATTGGGGGTGGAGGTTTGGTCGCCATCATCTCTGCTTTCCTCAAGAGGCCGGTGTCCTCTGTGCCCACTAGGTTGGAGACAGAGCCGCAGGCACATGACAAAGAACGACCATCTGGGTCGTGATCTCTACCTTCTAATCGTCATCCTGCTGAATCCGGAGTAAAACGAAAAGGACGGGCCTCACGGCCCGTCCTCTCTGCTGGGAATCTGTTCTGCCGAACGATCAGCGCGAGTACAACTCGACGATCAACTGCTCGTTCACGATCGGCGCGATCTCCTCGCGCGATGGAATCCGCGCCACCGTGCCGCTCATCGCTTCGCGGTTGATCGTCAGCCAGTCGGGCACTGGCACGATCTGGGTCAATTCGAGGTTGCGCGTTGCCAATTGCTTCGACTTCGGCTTCTCGCGCACCGTCACGGTGTCACCGGCCTTCACGTTGAAGGAGGAAATGTCCACCTTCGTGCCGTTGACCGCCACGTGCCCGTGGCCGACCAACTGGCGCGCACCACGGCGGGTGTTCGCGAAGCCAAGACGGAAGACCACGTTATCAAGGCGGGTTTCGAGGAGCTGGAGCAGCGTCTCGCCCGTGATACCTCGGCGGCGGAGCGCCACCTCGAAGTACCGGCGGAACTGACGTTCCATCAGACCGTACATGTAACGCAGCTTCTGCTTTTCGCCAAGGGCGATGGCGAACTCCGACTGCTTGCGGCGCGAACCCTTCGGCCCGTGGATGCCAGGCGGATAATTCTTGCGCTCCAACGCCTTCGACGGGCCGAAGATCGGCACTCCGTAACGGCGGGAAACTTTCGTTTTGGGACCAGTGAACCTTGCCATAAAATCAAATCTTGAACGTTAAATCGACACCCAGTCGTCAGACGCGGCGTTGCTTGGGCGGGCGGCAGCCGTTGTGCGGCACAGGGGTCACGTCGCGGATGACCGTCACTTCGAGGCCGATGGCCTGGAGCGCACGCACAGCCGACTCGCGGCCCGCGCCCGGTCCCTTGACGCGGACTTCCACTTCCTTGAGCCCGTGGCCCATCGCCTGGCGGCTGGCGTCCTGCGCGGCCATCTGCGCGGCGTAGGCCGTGCTCTTGCGCGAACCTTTGAAGCCTACCTTGCCAGCCGACGACCAGCCGATGACGTTGCCGTTGAGGTCGGTGATCGTCACCGACGTGTTGTTGAACGTCGAGAAGATGTGCGCGATGCCGACGATAATATTCTTGGCACCCTTGGCCCGGACGATCTTGGGCTTCTCGACCTCGTTGGGATCGAGCGAGAGGTTTTCCGCCGGCTTTGCGGCCTCGGCGGCGGGGGCGGCCCCGTCCTTCTTGGCGGCACCTTTAGGAGCGCGTGGGGCTTTCGGAGCGGCGGGGATGACCGCAGCGGCAGCAGCCACGGCGGGGGCGGTAGCATCGCCGGCCGTGGCGGCGGCAGCGGTGTTGGGCACGTCGGCGGCGCTCGGCGCGGCGGACTGCGGATCTTGGGTTTCGTCGGCCATACTCTTCTACGTTCTAGCTCAGGTTGATTATTTCTTGGCGTCCTTGGCGCGCTGCACGCCGACGGTCTTGCGCGGCCCCTTGCGGGTCCGGGCGTTGGTGGAGGTACGCTGCCCCCGCACCGGCAGGCCGCGGCGGTGGCGGATGCCCCGGTAGCAGTTGATCGCTTGAAGACGCTTCAAGTTGCCCTGCAACTCGCGGCGGAGATCGCCCTCGATGGCGATCTTGTTCGAGGTGATCGCCTGGATGATCTCGTTGATCTGCACAGGGGTCAGGTCCTTGGCCCGAACGTTCGGGTCAATGTTGGCCTGTTCCAGCATGCGCTTGGCGGTCTTCGGACCCACGCCGTAGACGTAGGTCAGAGAGACTTCGATGCGCTTCTCGTTGGGGATGTCGACTCCAAGTAACCGGGGCATAAAATAAAAATGAGCGGGTGTTTGAACCGGGCAATTTCAGCCCTGGCGCTGCTTGTGGCGGGCGTTCGTGCAAATCACGCGCACGACGTTCTTTCTTTTGACGATTTTGCAGTGTTCACACTGCCGTTTGACGGAGGCTCTAACTTTCATAAAAACGGGTGACGACGATGAAGCTGGATGGTAAACGGCTTTTTGCCGATACGTTGGGTCCGAACGAACTCAACGGTGGCGGAACGTGATCCGCCCCTTGGTCAAATCGTAGGGATTTATCTCTAACATAACTTTGTCGCCTGGCAAGATGCGAATGAAGTGCAAACGTATTTTCCCGGACACGTGGGCGAGGATGCGTTTGCCGTTGGGAAGCTCGACGCGGAACATCGTGTTGGGCAGCAATTCGATCACCTTGGCCTCTACCTCGATAACATCTCTTCTCGCCATGTCAGTATCTCGGGTTCCCCTACCGTGATGAGCACCGTGTGCTCGAAATGTGCACTCGGGTGACCGTCCGCCGTCACCACCGTCCAGTTGTCGCCCAGCACTTTCACGTCCGCCCGGCCCCGGTTGACCATCGGCTCGATGGCCAGGGTCATGCCGGCCTTCAGCTTCGGGTTGTCGCCGGACTTGTAATTGGGCACCTGCGGCTCCTCGTGCAATTCGCGTCCGACGCCATGTCCGACGAACTCACGCACGACGGAGAACCCGTTCTTCACGACGTAGTTCTCGATGGTACACGACACCTCGTGCAGCCGGTTGCCCTGACGCGCGTAGGGAATGGCCAGCGCCAGCGCCCGCTGGGTGACCTCCAGCAGGCGCGCGGTCTCCGGGGCGATGATCCCCACGGACACGGTTTTGGCGGTGTCGCCCACCCAGCCGTCCTTGAACACGCCGATGTCCAGTTTAACGATGTCGCCGTACTGGATCGTGCGCGCGCCCCCGATGCCATGGACCACCTCCTCGTTGACCGAGATGCAGATGTTGCCTGGAAACTTGCGGTAGCCCAGGAACGCGCTTTTGCAGCCTGCTTCGGCGATGAGTTCCGCCGCGTAGCGGTCCACGTCACGCGTCAGCACGCCGGGCCGGATGAAGTCGCCGACCTTCTCCAGGATCTCACTGGCCGCTTGGCCAGCGCGACGCATCTTCTCGATCTCGCGTGGGCTTTTGATGTAAATGCGGCTCATGCCGACGCTGCCACCTCCTGCGGCACGGTCGTTGCCCGTTCGATCTCGGCGAAAACTTCTTCCGGCTTGTGCCCCGCATCGATGATGCGCAGGAGTCCGTTCGCCGCGTAGAAGTCCTTCACCGGCGCGGTGTGCTCGCGGTACTGCTCCATCCGACTGAGCAGGGTGGCGGGATCATCGTCCTTGCGCACCGTCAGCTTGCCGCAGCACGCCGGGCAGGCATCCGTGTGCCCGCCCACATGCCAGCCCACCTGGAAGCTGCGCCCGCAGTCCGCGCAAGTCACTCGCCGGCTGACACGGTGCGCGATGGCTTCCTCGTCCAGTTCCAGCCACAGAGCCGCCGTCAAAGAAGCTCCGTGACGCAACAGCACCTCGTCCAAAGCCCGGGCTTGCCCGACCGTGCGTGGGAAGCCGTCGAAAACGAACGATTCCCCCGTTCCACCACCGAGCCACGCTTCGACGGCTGACACCGCCACGCGGTCCGGCACCAGTCGGCCGAAATCCATGTGGCTGGCCGCCTCGCGCCCGATGGCGCTGCCGCTGGCAATTTCCTTGCGCAACACGTCGCCGACGGAAACCACCGGGACCCGCCACCGTTCCTCCATCATCCGCCCCTGCGTTCCCTTGCCGGATGCCGGCGGGCCGAGGAGAACGAGGCGGTGAGCGGCGACTTTCACGGGCAAGATGAAGAAGGGAGCAGCAGCCGGCCGCAGCCGGGATCTACTTGTTCAAAGCGATGGCCAAGCCGCAGATCAGCAACAGGGCCGCACCGACGCAGAGCATCACGAGCGTGGTCTGCCGGGCCGGTTCGCCCTGGTTGATGTTGCGCGCCGCGCCGAACCCGCTGCCCCCCTTGATCCGGCCCTTGCGCAGGAAACCGTCGTAATGTTGCTGGAGCAAGTGCGTCTCGATCTGGCGCATCGTGTCGAGGATCACACCGACGATGATGAGCAGGCTCGTGCCGCCGAAGAACTGCGCGGTGATGTACGGCACGTTGAGCATGCGCGAGAAGATCTGCGGCAGGATCGCAATGACGATCAGGAAGATCGCCCCGGCGAACGTCAGCCGCGACATCGTGTAATCCAGGAACTCCGCCGTCGGCTTGCCCGGACGTACCCCGGGGACATAGCCGCCGTTCTTCTTGAGGTCGTCCGCAATCTGGTTCGGCTGGAACATCATCGCCACCCAGAAGTAGCTGAAAAAGAAGATCAGCAACGCGTAAAGCGTGTAATGCATCCAGCCGTTTGTCAGATTGTTGGCGAGACTCTGCGCGGTTGGTGAATTGCGAAAGACCATGTTGATAATGGTCGACGGGAAGAGGATCAGCGAGGAGCCGAAGATGATCGGCATGACGCCCGCATAATTGAGCTTGAGCGGCAGCGTCTGCGTACCGCCGCGGTATTCCTTGCGGCCGACGATGCGGCGGGCGTACTGCACGCTGATTTTGCGTTGCGCTTGCGTGATGGCGATGATCGACGCCACCACGATGACGAAGAACGCCACCATGACCACGAGGATCAGCGGGTTGGCCCCCTTTGCGTCACCCGACGGCACGAACGTGTGCCAAGCCTGGATCAACGCGGCGGGCAGGCGCGCGACGATGCCGATGGTGATGATCAGCGAAATGCCGTTGCCGATGCCACGCTCGGTGATCTGATCACCCAGCCACATGAGCAGCATCGTGCCCGCCAGCATGCTGATAACAGTGATCACCTCGAATCCGAAGCCCGGGTTGCTGACGAGATCCATCCCCAAGCGCGACATTGTCATGTTGATGCCGGGCAGGAAGTTCAGGCTGCCCGCCGGATTCTCGAAGGACTTCGCCAGCAGGTAGCCCTGGACCACGCAGAGCACAACCGTTGCGTAGCGCGTGTACTGCGAGATTTTCTGCCGTCCGCCGTCTTCACGCTGGAGCTTTGACAACGTCGGAATGACCGCTCCGAGGAGCTGCATCATGATCGACGCGCTGATGTACGGCATGATGCCCAGCGAGAAGATCGCGCAGTTTTCCAGCGCGCCACCGCTGAAGATGTTGAACAGCGCCACCACCGAGCCGCTCTGCTGATTGTCCACCTGGTTGCGGAACCATTCGTGCAGAACCAGCGCATTGACGCCGGGCGTCGTGATCTGTGCACCGACGCGCACGACGATGATAACGACGAGGGTAAAAAGGATTCTCGCCCGGAGTTCGGGAACCTTCAGCGTGTTGGCAAAAGCAGAAAGCATGGCAGGGGTCGAAATGGATGATCAACTACGCGCAACCGGAGGAAAAATGCAAAAGGCAGAATGCAAAATGCAAAAGTTCAGAAACAGCTTCTGAACTTTTGCCTCCGGCGTCCTGCCTTCGCCTGAAAACTTAGGCCGTTGCTGCGCCGGTCGCTTTTCCGCGCAAGGTCACCGTGCCGCCAGCCGCCTCGATCTTCTCGCGAGCGGATGCACTGACATAATCGGCTTCAATCGTCAGCTTCTTGGTCACGTCGCCTCCGCCGAGGATCTTGATGCCGTCGTAGCGGCCACGGACGAGGCCGTGTTCGAGCAGCGCCGTCTCGTTGATCGTGCCGTCAATCTCCATGGCGGAGAGCAAATCGAGGTTCACGGCAGCAATCTTCTTCTTGAAGAGGGTATTATTGAATCCGCGCTTCGGCAGGCGACGGATGAGCGGCATCTGACCGCCCTCGAAGCCGAGGCGGATGCTGCCGCCCGAACGCGCCTTCTGACCTTTGTGGCCCTTGCCGCTCGTCTTGCCGTGGCCGCTGCTCTCGCCGCAGCCGAGGCGTTTGGTCCGGTGTTTGGAGCCGGGCCTGGGTTTGAGTTCGTGAAGTCGCATAAGAAAGAAGAGGTATTCGCCGATCAGGCGTTCGCTACCGTCAGAGGCTCACCGGACACCGGGATATCTGCGCTGCCTTCCGGGCCGCTGCCGCCACGGATCTTAATGCCGCGTAGTTTCATCACCTCGTCGCGCAGGCGCAGTTGGCTGAGCGCATCCAAGGTCGCCTTGACGACGTTGGCATGGTTGCCCGAGCCGAGAGACTTGGCCAGCACATCCTTGATCCCCGCCGCCTCGACGACGGCACGCACGCCACCGCCGGCGATCACGCCGGTTCCAGGCGAGGCGGGACGCAGAAGCACACGTCCGCCGCCGTACTCGCCCAACACCTCGTGCGGGATCGTGTTCTGGTGAACAGCGACCTTGACCATCGCCTTGCGGGCGGACTCGGACGCCTTGCGGATCGCCTCGGCGACCTCGTTGGCCTTGCCGAAACCACAACCCACCTTGCCATCATGGTCACCGGCGACGATCAACGCGCTGAACGAGAAGCGGCGTCCGCCCTTGACGACCTTCGCGCATCGGTTGATGAACACGACCTTCTCGGTCGTTTCGCCGCGCGCGGCCGTGCGGCTGTTGTCGGTGTCGCGGGAACGGTCATTGCGGCGGTTGCCGCCACCGGATTGTTGGCCAGGAGGCATAAAGAGGAAGGGAGTCAGTAGAAAGGTAGAAGGTTAGAAATCGAGACCGGCCGCCCTCGCCGCATCGGCGAGAGCCTTGATCTTGCCGTGATACTGCGCGCCGCCACGGTCGAAAACCACGCGGCTGACGTTCTTTTCCTTGGCGCGTTCGGCGATGAGGGAACCGACCTTCTCGGCCGTCTCCTTGTTGGCACGACTAGCCTTGTCCTCGCGGAACTTGGCTTCTGTCGTGTTCACGGCCGCGAGGGTCTTGCCCGCAATGTCCTCAATGATCTGCGCGTACACGTGGCGACCCGAGAAGAACACGCTCAGACGGGGACGTTCGGGCGTGCCGCTGAGTTTTTTGCGGATACGCTTGTGGATGCGGTTGCGAATGATGCGGCGGTCGGCTTTGGCCATACGACGGAAAGGTAAAGGAGTAAGAAATGAAGAACCGAGGCGAACGGACTACTGGACCGTCTTGCCTTCCTTGCGCTGGACCTGTTCGCCCGCGTAGCGTACGCCCTTGCCTTTGTACGGCTCCGGCGGGTAATAGCCACGGATGTTCGCCGCAGCCTGACCAACGACCTGTTTGTCGATCCCTTCGACGCGCACCTTGGTGTTCTCCGTGACGGTCACCTTGATGCCAGCCGGGATGGGGAAGAGGATCGGATGAGACTTGCCCAAGCTCAGGTTGAGCTTGTCACCCTGGACCGCCGCCTTGAAACCGACGCCCTGAATTTCAAGGTCTTTGACGTAGCCAGTGCTGACACCTGTGACCATGTTCGCCACCAGGCTGCGGGCAAGCCCGTGCAGAGCCTTGTTGGCGCGTTCGTCGTCCGGCCGGGAAAGGGTGAACTTCGCCCCTTCGCTCTTGGCGGTGATCGTGCGTGGCAGCGTGTAGCTCAGCTTGCCTTTGGGGCCTTCGACGTTGACGAGGCCACCGTCGCCGAGGTTGACTTTGACCTTGTCGGGAAGGTCGATGCTCTTGTTGCCGATCCGAGACATGGGAGTCTGTTTTCTTGGGCTTGGAGTTTGAAAAGGAGGTTAGTAAACGTAGGCGAGCAGTTCGCCGCCGACGTTCTGGCGCTTAGCTTCGCGCCCGCTCAACACGCCGCGCGGCGTGGAGAGAATCGCGATGCCCTGGCCACCGCGCACCCGGGGGATCTCCCCCGCCCCGACGTACCGGCGCAGACCGGGTCGGCTGACGCGCTTGAGGCCGTTGATGGCCGAGGTTTGCTCGACGAATCTCGTCGTCACCTTGATCGACTTCGTCGCGCCGTCGCCTTCCACAGCGAAATCGGCGATGTAGCCTTCCTGTTTGAGCACGCGGGCCATGTCGTTCTTGATGGTCGAGAACGGCAGAGAAAGTTCGTGCTTCTGAGCACGGGTTGCGTTGCGCAGCCGCGTCAAAAAATCGGAGATAGGATCAGTCAGAGCACTCATGGGGACGAAAATTAGGCGGCTTTCTTGCGGTCGCTGAAGGGCATACCGAGTTCGCTCAAGAGCGACTTGGCTTCCTCGTTCGTGCGGGTGCTGGTGACGATGGTCACATCGAACCCGATGTTGCGCTGGATCTTGTCGAGTTCGATCTCGGGGAAGATGGACTGATCGCTGACACCGAGGGTGTAATTTCCCTGGCCGTCGAACGCGCGCGGACTCACCCCGCGGAAGTCGCGGATGCGCGGCAGCGCCGTCTTGATCAGACGCTCCAGAAACTCGTACATGGTCGCGCCACGGAGAGTCACCTTGGCACCAATGGCCTGGTTCTCGCGTAGTTTGAAGTTCGCTATGCTCTTCTTGGCTCGCGTCTCCATCGGCTTCTGGCCAGTGATGGTCGTCAGTTCCTTCTTCGCTTCTTCGAGCGCGGCCTTCACGTCGGGAGAGGAGCCGACGCAGGCATTGATGACCACCTTCTCCAGCCTGGGAATCTGGTGGACGTTCTTGTAGCCGTGCTTCTCCTTGAGAGCGGGCACGACCTGATCCTTGTATTCTTTGTAAAGTTCGACTTCCATAAAACGGGTTGCGGCCGACTATCAACCGGCCACGGTCGGTGGGGCGGGCAATCTGCCCTTTTTCGGTGAAGAGTCAAAAGCTTTCTTCGCGCTTTGTAAGATGGGAAAAGCGTCTGCGACTACTTCTTGGCTTTTTTGTCTGCCTTCTTTTCCTCGACGGGCGCTTTTTCGATGAGCTTGACGTTCGAGATGTGGATCGGGCCTTCGCGCTCAATGATGCCACCTTGAGGACGGTCCTGGGTCTTCTGCGCGTGCTTCTTGATCTTGTGAACGCCTTCGACGATTACCCGGTCCTTCTTCACGAGAACCTGGAGCACCCGGCCGCTTTCGCCCTTGGAGTTGCCGGCGATGACCGTGACCTGATCACCTTTCTTGACGTGGGTTTTCTTACGGGAAGCAGAGATCATGGCGTTAGAGCACCTCCGGGGCGAGGGACACGATTTTCATGAAGTTGCGCTCGCGCAGTTCACGGGCGACAGGCCCGAAGATGCGAGTGCCGCGCGGATTCAGGTCCTTGTCGATGATGACGATGGCGTTGTTGTCGAAGCGCAGGTAACTGCCGTCGGGCCGTTTGATGGGCTGCTTGGTCCGCACGATGACCGCGCGCACCACATCGCCTTTCTTGACCGTGCCGCCGGGGGTGGCTTCCTTCACGTTGGCCGTGATCACGTCACCGACGCCAGCGGTCATGGTGGCTTTGCCGATGACGCCAATCATCGTCGCCATGCGCGCGCCGGAGTTGTCGGCGACATCTATGCGAGTACGAATCTGGAGCATATAATAGTCCTTCTCTTAAAGTGAGCAGACGGTCGGAAAACCCGGCCGCTACGTTGCAGGCAAATCAGTGTTTGAGAACCTCGACCAAGCGCCAGCGCTTGAGCTTGCTCAGCGGGCGGGTTTCGATGATCCGCACGAGGTCGCCGACCTGCGCCTTGCTCTCCTCGTCGTGCGCGTAAAACTTCTTGCTCTGCTTGATGATCTTGCGGAATTTCGGATGCGGGACGCGGGTGACCGTTTCGATCACCGCCGTCTTGGCCATCTTGTTGGAAACGACCACGCCGACGCGTGTCTTGCGCAGGCCGCGGGTCTTGGTCTCCGTGCCAGCCTCGGCAGTTGCGGGCGGAGAAGACGTTTCAGTGGTGGTGGGAGTGTCGCTCATGGGGTCGTGGCGTTAGGCCGTGGCAGTGGCCTTCTTATTGGCGCGCTCGGAGAGAATGGTTTCGAGGCGGGCGACTTCTTTGCGGATGTCCTTCAGGCGGCTGGGCTTCTCCATCTGGCCGCTGGCTTGCTGGAGGCGCAGGTTGAATACTTCCTGGCGCAACTCGCGCTTGCGGCCCGATAGCTCTTCGCTGCTCAGTTCGCGGATTTCCTTGATCTTCATAAAACGTTTTCCTCTCCTCAAAAACTATCAGGCTGCCGCAGGCTGAGCCTGTGGCTGATGATCGTTAGCGATCTTCAACTCGCCGGTATCTCCCTTGATGGGCGGGGCGGCATGGTGGCGCGTCAAAAACTTGGTGCGCAACGGCAGCTTGTCGGCCGCGAGACGCAGGGACTCGCGCGCCACCGACTCCGGGATGCCGTCCATCTCGAACAAGATGTTGCCGGGACGCACCACGGCCACCCAGTACTCGGGCTGACCCTTGCCCTTACCCATGCGGGTCTCGGGCGGGCGGGCGGTCACGGATTTATCGGGGAAAATCTTGATCCACAGCTTGCCCTTGCGCTTCATGTTACGGGTCAACGCAACGCGGGCGGCTTCAATCTGTGTATTGGTGATCCAGCCACGCTCCAGGGTTTGCAGGGCGTATTCGCCGAAAGCGATCCGGACGTTGCGGGTCGCCGTTCCCGCGCGCGTCCCGCGCTGGGTCTTGCGATACTTCACTCTCTTGGGCATCAATGGCATAAGTCAGGTCTCCTTGGGTGAGAGGATGGGAAGATAGAAAGTTACTGTGCACCAAATGCACCGGATACTTCGGGTGCCGGGGTGCTGCTAGCTCCCGACGTGTTCGCGGCGGTTTCGGTGTGCGCGACGGTTTCGCCGCCGGACGGCGTGCCGCCGGACGGCGTGCCGCCGGGGCTGTCACGACGTGGGCCGCTGTCGCGGCGCGGGCCACGGTCGCCACGGCGTCCGCCGCGGTCGCGGGCCGCGTCGGCAGCCGCGCCCTCGGGCTGGCTGAAGCTGGCGGCAGGATCGGTTTTACAGATCCAGCATTTGACGCCGATTTTTCCGTAGAGGGTGTTCGCCTCGTGGAACCCGTAGTCGATGTGCGCGCGGAGCGTGTGCAACGGGGTCTTGCCGTCGCGTGTCAGTTCCGCACGGGAGATTTCCGCGCCGTTCAAACGACCGGCGACGCGCAGCTTGATGCCTTGCGCGCCGAAGTCCATCGTCTGCTGGACTGCTTTCTTCATCGCACGACGGAACGAGATGCGGCGCTCCAACTGGAGCGCGATGTTTTCGGCGACGAGTTGCGCTTCGAGTTCCGGCGTCTTGATCTCCTGGATGTCGATCTTGACGGATTTGCCACCGCTCATCCGGGAGATGTCCTCGGTCATCTTCTCGATTTCCGCGCCCTTGCGGCCAATGACGATCCCAGGGCGGGCGGTGAAGATCGTCACGCGCAGGCTGTTCCAGGCGCGTTCGATGACGATGCGAGCCACCGCCGCGCTTTGGAGCTTTTTCTTCACGTAAGCACGGATCTCGATGTCCTTGTGCAGGAATTCCGGATACTCCTTCGGGTTGGCGTACCAGCGCGAACGCCAGTCTTTGGTCAATGCGAGGCGATACCCGGTTGGGTTGACTTTCTGTCCCATAAAAATTAGGCGGTAAGCGGTGGCAGGGGAACGGGGATCAATCCTTGGTGGTGTCCTCGTCGGAACTCAACTTCTCGGGTGCGTGGGTCTCACCCGGTCCCATGTCTTCCTGGGTGGCGGGCTGAGCTTTCGTTTCGGTTTCGACATCGACGACACCCTTCGGAGCCTCGGTCGCGGGAATCTGTTCCGCCTTTTCCGGTGGTTTGGAGGCAGCGGGCTTGCTGGCGGCGGGCACAGCGACTTTCTTCTTCGCACCGGCCGTCTTCTTGGAAGCACTTTTGCGTTGCGGAAGTTCGATCTCGTCGCTGAGCACGATGCGGATGTGCGCCGTGCGCTTGCGAATCTGGCTGGAACTGCCACGAGCGCGTGACTTGCTGCGCTTCATCGTCGGTCCCTCGCCCACCGTGGCCTCTTTGACCACGAGGGTGTCGACCTTCAGTTCGTTGTTGTTTTCCGCGTTGGCGATGGCGCTCTTGAGGGTCTTGCCCACCATGAGCGCCGCCTTTTTCGGGCTGAAGGCAATCAGGTCCAACGCCGCCGAAGCGCCGAGGCCCTGAATTTCACGCGTCAACTCCCGGGCCTTGAAGGCCGAGATCCGCGCTCCGCGATAAACCGATAGAACTTCCATAAACTTGTCTTTCGTGTTGCCTGTCTTGAAATCTGTTTCCGTCGTCCGTCCCACTCAAGATTGAAAGTTGACGTGCATCTGGTCGCCGACCTTCACCTTCTCCGTCGGTGAGTTGTATTCCTCGATGATGGCTCCGCTGTAACGATCCCGAACGTCGATGACCCTCGCTCTTGCCACCAGTTTGCCATCGCGCGTGATCAGGAACGGAGTCCCGACCTTCACACCGGCACGACCACCCAGGTTGACGACGATCAGCGAGTATTCTTCCTTGAAGCTCAATACCCGCCCGTTGGACAGATCAGCCGAAGCGTCCGCGTTCGGGCCGGCATCCTTGGCAGCCGCCTCGTCCACGGACTTGTTCGCTTCGCGCAGTTGGCCCTCGATCTCCATCCGCAGCTTGGGGTCGCTGCCGCTAGCCGTCTTCATGTAGAGCATGACCGATTCGGAGAGAGCCACGAGGCGTTCGGCAAGCACGTCCTTTTCGTCCCGGACGAGCGCCAGATCGCGCACGGCTTGGAGGAGCCGTTGTTCGAGGGCCTCCTTGTTGTCTCCGACTGCGGCGAGGCCGAGTGCCTCCATCCGCAGGGTCTGTTCTCCGAATTTGCGACGGAACACCTCACACTCCGCGTTGGCTACCGCCAAACTTTCGGTGAGGGCATGGATCGTCTCCTTGTTCGTATCATTGCGCCGGCGCAGGGCTTCGTTTTCCGCTTCGTAAGCGTGCAACCGGTCTTGGGTTTCCTTGAGTTGTAGTTTGAGGTTAGCTGGCTGGTCGCCTGGCTCGCCACTCGTGGTGACGGAGAGCGAGGGTTGAGTTTGTCCGCCGGACGCCGAGGCGACCCGGACAGTGGGTCCTTGCTGGCCGCTCGCGGTCGGGGAGATGATGACTCCCACCGAGCCGAGGACGGCCACCGCGAGCCGCCACGCGGACCCACGCATAAAGTAGTTTGTAGAATGAAGGGCTACTTGGTGACCTTGGCGGTGTGCGCGCCGTGCTTCTTGAAGGTGCGCGTCGGCGAAAACTCGCCCAGCTTGTGGCCGACCATGTTCTCGGTGACGAACACGCTGTTGAAAATTTTGCCGTTGTGAACCAGAAAAGTGTGGCCGACAAAATCAGGAATGATCATCGACGCGCGCGCCCAGGTTTTGATCGGCTTGCGACCGCCACCGGCGTTCATCTTGTCAACTTTCTCCAGCAGGTGAGCCACGACGAACGGGCCTTTTTTCAGTGAACGTCCCATAGAGGTTAAACGGTTAAGAGGTTAGGAGTTCTTCTTCGCGGCGTTGCGGCGGGCGACGATCCAGCGGTCGGTCGGCTTGTGCTTCTGGCGGGTCTTGAAGCCCTTCGCCAATTGGCCCCACGGGCTCATCGGATGATGGCGTCCGCCACCGCCCTTGCTCTTGCCCTGGCCTCCACCCATCGGGTGATCGACCGGGTTCATCACCATGCCGCGGACGTGCGGGCGCCGGCCCTGGTGACGCGTGCGCCCGGCCTTGCCGCTGCTCACGTTCATGTGGTCGATGTTGCCGACCTGGCCGATGGTCGCGTACGCCTCGACGTGGATGCGGCGGATTTCACCGGACGGCATCTTCACGAGCGCATAGTCTCCCTCGCGGTTGTTGAGGATGACCTGCTGGCCAGCCGAGCGCGCGATCTGCCCGCCGCGGCCGGGGGTCAGTTCGACGTTGTGAATGCTGGTGCCGAGCGGAATGGCTTTCAGCGGGAGCGCGTTGCCGATTTCCGGTGCCACGTCCGGCCCCGAGATCAGGCTGGCTCCGACCTTCAAGCCGTCTGGCGCAAGGATGTAGGCCTTCACGCCGTCCTTGTACTGGAGCAACGCGATGCGCGCGGTCCGGATCGGGTCGTACTCGACGCCGACGACTTCCGCCGCGACGCCGTGCTTCTTGCGCTTGAAGTCAATGACGCGGTACTTTTGCTTGTGACCGCCGCCGAGGTGGCGCGAAGTGATACGACCGTTGTTGTTGCGCCCGCCGGTCTTCTTGCGGACTTCCAGCAGCGACTTCTCGGGCGTCTTCTTGGTGATCTCGTCAAACTTCGGCAACTGCTTGTAACGGCTGGCCGGGGTCAACGGGCGATGGAACTTGAGTGCCATATCGGGAAACGGTTAGGGTGGTGGCAGCTTATGCGAAGTCGAGCTTCTCGCCTTCGGCCAGGGTGACGATGGCCTTTTTCCAGTGCGCCTTACGGCCGGCGTCAGCCCGTTTGGCGCGCTTGTTCTTGCCGGCGTAGTTGGCGGTGTTGACGGCGACGATCTTCTTCTTGATCAACGCCTCGATGGCAGCCTTGATCTGGATTTTGTTCGCGCGCGGGCTGACCTGGAAAACGTACTTGTTCTCCTTCTCGCTCAACAGCGTGGCTTTCTCCGTCAGGCGAACGGTGTGGATAATGTCAAAGGGTTCGTTCATGGCGCGAGGTCCTGGTTACAGGGCGGACGTGGCCTTGGCAGGCGAGCGGTCGGGAGCGGCGGTGCGCTCGCCGAGGAGGTTCAACGCTCCTCTGGTGACGAGGATCTTGTTGTAGCGCAGCAGGTCCTCGGTGTTCACGCCGTCGGCGGTTGTCATCTGGACGTGCTGCACGTTGCGGCCAGCCTTGTAGGTCGTTTCGTCGAACTGGTCGCCGACCACGAGGATTTTCTTGGCGTCTTGCACGTTGTCGGTCACGAGCTTCAAAAACGCCTTGGTCTTCAACTCGGTCACGGCAAATGCGTCGATCACCGACACGTCGCCGGCGAGAATGCGGGAGCTGAGCGCCTTGCGGAACGCCAGACGGCGGACCGTCTTGGAGACCTTCTTCGCATACGAGCGCGGGTGCGGGCCGAAAACCACGCCGCCGCCGACGCGAACCGGGCTGCTCAAATAGCCGGCACGGGCACGGCCGGTGCCCTTCTGACGGTAGGGCTTTTTGCCCGAACCGCTGACGGTTGCCTTGGTCTTGGTGCTCGCCGTGCCGCTGCGGCGGGCAGCGCGCATGGCTACGACGGCGTCGTGAACCGCCTGCGTGCCTTTGCCGTTGGCGATGATGTCGATTTTGGCGTCCTTGGCCGCCTCGGCTGTTAAAACTGTCGCGCTCATAAGAGGAGAAATAGTGACGATCCGGGTGAACCCAACTACTTCTTGTTCTTCTTGGCCGGGTTCACGGGCTTCTTGCCGTCGTCCGCCTTGGCGGCGTTGCGGTCAAACTTGTAGCGGTCTTCCTGCTTCTTCTTGATAGCAGGACGAACCTCGACGTAGGTGCCGTTCGCACCGGGGACCGCGCCGCTGACGAGCAGGACGCCTTCCGCCTCGCGCACACCCATGACGTACAGGTTCTGCGAGGTGCAGTTCTCGTCGCCCATGTGGCCGGGCATGCCCTGATTTTTCCAGATGCGGCCCGGGG
Source organism: uncultured Chthoniobacterales bacterium (assembly GCA_964245885.1). Lineage (GTDB taxonomy): Bacteria > Verrucomicrobiota > Verrucomicrobiia > Chthoniobacterales > SZAS-18 > CAHJWO01. The sequence goes on along the minus strand of CAXTOX010000003.1, from coordinate 57,219 downwards.
TCGAACGGCAGCCGATGGAGCCGTTCCGACGATGGGTCTTGGAGCCGTGCGCCGCGCCCTGGCCGTCGAAATTGTGCTTGCGCATGACGCCCATGAAGCCCTTGCCCTTGGAACGTCCGCTCACGTCGACGTACTGGCCGACCTCGAACTGGGTCACGCTCAGGTTCACGTCCGCGCCGTCCGTGGCACCATTGACGAGAAGAAACTCGCCCAGACGCTTCTTGGGCTCCGAACCCGCCTTTGCCGAGTGGCCGAGTTCGGCCTTGGAAAGACGCTGCTTCAACTGCGTGTCGAAACCGACCTGCACCGCCTCGTAGCCGTCTGTTTCGACGGTCTTGCGTTGCAGGAGAGTGTTGCCACCCGCGAGGATGACGGTGACCGGGGTCAGCCTGCCAGCCGAGTCATAGACCCGGGTCATGCCGACCTTCTTACCGATGATTCCGATGCTCATGATAGAGGAAGGTGTTTGTGAGGGGCGGAACCCCTATCAGATTTTGATGGTGATGTCCACCCCCGCAGGGAGATTTAATTTTTTTAATTCGTCCACCGTCTTGGCGGTCGGCTCAATGATATCGAGCAAACGCTTGTGGGTGCGGATCTCGAACTGCTCCATGGACTTCTTGTCCACGTGCGGGGAGCGGTTGACCGTGAATTTCTCGATCTGGGTCGGCAGCGGGATCGGGCCGGCAACCTTCGCGCCGGTGCGCTTGGCCGTTTCCACGATCTCCACGGAGGACTGGTCGAGCATCCGGTGGTCGAAACCTTTCAGGCGGATGCGAATGCGTTGGCCGTTTGCCATAATTAGGAAGTCAGAAGTTAGAAGTTAGAAGGCAGAAGTACGAAGGGTGGAGAAGCGATGAGGCAGGCGCAGGAGTTGTTGGGTTTGGTTCTGAAAACTTCTGCCTTCTGCCTTCTGACTTCTTACTTTTCTTTCTGATCGAGCACGGTGGCCAACACGTTGGCGGGCACCTGCGCGAAGTGGCTCGGCTCCATCGTGTACGAGGCACGGCCCTTGGACAGCGAGCGGATCGCCGTCGCGTAGCCGAACATCTCGGCCAGCGGCACGTCGGCTTGCACCGACACGTTGACGGCCTTCATCTCGGTGCCGTTGAGCGCGGCGCGGCGGCGGCTCAGGTCGCCCATGATGTCGCCCTGGTAGTCTTCCGGCGTTTCCACCTCGACCTTCATGATGGGTTCCATCAGGATGGACTTGGCTTTCTTGAAACCATCCTTCACCGCGAAGATGGCAGCCATCTTGAACGCCATTTCGTTGGAGTCCACGTCGTGGTAGGAGCCGTCGATGATGTCGACGTTCACGTCCACCACCGGGTAACCGCCGACGATGCCGTTGAGCACGGCTTCTTCGATACCCTTGCGGCAGGCGGGGATGTATTCCTTCGGGATCGTACCGCCGACCACCTTGTTCTCGATGGTCAGACCCTTGCCGCGTTCGTTGGGCTGGACGTTGACGATGACGTGTCCGTACTGGCCGCGGCCACCGGACTGCTTGACCAGCTTGCCCTCGCCCGTGGCGGTGGCGGTGATGGTCTCACGGTAGGCGATCTGCGGCTTGCCCGAGTTCGCGTCCACCTTGAACTCGCGCAGCATCCGGTCACGGATGATTTCCAGGTGAAGCTCGCCCATGCCGGCGATGATCGTCTGGCCCGTGTCCACGTTCGTGAACACGCGGAAGGTCGGGTCTTCTTCGGAAAGACGCTGGAGCGCGTTGCCCATCTTTTCCTGGTCGACCTTCGTCTTCGGTTCGATGGCCATGCTGATGACCGGGTCGGGGAAGGACGGCGGCTCCAACAGGATGCCGTGGTCTTCGTCGCAGAGAGTATCACCCGTGGTGATGTTCTTGATGCCGACGATGGCCGCGATGTCGCCTGAGTAGCAGGTATCAACGTCCTCGCGCTTGTCGGCCTGGATCTGGATGATCCGGCTGATGCGCTCGCGCTTGTTGGTGCGCGGGTTGTAGACGGTGTCGCCCTTGGTCAGCTTGCCGCCGTAGACGCGGAAGAACACGAGCTTGCCGACGAACGGGTCGCTCCAGAGCTTGAACGCGAGCGAGCAAAAGTTGCCGTTGTCGTCCGACTTGGCCTGGATGTGGTTCTCCAAGTTGTCCGGGTCGAGACCCTCCGCCGGGGGAATGTCGAGCGGGCCGGGCAGATAATCGACGACGGCGTCTAGGAGGTATTGCACGCCTTTGTTCTTGAAGGCGGAGCCACCGGCGACGGGAACGAACTTGTTGGCGATGGTCTGACGGCGGATGCCGGCCTTGAGGTCTTCCTTGGTGATCGGTTTTTCCTCCAGGAACATCATGCCGATTTCCTCGTCGAGATCAGAGATGGCCGTGACGAGATTGTCATAGGCCTCCTGGGCAGCGTCCTTCAACTCGGCGGGAATCTCCTCGATGTTGTAGGTCGAACCCATCGTGTTGTCGTCGACGTAGATGATCGCCTTCTGATTGACCACGTCGATCTGGCCCTTGAGATAATCTTCCTTCCCGATGGGAATGAGGATCGGCCAAGCATTCGCGCCGAGCTTCTTGCGCATTTCCTCGATGCAGTTCTCGAAGTTCGAGCCGACGCGGTCCATCTTGTTGACGAACCCGATGCGGGGCACCTTGTACTTGTTGGCCTGGCGCCAGACGGTTTCGGACTGCGGCTGCACGGCGGCCACCGCGTCGAACACGGCGATGGCACCGTCGAGCACACGCAACGAACGCTCCACCTCGGCCGTGAAGTCCACGTGGCCGGGGGTGTCGATGATGTTCACCCGCATGTTCTGGCCCTCGTAGAGCTTGAACACGCCTTCCTGCTGGAGCTGCTTCCACGCGCAGGTCGTGGCGGCGGAGGTGATCGTGATGCCGCGCTCGCGCTCCTGCTCCATCCAATCGGTGACGGTGGTGCCTTCGTGCACCTCGCCGATGCGGTGAATGGCACCCGTGTAGAAAAGGATGCGCTCGGTCAGAGTCGTCTTGCCCGCGTCGATGTGCGCGGCGATGCCGATGTTCCGTGTACGCTCCATGGGGAACGCACGGTTCGGAGAATTAGGGTTCGCGGTCTTGGTCGCTTCGAGAGTAGCAGCCATAAAAATCAGGAAAGTGGTTTGGGGACTAAAAACCCGGAGCGCAAAGTCTCCGGGTTGCTCGTTGGAAAAGTGGCCTAGTAGCGGAAATGGGCGAACGCACGGTTGGCCTGAGCCATGCGGTGGGTGTCGTCGCGCTTCTTGATCGCGTTGCCCTGGCCGTTGGCGGCGTCGCGGATCTCGTTGGCGAGCGCGTCCGTCAAGCCGACGCCACGGCGGGCACTGGCGTAGCCGACCAGCCAGCGCATGGCGAGGCTGACCTGCCGCTCGGGCGAGACTTCGATGGGCACCTGGTAGGTCGCGCCACCGACGCGGCGGCTCTTGACTTCGAGACGGGGCTTCACGTTGTCGAGCGCCTTGTGGAGCACTTCGAGCGGATCGACGGTGTCCGAGTTCTCGCGGCTTTTCTCAATCGCACCGTACACGATGCGTTCGGCGAGCGACTTCTTGCCCGAGATCATGACGGTGCTGATCAACTGCGCCACCACGGGGCTGGCGTAGTGCGAGTCGAGGCGTTCTTCCTTCTTGTGGACGCGGCGGCGGCGGGACATGGCGTGAAAAATCTAAAGGCTAGGATGAAAAGGAACTAGACAGGAAACACCGGTTATTTCTTGCCTTTGGCCGGCGCGCCCTTACCGCCCTTGGCGTCGGTGGCCGCACCCGGCTTCGGACGCTTGGCACCGTACTTGGAACGGCCGCGACGGCGTTTGTCCACGCCCTGACTATCGAGGGTGCCGCGGACGATGTGGTAACGCACACCCGGCAGGTCCTTGACCTTGCCGCCGCGCACCAGCACGATGGAGTGTTCCTGCAAATTGTGTCCCTCGCCCGGGATGTAGGCGATGACTTCCTGGCCGTTGGTCAGACGAACCTTGGCAACCTTGCGTAACGCCGAATTGGGCTTCTTGGGCGTGCGGGTCATGACCTGCACACAAACGCCGCGGCGCTGGGGACAGTTGGCGAGCGCAGGTGACTTGGATTTCACCTTCACCTTCTTGCGTCCGAAACGGACGAGCTGGTTGATCGTGGGCATGGTCTTGAACGATGGAAAAGGTCGCGTTGGATCGTCTTCCGAGGGAAATCCGTCGTAACGGTCCGGGGGCACGGGGCAGCCGGACGGCACCGATAAAAAGACCCGCCGGACAGCCGGCGGGAACTCGTGGACTACACCACTCAGGGAGCGAGCAATCTAGGGGGCTTTTTGCCGGCGGCAAGAGGAAATTGCGCCTTTTTTGGAAAAAGATGCGGTCTCAGGAGAAAATGTCTTCCAGACGCGCAGTCAACCCAGTGATTGGGTCTGTGATTTCTCCCTGCTGGATGATTTGAGGACGCCCTGCGCCGGGATGGTAAATTGCAACCGCTTGCAAGTCCGGCTCCACGATCCAGACGCTTCTCACACCATGACGGAAATATAAAAGGCGTTTCCGGTTCATCTCCAAGTATCCCTGCGTAGGTGAAACGATCTCGACCACCAACTGGGGAATTTCCTTGCACCGTACCGGTTCACCCCCCCAATTTACTGGTCGCTTAGGCAGCGCCACCACGTCTGGCGTCAACGTCGTGCCATCGCTGAACTCCAAAGCCAGTTCGCTGATGATCCGGTATTCGCCTTTCGCCTGAGTATGAAGGCTGATGATGAGGTTTGCCTGTACGATCCCATGACTGTAATTCGGCATCGGCTTTCCCCTCTCCTTCTCGTAGGCGCTGGTTTCTGCCTCGCTTTGTTCGATGGTTTGCATAATGGCCCCTAGGCGGCAAGCTTACCGCTTTTCGTCCGACCGGCCAAGCGCAATCCCGCATGTTCCAACTCCTCTCCACCGACGCCCCTCGCACCCGCGCCCGGCGCGGCCGGCTGACCACGGCGCACGGCGTCATCGAGACGCCGACCTTCATGCCCGTGGGCACGCAGGGCACCGTCAAGGCCGTCTCCCCCGCCGAACTCCGCGACCTGCGCGCCCAGATCATCCTCGGCAACACGTACCACCTGTTCGTGCGCCCCGGTCTGGACGTGATGCGCGGCTTCGGCGGGCTGCACCGCTTCATGCGCTGGGACGGGCCGATCCTCACCGACTCCGGCGGCTACCAGGTGTTTTCCCTCGCCAAAATCCGCCGTATCACGGAGGAAGGCGTTCACTTCCAGAACCACCTCGACGGCACGCCGACCTTCATCGGCCCCGAGACCGCCATGGAAATTCAGAGCGTGCTCGGCTCGGACATCCACATGGCCTTCGACGAATGCCCGCCGTACCCGTGCGAGCACGACTACGCCGCCAAATCCCTCGACCTGACCCTGCGCTGGGCGCAACGCTGCCGCGACTGGGCGGCCGTCCACCCCAACAGCGAGACCACCGGGCTGCCGCAACTGCGCTTCGGCATCGTGCAGGGGGCGACCTTTGCCGACCTGCGCGAGAAGGCCGCCCGCGCCTTGACCGCGATGGATTGGGACGGCTACGCGGTCGGCGGCGTGTCCGTCGGCGAACCCGAGGATGAGATGATGCTCGCCGTCGAGCGCAGCGAACCCTTCCTGCCCGCCGACCGGCCGCGCTACGCGATGGGCCTGGGCACCCCGCCGCAGATGGTCGAGATGGTCGCGCGCGGCGTGGACCTGTTCGACTGCGTGCTGCCCACCCGCATCGCGCGCAACGGCACGGCGTTCACAGCCACCGGCACGCTGAACCTGCGCAATGCGGTCTACATCCAGGACCAGGCTCCCATCGAGGAAGGTTGCGCATGCCCGGCCTGCCGGGAGTTCAGCCGCGGCTACCTGCGCCACCTGCTCAAAGCCGAGGAAATCCTCGGGCTGCGGCTGGTCACGCTGCACAACCTCCATTTCTATCTGCACCTCATGGAACGGGTCCACGCGGAGTTGGAAGCGGGCACCTTCCAGGCGTTTCGCGAACGCTTCGTGGCGGGCTACCGCGTGCGCCCCGCCGCCGGGACCGCGCCGGAGGAGAACGGCGAAACGTCCGGTTGAGCCACGTTCAGCCGCACCCAGGGAGCCGTTGCACATGCCGCCGGCAGCCGGTATTCCAAGCCGTGGCTCCGCCGGAAGGGCGTGGCCTGCTACAGTGCGCGGCGGTTCGTTCCGCTGACGGCCGCGGTCAGCTAGAGCCGGTGGTTCGCCCGCGTCAACTGGGTTATGAGTGGGTTTTCCGTGGCGCGTGCTTTCCATGCCTCCCTTCCTCAACCGCGATTATCTCCGCCTTGATTGGCAAAAGACCCGCGCGCGGCGCGCCTTGCCGTGCATGGTTCCCATCGCGGCCTGCCTGGCGGCGGGCCTGCTTTGCAACAATCCCCTGGCCGGGATGGTGGCCGCCGGGGGCGCGTTCTCGGTCGGGTTCGGGTCGTTCCAACTGCTGGGACAATCGCGGGTCGCGCCGATGTGGTGGGCCACGCTCGGCATGGCGGCTTCCACGCTGGGCGGATCGCTGGTCGGACACGCCGGGATCGCCGGGACCTTGTTCAACGCCGCCTGGGCGGGCTTCGGCGGCGGGATGCTGCTCGCGCTGGGGCCGGGTTCCTCCTGGGTCGGGCTGCAATGCGGGGTTTTCGCCATCGTGGCCAGCGGCTATCCGGTCGGGCTGGCACTGGCCGGCACCCGCGCGCTCCTCATCCTGGCGGGCGGAACGCTGCAAACCCTCTTCATGGTGGGAGTGTGGAAAGTGCGTTCGCCCTACGCCGCGTCGCAGGAGAACGACCCCTTTCCAGGGTTCCTGTCGGCCGTGCCGATCCTCCGGCGGGCGCTGCGGGAACGCGGCGAGACGTTCCAATACGCCGTTCGGCAGGGGCTCACCGTGGCCACGGCGGCGGAACTGGCCCGCTACCTGGAACTCGCCAGCGGCTACTGGGTGCCCATGACCGCACTCATCGTGCTCAAACCCGGCTTGCGGGAAACGTTCCAGCGCGGCCTGGAACGCGTCGCCGGCACCTTGCTCGGCGCGGCGCTGGCGACGCTGCTGGTTCATGCCCTGAGGCTGGACCCGGTCACCGTCGCCGGGCTGACCGTGTTGTTCGCTTGGCTGGCCTACACGCTGATCAACGTGAACTACGGAGTGTTCGCCGTCTTCCTGACCGGCTACATCGTGTTCCTGCTGGACTTCGGGGGACTGAGCACGCAGGTCGTGGCGGCCCGCCGGGCGGTCAACACCGCGCTCGGCGGCGGCCTCGCGCTGTTGTCCTACGTCACGGTGCTGCTGCGCCTGTGGTTCGCCCCGCGCTCGCTGCCCGAGGGGATGGCGGCACGGCTCGCCGCGCCGGACACGGAAGCCTGACGCGGGCGGACCCAGTCAGAAACTCCATGCCATGAACCCGCCGTCGGCCGCTACCGTCTGGCCGGTGACGAAGCTCGCCGCCCCCATCGCCAAAAACGCCGCCACCGCCGCCACCTCGCGCGGTTCCCCCACCCGGCCCAGCGGCGTACGCGCGACGACCTCCGCGTGGTACGCCGCGTCCTTGAGCACCGTCTCGGCCAGGGGCGTGCGGATGTACCAGGGTGCGACGCAGTTGACGCGGATGCCGTCCGCCGCCCACTCGCCGGCGAGGCCACGCGTCATCTGCGACATCGCCGCCTTGCTCGCGCCGTAGGGCACGCCGGTGCGCAGCGCCACCAGCCCCGCCACCGAGCCGACGTTGATGATCGCGCTGCCGCCCGCCGCCTGGTCAGCGCGGGCCTTGAGGAACGGGTGCGCCAGCCGGCTCATCTCCCAGGCGGAGGTGAGATTGCGGTCCAGGAGGATCTGCCACTCGTCGGCGGCATAGTCGAGCGCGCGCTTGCGGATGTTGCCGCCCGCGTTGTTGACGAGGATGTCCAGTTCGCCGCCAAAAGCCTTCGTGGCGGCTTCCATCGCCTTTTGCCGTCCGTCCGCCGTGGACATGTCCGCCGACGCGCCCGCTGCCGTCCAGCCGCGCTCCGCCCACTCCCCGACCCGGCCGGCGACCTCGCCGCCGTCCCGCGCGACGACGAACACCCGTGCCCCCAGTTCCATGAACTCCTCGGCCACCGCGCGTCCGATGCCCTTGGTGGCACCCGTCACGAGCGCGTTTTTGCCTGCGAGCGACCAGCGTGCGTTTGCGTTCATCCGGCCACTTTATACGCCCGCCGGCCGTGCCCACCGGCTTTTTTGCGGGGGACGAACCCTTTTCTTCACGGCGGGTAGGGTTCGCCGCTGGACAGTTTGCCGCGACGGTCAACCGCCCCGCTTGCGCACACCGTCGGTTGCAGGCAAAGTACGGGCTTTTCGTTTCCCGGCCGCACGCCCCGCCATGCTCACCCTTTCCAATCTCGCCAAGTCCTACGCCGGACGGACCCTTTTCCGTGACGCCTCGCTGCAAATCAACCGTGGCGAACGCATCGGCCTCGTCGGCCCCAACGGCGCGGGCAAGTCGACCCTTTTCTCCCTCATCCTCAAGGAGAACAGCCCCGACGAGGGCCAGGTCCTCCTCGAACGCGGCGCGTCGCTCGGCTTCCTGCCGCAGGAGAGCGCCCCGGCGGGCGACGAGACCGTTCTGGCGCTCGCGACCTCGCACGAGGAGGACGAATACGCCGCGATGTCGCTCCAGCCCAAGGCCAAGCGCATCCTCGCCGGGCTGGCGTTCAAGGAAAGCGACTTCGAGAAGCCGGCCCGGACGTTCAGCGGCGGCTGGGTGATGCGCGCGCACCTCGCGCGGCTGCTGACGCAGGAGCCCGACCTGCTGATGCTCGACGAGCCGACGAACCACCTCGACCTCGAAGCCCTGCGTTGGTTCCAGGCGTACCTGAAGGGCTACCCGGGCGCGATCCTCATGATCTCGCACGACCGGGAGTTTTTGAACCAACTCATCGGCACCACCTGCGAGATCAGCCACGGCCGGCTGCAACGCTACCGGGGCAACTACGACTCCTACCTCGAACAACGCGCCGCCCGCCGCGAACAGCAACTCGCCGCCTACAAGGCGCAGCAGCGCGAGATCGAGAGTTTGCAGCGGTTCGCCGACCGTTTCCGCGCGAAGGCCAGCCTCGCCAGCCAGGCGCAGAGCAAGCTCAAGCAGATCGCCCGCATGGACAAACTGGAAGCTCCCGAGTCCGAGGCGGCGACGGTGAAGTTCCGCTTCCCCCAGCCCGCGCGCAGCGGCCTGAAGACGATCACGCTCGAAAACGTCGATCAGGCGTATCCCAACGGCAAGCAGATCTACCGGGGGTTGAACTTCGCCGCCGAGCGCGGCGAACGCATCGTGCTCGTCGGACCCAACGGCGCGGGCAAATCGACGCTGATCAAGCTGCTCGCGGGTGTCATCCCCTTCCAGGCCGGGACGCACGAGGTCGGCAGCAACGTGAAGGTGGGCTATTTCGCCCAGTACCGCGTGGAGACGCTCGACGTGAAGCGCACCGTGTTGCAGGAAGCGCAGGATGCGCCCATCCCGATCAACGAACAAAGCGCGCGCACCGTGCTCGGGTCGTTCCTGTTCCGGGGCGACGACGTGTTCAAGCCGGTGGCGGTGCTGAGCGGCGGGGAGAAAAGCCGGTTGGCGCTGGTCAAGCTGCTGATGAACCCGCCCAACCTGCTGCTCATGGACGAGCCGACGACGCACCTCGACATGGCAAGCATCGACGCGCTCATCGGGGCGTTGGACCAGTACGAGGGCACGCTTATCTTCATCTCGCACGACGTACACTTCATCCGCGCGCTGGCGAAGAAAGTCCTCCACATCGACAGCGGCCGGCTGACGCCTTACGCGGGGGGTTACGACTATTATTTGGAAAAGAGCAAGGCCACCGACGCGCGGGAAGCCCTCGTTGCCAGCAACGCGCCAACGGCGGTCCGCGTTGCGCCCAACGCTGCTGCTTCCCCGGTGACGAACCCGCCACCCACCGCGCGCAAGACCAAGGAACAAAAACGCGCCGAAGCCGAGGCGAGAAGCGCCGTCTCTCGCGGGAAACGCGAACGCGAGGAACGCGTCCGCAAACTGGAACGGGAAATCTCCCACCTCGAAACCCGGCAAAAAGCCATCACCGCCGAGATGGAGGAGGAAACGACCTACCAGCAGCCCGGCCGCCCGCTGGAACTCAACCGCGAACTCCGTTCCGTCACCGACCTGCTCGCCCGGATGACCCGCGAATGGGAACAGGCCGCCGAACTCGCGCAGAGCACCGCCGATTGAACACGGCGCTCAGTAGTTCCGCTTGACGGGAGCCGGCGTGTTCCTTGGCTGCACCTGACGCTGCTGCACGACGATCTCTCTCCGGGGAATCACCCGGGTCGTCTGTCCGACGATCACCGTGTTGTTATAGTAAGAAGAGGAATAGACGACCGGCGCACCAGCGGTGGAGACGATGTTCTCCGGGAGGTTCGTGCGAACCGTGGGCGCGTCAAGTGACGTGCTGTGAAACTGGCCGGCGACAAGGCGATCCGAATTCGCCTGCGGAACGGTTGGCGGTTGCCGTGGGGCAGCGGCTGGTTGTCGGACCGCATTCTGACTGGAGGCTTCTAATTGCCGAAGGGTGGCGGCATCGTCCATGTCCTGGGTGACCGCCGTCTCGGGCAAGGGCGCGCTGTTCTGGCCGTCGGTCAGAGTCACCATGCCGTTGGTGACGAGCGTGTCCGCGGCGGTCCGCAGTTCCTGGCCAGCAGACCAATGCGTCGTCCCCCCGGGTCCGGCGAAGGTGTACGCCGTGCGGAGGTAGTAAACTCCTGCGGGGGCTTGGTGATGCTGGACGGAACCCGACGTTCCCCGGCTCCCTTGGTGGACCAACGATTGCAGTTGGTTGTGGAACAGAAAACCCGCGCCGCTGATCGCTGCCAAGGAGAGAGTCACTAATTTCATCGTGGTGAGTGCGTCCGAAACCTGTTATTGCCCGGTCGCGTGATTGATAGCAGCAAACCCGCTTGCGGGCGTCAATCCTCTTTCTTCGTTCCGGCAGAAAAATTTGTGCGCTTTGTCTGGCCTCGTCGATCCTTGCCACGGCAAGGCGTACATGACACACTCCCCGCATGAGCGACAAGGAGGCGGCGATGGAAACTCTCCGGCAGATGCCTGCAGCCAGCACCCTGGAGCAAATGAGCGAGGAGCTTGCGAGTTTGGCTGCCATCCACAAAGGAGAAGCGGCGGCCGGGCAGGTCACACCCCACGAAGAAGTCCGGCGAAAGCCTGCCTCATGGATTTCCAAGTAGTTTGGGCAGACCCTGCCTTGGCTGACTTGGAGGAGATCGTTGCTTACATGGCTCGTCAAAATCCGGTTGAGTTGCGCTCTAGGAGAGCGAGTGAGAAGCGTCTGAACAGACCGTTACGGCCGGTCGTCCCCTCGGGTAGGGATGGCTCTCCGAGCCGTCCCAAATGTCTCCGGCGAGACGCTCGATGCGCACGTCGGTGATCCAAGCCAATTTTGGGACGGCTCGGAGAGCCATCCCTACCCGAGGGGACGACCGCCTGCGGCGGGGTGCTTCTCACACGCTCTCTAGTCGCCCCTAAACCCATGCCCACGCTCCAAACGCCTGCCGACTCCGCCGCTACTCCGATCCCATTCCGACCCGAGCGCCGTCTTGGAGGCAGCTTCCTCGCGCTGCTGGGCGGCGCGGTAGCCATCGGGTTCGCGCCGATCTTCGTGCGTTTGAGCGAGGTCGGGCCGGTGGCGACGGCCGTTTGGCGGGTGGTGCTCGCCGTTCCCGTGCTCTGGATCGCCGCCGCCCTCGTACCGAAGGATCCATCCACGACCGCTCCCGCCGGCCGCTCCGCCGGCTGGTGGATGATGCTGGTGGCCGGGCTGTTTTTCGCGGCCGACCTGGCTGTGTGGCATTGGTCCATCCGCTTCACGTCGGTCGCCAATTCCACCCTGCTGGCCAACTTCGCGCCGGGCTTCGTGGTGCTCTACGCGTGGTTCGCCCACCGGCACCGGGTCACCCGGCGGTTCCTGCTGGCGATGCTGGTGGCTTTCCTCGGGGTGGCGCTGCTGATCGGAAGGGACTTCCGGCTGGATTCCCGCGCGCTGTTCGGCGATTTGCTCGGGCTGGCGACGGCGGTGTTCTACGCGGGTTACCTGCTTTCGATCAAGGACCTGCGGGGCCGGTTCCCCACGGTGATCATCATGGCGCGCACCGCGCTCGTGACGGCGCTGGCGCTGCTGCCGGTCGCGGCTTTGTCGCACGAGGTGTTCTGGCCGCGCACGGCGCACGGCTGGACCCTGCTCGCGGGATTGGCGCTGGTCTCGCACGTCGGTGGGCAGACACTCATCGCCTACGCTCTGGCAAAACTCCCCGCCCCGGTGGCCTCGGTCACGCTGCTGGTCCAACCGGTGACCGCCACCCTGGCCGCCGCCACGCTCCTGGGCGAACCCGTCGTGTTCCTCCAGGCGCTCGGCATGGTGCTCGTGCTGGCCGGGGTGTTCGTCGCCAGGCAGGAGGCGTAGGGCGGCGCGGCGCGTCCCCATGGCCGCGGTCGTCCCCGTTCACTTAAAACTCTTGCAGAGCGGTGCTTCGGGCTGTTATGCAAAGGCCGTCGACGCCCCTTTCTTATGCCTTGCCCCTCTCCTCGACGCCGGTATCTACGCCCCACCCTGTCCGTGATCCTCGCGCTGGCCGGCGTGGTGCTGCCGGGTGGTCCCGCCGCTTTAGCCGCGGGGATGCACCTCGTTGATTTCGGCAAGCTCGGCGTCGAATCGCAGCTCTCCGTCAACGGCCCCACCGAGGTGGCAATCCAGATCGTCGAGGACCCGCGCGGCAAGTCCTTGGAAGTTCGCTGCACCCCGGGAACGAACCCCTCCCCCGGCGTGATCATCCGGCCCGGGGCCGCCTTGAACTGGAACCTCTCCGCCTACGGCGAGGTCGAGGCCGACGTGACCAACCTCTCCGACGCTCCGCTGGTCATCCAACTGCGCGTGGCCAGTCCCGGCGAGGGGCACGAGGCCAAGGGCAGCGCGGAGAAACTCACGCTGCCCGTCGGCAAAGCGGGCACGGTGCGCGTCTACCTCGGCGCGGCGGCCGATGCGCTCGACGCCGCGAAGATCAAGGAGGTCGTCCTCTTTACCTCCAGTCCGGCCAAGGGCAGCGCGACCTTCCGCGTCACGGCGCTGCGCGCCGCCGGCAAGCCCGGCGACAAGCCAACGGGCGGCGGCTCGGCCGACACCACGACCAAGCCCGGTCCGGACGGCGCGGTGCTGCGCTTCGACGGCAGCCTGTCCGCCGCGCAGGCCGAGGCGCATGGCATGAGGTTCGTGCTGCCGCCGGCCAGCAAGCCCGGCCCGGCGTTGATCACCGTCGAGCCCGGGGCAAATCCACAGCCTTCCGTGGTGTTCAAGGTCGCGCCCGGCACGCGGCTGGACCTGTCGGGCTACGATCAGGTCGGGTTTGCGCTCAAGAACACCTACGCCCTGTCCGTACACGTCTTCTGCCGGGTGGAGAACGCTCCTGACGCGGAAGGCAAGCCCATCGCGGCGCTGGCGGAGGCCACGCTGGAGCCCGGCGCGTCCAAGACCGTCACCGTCTCGCTGGCCGCCGTGAACGGTGGTTTTGCCCGCGACAAGGTCACGGCGTTCTCCATCGCGGCCGAGCAGGATGGCAAGGAGAAAAAGCTGGAGCTGACGAACATCAAGGCCACGTCCGGAGATCGTCCAGCCTCCACGCCCACGCCCACGCCGGAGCCGAAAGCATCCCCGCCGCCTCCCGACGCTTCCCCGACAAAACCCGCGCCTCCGTCCAAGCCCGCTCCCAGCCCGGGTGCATCGCCCAAGAAGCCGAACAACCCCGGCGGGACGCAGAAAGCGTGACCGGCACCCGGTCCGCCGTCAAACTTCAAGGCGTCTGCAACGCCTTCCACTCCACCGACAACCGGGCGGCCCGGAAGTCGAGCGTGAGCATTCCGGCCTCGAAAAACCGGTTGCCGATCACCGCCGCAATGTCCGTGTCGGGAACGTGCGCGTCCGCCCGCGCCAGGTACGCGATCGGGTTCGCTCTGAAACTCAGGTTGCCCAGTGAAATCGGCATGAGCACGTTGACCGGTTGGAGGTCTGCTTCCTCGTAGCGCACCGCCTCCACGTCGCGCGTGGGCGAACTGTCCAGCCACGGCAGCTTGGTCGTGAACAGGATCAGCGTGTGCGCAAAGCACGTGTCGATCTGCGCCGGGATCGCGTGGCCGCCGAGGTGGAGCTGGTCGGTGGTGATGAGCCGCGGGCTTTGCGCATGGTACTGCCGCCACTGGATCGGCACGTCGGCCCCCTCGGTGGCTCCTCGCATGTCGCCCTTGGGCGCCGCCGCGAACAGGCGCAGCTTGCGCGCGGGATAGTCGATCTGCACCACGCGATCCTTGAAAAATTCGTAGCCGAGCGTGCCCTCGCAACGGATGCCGGAATCCTCCAGCAGGTTCCTGGCGACCGGCATCACGATGAGGCCCTTGTCGGAAAACTCCGCCGCGCCCAGCCGCGCCCGGGGCGGGTCAACCTGGTAAAAGGTCACCGCCCCCTCGCCGCTGCCGCTGGCCTTCAGGTCCTTCAGGTCCAGCGCGAGCCCGATGTCGCGCGCGGCTTCGAGATCGAGCAGGGAATCGGCGTCGCCGGTGTCGAGCGCAACCTTCGCCGGGCGCGTGCCGCCGTAATCCACGTCGAGGATGATCACCCCCTGCGAGTAGTCGAAGGACAGCTCCACCATGTCGGTCGCGGCGGGCGGAGCGGTGCTGGTGGCGGCGGCCGGCGGCGCGTCGGCGGATTGAGCCAGGCCGGTGGGCGGGGAAAGCAGCGGCAGCAGGACCGCCAGGACCAGCGGCAATCGCGGGGGGCGGACGACGGGAGGGCAGGAGCGCATGGGAGAGATCGAGGAAAAGGCCGCAGGCTGTGTTCAACAATCGCGGACCGGCGGCGAACCGGACTGACGACAAACTTCGCCGCGGACGCCTTTGACGCTTGACAAAGTGCGCTTCCCCCTCATTGTCTTGCCTCCCGTGCTGTTCCCGCCCGGGTCCTTCCGCCCGCGTGTCCGATCAGTCTCCCATTCCCCGGTTCGTCGTCCTGCCGCCTCCCGACCAGATGGCAGCGCCCGCGACCGTGCCCGTCCCGCCGTCGTCTATGCAAAGCTCACTCCTCGAAGAGGCCTCCAAGATCGTGCCTGACCAGCAAAAGCTCATCAACATTGTCTCCAAGCGGGTGCGCCAACTCAGCCAGGGCCATCGCCCGCTCGTGCAGGTGATGCCACGCATGGTCTACAGCGACATCGCGCTCAAGGAACTCATCGACGGCAAGCTCACCTTCCGCGACGGCAAGGCCCCCGAAGAAGAAGCCTGAGCAGAGTGGCCTGCGGCCACGTTGCGGGTTGCGAGCAGAGAACCCGTGCCGTGGCGAATAGGATCGTATGGCCGAAGACATCATCAACAACCGCAAGGTTCTCCGGGAATACCACATCCTGGAGCGTTTCGAGGCGGGCATCCAGTTGCAGGGCACCGAGATCAAGAGCATCCGCGCCGGGCACGCCAATCTCAGCGACGCCTTCGCGCGGGTGGACGCGGGCCAGGCGTACCTGCTCAACGCCGACATCCAGCCCTACGCGCAGGCCAGCCACGACAGCCAGCACGAGCCGAAGCGCAACCGCCGCCTGCTCATGCACAAGGCGGAGATCCTCAAGCTTTACGACATGGCGCAGATCCGCGGCCACGCGCTGGTCGCGCTCCGCATGTACTGGAAAAACGGCCGGGTAAAGGTCGAAATCGGCGTCGGCAAAGGCAAGGTGGCCTCCGACAAACGCGCCGACCTAAAGGAACGCGTCACCAAGCGGGAAACGGAGCGCGAGGTGGCGCGGTTCAACCGACGCAACGGCTAGGCGCACGCGGCGGGCACACGCGGATTCCCGCCGGTGTGCGAAATACAGCATATGTCCACCGCCACCGCCGAACCGCCCACCAACGCCGCCGCTGGCCAGAAGACGAGCCAGCTAGATCAACTAAAGAAGTTTTCCAAAGTCGTTGCCGACACCGGCGATTTCGGCACCATCGAGGCCTTCAAGCCCCAAGATGCCACCACCAACCCGAGCCTGATCTACGCCGCCGTCAAGGAGGACAAGTACAGTCATTTGCTCGACCAAGCGGTCAAAGAGTCCAAAGGCACGTCGCTCACGGGCGCGAAGCTCACCGACCATATCACCGACCGGTTGTTGACCTTGTTCGGGACGGAAATCCTCAAGATCGTGCCAGGACGCGTCTCCACTGAGACCGATGCGCGTCTGTCGTTCGACGTGGAGGCGTTGATCGAGAAAGGCCGCACCCTCATCAAAATCTACGAGGAACACGGCACCCCGCGCGAACGTGTGCTCATCAAGATCGCCTCGACGTGGGAGGGCATCCGCGCGGCCGAAGTCCTCACCAGGGAAGGGATTCACTGCAACCTGACGCTCCTGTTCTCGACCGTGCAGGCTGCTGCCTGTGCCGAGGCCAAGGTGCAACTCATCTCGCCGTTCGTCGGCCGCATTTACGACTGGTTCAAGAAGGCCAACAACCGCGACTACACCGGCGCGGACGATCCCGGCGTGCAGAGCACCGCTGGCATCTATAATTACTACAAGAAGTTCGGCTACGAGACGGAAGTGATGGGCGCGAGCTTCCGCAACACGAGCCAGATCGCCGAGCTGGCCGGGTGCGACCTGCTGACGATCAGCCCCAAGCTGCTCAAGGAACTCGCCGAGAGCGAGGACCCGATCACCCAGAAGCTCAGCGCAGAAAAGGCCAAGGCCAGCGACGTCGAAAAGGTGTCCACCGACGAGAAGAACTTCCGCTTCCTGCTCAACCAGGACGCGATGGCCACCGAAAAGACGGCCGACGGCATCCGCCTTTTCGTCGCTGACATCCTGAAGGTGGACAAGTTGATCTCCGAAAAGCTCGGCACGGCGGCTCCCGAGGGTGGCCCGGCGCACAGTTAGACAATCTACCGACCGTCGCGAGTTCGGGGCTGGCTCTTTCCGGGCCAGCCCCTTCGCTTTCGGGAGTCCTGATGGGAGGAGTGACCACGCTGGTACATCTGTTTGCCAAGGTGTTTCTCGGTTCCAGCCCCGGCAAGGGCGTAAGATTTTAGCCCACGGCGTGAGCCGTGGGTCGACCAGGTCTAAGCGGGCAAGCCCCGGCAGGGGCGGAAGAGAACACGCCAGCCTTTCGCAGACAATCACGCTGCCATTCTTACGCCCCTGCCAAGGCTGTTCCCCTTGGCGAATGTTTTCCACGGCTCGCGCCGTGGGCTAAAATCTTACGCCCCTGCCGGGGCTATGCAGA
Organism: uncultured Chthoniobacterales bacterium; assembly: GCA_964245885.1. GTDB lineage: Bacteria > Verrucomicrobiota > Verrucomicrobiia > Chthoniobacterales > SZAS-18 > CAHJWO01. The sequence continues at coordinate 39,918 of CAXTOX010000003.1, read as the reverse complement.
CTGACGTGGAAGCACAGACCGTTTCGACAAGCGAATCATCTAGCGATATCTATTTCCCGAGATAACGCACGGCCAACGACTGGTTTCCCGACGACATTGTTCTCGCATGAGCCAAACTAGCATCCGCAACCGACTCCAAGGCACCGTGCGCGAGATCCTCTCTGACAAGGTGGTCTCGGAAGTGATCATCGACACGGCTGCCGGTACGATCAGCGCGGTCATCACCACCCGCTCGGTCCAGGAACTCTCCCTCCAACCCGGCGACGCCGTCGACGCCATCATCAAAGCCACCAATGTATCCGTTGAACGTTCTTAAGCTCCGCTGCGCCGCCGCTGCCTTCGTCCTTTGCGGTTTGCTCCTCGCCGCGTCCGCGCGTGCGGCCGAGTCCGTGTCCATCGCCGCGGCGGCGGACCTCTCCTATTGCTTGGAAGACATCAACACCGCCTTCAAGAAGGCGCATCCCGGCGCGGACCTGAAGGTTTCGTCCGGCTCGTCAGGGAACTTCACTACCCAGATCAAGAACGGCGCGCCTTTCGAGGTGTTCCTGTCCGCCGACGTGTCGTTCCCGCGCGAACTCATCAAGGCCGGTCTCGCGGACGAAAGCACGCTGACGATTTACGCCATTGGCCGCATCGTGCTCTGGACTTCCACGCCGGACAAAGTCGACGTGACCAAGGGCTTTGACCTGCTGCGCGATCCCGACGGTCCGGTGAAAAAACTGGCCGTCGCCAATCCCGATCACGCTCCCTACGGGCGCGCTGCCAAGGAAGCCCTTCAGCACGAAAAACTCTGGGATGCCGTCCAACCGCGCGTCGTGACCGGCGAGAACATTGCCCAAACCGCGCAGTTCGTGGAAACAGGCAACGCCGACGCGGGCTTCGTGGCGCTCTCGCTGGTGCTCTCGCCCAAGCTGTCGAAGGTGGGGAAGTGGTGGGAAGTACCCGCCGACACTTACAACAAGCTCGAACAGGCGGTGGTCCTGACCAAGGCAGGCGTGAACAATCCGCTCGCCAAGACTTACGTTGACTTCCTGAAGACCGACGAGGCCCGGGCGATCTTCGACAAATACGGCTTCAAGAAGTAGTGACGCGCGTTCACGGCCGGGACGTTCGCACGGGTGGCTTTTGTTTTCCGTATCGTGCTGTCGCCCGACCTGCCATTCGC
>CAXTOX010000003.1:32737-38743 GCA_964245885.1 uncultured Chthoniobacterales bacterium | reverse complement strand
CACACCACGCCGCTGCTGGCCCGCATGCCGCTGCGCCAGCTCATCGGGATGGACTTCGACCCGGCTGCCGACGGGCGTGCCGTCGATCTCCAGGCCAGCATCACCGACCTGCCATTCGCCGACTTCGAGCTTGCGCCGTTTCTTGAAACGTTGGGATTGACGCTGCGGCTGGCGCTGACGACAACCGCCATCCTGCTCATTCTGGGTGTGCCGCTGGCGCACTGGCTCAACACGAGCCGTCTGCCTGGCATCGGGTTGATCCAGACCTTGGTCGGTTTGCCCATCGTGCTGCCGCCGACGGTCATCGGATTCTATCTGCTGGTGGTCTTTGCCCCGGGGCATCCACCGGGTTCCTGGTGGCGGGAGTGGACGGGACGGTCGCTGAGTTTTTCGTTTTTGGGGCTGGTGATCGGCTCGATCCTTTACAGCCTGCCGTACGCCGTGCAGCCGTTCCAGGCGGCGCTCGGCGCGGTGCCGGACGCGCTCGTGGAAGCCGCGGCGGCCTCGGGAGCCGCCCCGTGGCGGGCGTTCTGGCGGGTGCGGGTGCCGTTGGCCAGGCGGGGGCTGCTGGTGGGCGCGACGCTGAGCTTCGCGCACACCGTAGGAGAGTTCGGCGTGGTCATGATGCTCGGCGGGAACATCCCCGGGCAAACGCGCGTGGCGAGCATCGCGCTCTACGACGCGGTGGAAAAGCCCGACTACCCGACGGCGCACCTCTACGCGGTGTCGCTGCTGGTGATATCCGGGGCGCTGCTTTCCGTGGTGACGTGGCTGCAACGCCGCGCGCCCTCGTAAAGCGGCGGTTTTCTGGTAGGTTACAAGTTACTCCGCCTGCCTGTCGCCATGGAAACCCACCGATTCGCCCGCGTCATCGTGGACCGTTCGGCGGACCGGGAGTTTGACTACCTCATCCCCGCCGCGCTGGCCGGGCGCGTGCAGGTCGGCAGCCGGGTGCGCCTGCCTTTTCGGAACCGCGCTGCCATCGGCACCGTGGTCGACCTGCTCGCGGAATCGGCCGTGCCCGAGGGCAGCCTGCGCCCGCTCCAGGCCGTCATCGGCGACAAGGCCATCATCAGCCCGGTGCTCATCGAGTTGGCCCGCTGGATGGCCGATTATTACTGCTGCCCGGTGGAAACCGCCATGCGCAGCGTCCTGCCGCAGGTCATCCGCGACGCCGAGGTCGGCGACAAGAAACAACTCTTTGCCCGCCTCGTCCGTCCGCCGACGCCGGAGGAACTTGCCGCCCTGCAAAAGCGCGCCCCCCGGCAGGCCGAGGTCGTGCAAGCCCTCCAGGAAGCCGCGGGCGAACCGCTCCAGGTTGCCACGCTGGCGAAGACCTGCGGCGCGACGCACCAGACCGTCCAGTCTCTCGTCAAAGCCGGGTTGGTCGAAACGACGGCTACCTCCGTCGCGCGCGACCCCTACGAAAAGGAGACGTTCGTCGCCAACAGTAAGCAAACCCTCACCGCCGAGCAGGACGAGGCGCTCAAGGTCATCCACGCCTCGATGGCAGCCCCGGCGGGCGAGAAGAAACCCGTGCTGCTCTTCGGCGTCACCGGCAGCGGGAAAACGGAGGTTTACCTCCAAGCCATTTCGTCCGCGCTGGAACGCGGCCAGACCGCGCTCGTCCTCGTGCCGGAAATCTCGCTCACGCCGCAGACCGTTGAGCGGTTCAAGAGCCGGTTCGCGTCCACGCAGGAACAGGTGGCCGTCCTGCACAGCCACCTTTCCGCGGGCGAACGCCACGACGAATGGCACAAGATCCACGGTGGCAAGGCGCGCATCGTCATCGGGGCGCGCTCGGCGGTGTTCGCGCCGCTGGCGAACCTCGGCCTGATCGTCGTGGACGAGGAGCACGAGAATTCCTACAAGCAGGAGGAAGCCCCGCGCTACCAGGCGCGTGACCTCGCCGTGCTGCGCGCGAAGATGGAGGATTGCGCCGTGCTGCTCGGCAGCGCGACGCCCTCGGTCGAGAGCTACCACAACGCCATGACCGGCAAGTACGACCTCGCGCTGCTGACCATGCGCGTGGATGACCAGAAGATGCCGCTCATCCGCATCGTGGACCTGCGCAACGAGTCCGGCCGGCAGAAAAGCGGCCAGCCGCTCGTGCTCTCGGAAAAGCTGCGCGCCGCCATCACCAGCCGCCTCGAGAAGAAGGAGCAGACCATCCTGTTTCTTAACCGGCGCGGGTTCGCCACGTCGCTCGTCTGCCCGGCGTGCGGCGACGTGCAGCGGTGCGTGGATTGCAGCATCGCCCTGACCTTCCACCGGGCGGCCAACCGACTCATCTGCCATCTCTGCGGACACCAAGCGTCCGTGCCAAGCCGCTGCCCGAAATGCAACGACCCCGCCATCCGGCAGGCGGGCCTGGGCACCGAGCGGGTAGAGGAAGTCGTCGGCAAAGTTTTTCCGCAGGCGAACATCAAGCGCATGGACGCCGATGCCATGACCAAGAAGGAATCCTACCGCGAAACGCTCCATGCCTTCCGCGCGGGCAAAATTGACATCCTCATCGGCACGCAGATGATTGCCAAGGGGCTGCATTTCCCCAACGTCACGCTGGTGGGCATCATCAACGCCGACCTGGCGCTGCACCTGCCCGATTTCCGGGCGGGGGAAAGGACGTTCCAGCTCCTCACGCAGGTCGCCGGACGCGCCGGACGCGGCGAGATGACCGGCGAGGTGTTCGTGCAGAGTTTCACGCCCTTCAGTCCGTCGATCCAGTTCGCCCGGCACCATGACTTCGAGGGGTATTTTCAGCAGGAGGTGGACTTCCGCTCGAAGTGCGGCTTCCCGCCGTTCGTGCATCTCGTGCTGGTGACGATCCGGTGCGCGCACCAGGAACGCGGGCGGTTCACGGCCGAGACGGTCGCGCGGCGGCTGAAGGAAGGTCTGCCCGAAGGCGCGACGCTCGGCGACGCCGTACCCGCACCGTTGGAAAAGCTGAAGGGGCAATTCCGCTACCAGCTGTTGTTGCGGGGAAAATCAGCGTTCAAGCTGAGCCGGCACGTCCGCGCCGTGTTGGCAAAGATGCAACTGCCCACCGACGTGATCGCGGCGGTGGACGTGGACCCGTACCAGTTGATGTGACTTTCCAGAATGTGCCTCTCGCAAAGGACGCGAAGGACGCAAAGGGAAGAAGGGGTAGAAAAGAACTTTCTGCCACTCCTCTTCTTCTTTGCGTCCTTCGCGTCCTTTGCGAGAGGCATTCTGCCACGCGCCGCATTCGCCAAGCGGGTGGAACCACGCTAGATTACCGACCCTTCCGCGCGCCGGCATGACCACCGCCAACAAAATTACCATCGTCCGCATCCTGCTCATCCCGGTCTTTGTGATGTTGGCGGTGTACTACGGCGACAGCGTACAACAAGGCGCGAGCAACGAAGCCTTGCGCCTTGCGGCGATCCTCGTTTTCTTGACCGCCGCCGTCAGCGACGGCCTCGACGGTTACGTCGCGCGGCGCTACAACCAACGCAGCAAACTCGGCACGATCCTCGATCCCATCGCCGACAAGGGCCTCCTGCTCGCGGGTTTGCTCACGCTGACGTTCAGCGATTGGGGCTACCATTTTCCGTTGTGGTTCCCGGTGCTGGTCATCACGCGCGACGTGGTGATCGTCGCGGGCAGCTTCGGGCTGCACTACCTCAACGGCGACGTACACGTCCGCCCGCGCTGGACGGGCAAGGTCGCCACCGTCCTCCAGATGATTGCCCTTGGTTGGGTCATGCTGCAACTGCGCCTGGTCAACCCGGCGATCCCGGTGGCGTTGGCGGGTCTTTTCACCTTCGTCTCGGGAGTGGGTTATATCCTCGACGGCATCCGCCAGCTCCAACACCACGAACACGCCCGGCCGACCGCGCCGACGGAAGTGATCGACACCCTCCAAGGAAGCAAGCAGAGATGAACGACGCCGACCTTTCCATCGAAAACAACCGCCTGGTGGCCATCGTGGGTCGCCCGAACGTGGGCAAGTCCGCGTTGTTCAACCGGCTTGCCGGCCGCCAAATCTCCATCGTCCACGATCAGCCGGGCATCACGCGCGACCGCATCGTGGCCGCGTGCGATCCCGGCCGGGGCGCGCAGCCGTTCGAGATCATCGACACCGGCGGCATCGGCCAAAAGGTGGACGGCACCTTCTCCGACCGCGTGCACGCCGAGGCCGACATCGCACTGGAAACGGCCGCGCTGGTGCTCTTCGTCGTGGACGGACGCGCGGGTCTGACCGCCGTGGACGACGACCTCGCCCGGCGTTTGCGGCGCGGCGACCGCCAGGTGCTGCTCGTCGTCAACAAGCTCGACCAGGACATGCACAGCCCGCTCGAGGGCGACTTCGCCCGGCTCGGCTTTGCGGAAACGTACGGTGTCAGCGCCGCGCACGGTCGCGGTGTGGGCGAACTGATCACGGCGATCCTCGACCGGATCGGCCTGGGCAGGGAAGACGCCCCCGAAGACGACGGGGAAACCCCCGCCGCCAAACCCCCGCGCGCCCCGCGTCTCGCGCTCGTCGGCCGCCCGAACGTGGGGAAGAGTTCGCTGACTAATGCGATCCTGGGTCAGCAGCGCACGATCGTCAGCGATGTGTCGGGCACGACGCGCGACGCCGTCGACATCCCGTGCCGGTTCAACGAAAAGGATTACGTCCTCATCGACACCGCCGGCATCCGACACCGCGGCAAGCGCGACAATTCGGCGGAGATTTTCAGCGTGATGCGTTCGGAGGAATCCATCCGGCGCGCGGATCTGTGCGTGCTGGTCATCGACGCGAGCGCGGGCATCACGCAGCAGGACCGGCAGATCGGCGGACTGATCCAGAAGGCAAACAAGCCGTGCATCGTCGCCGTCAACAAGTGGGACCTGCTTACGCCGCCGGACGACTCGCGCGAAAGTGTGCGCGCCTACCGCGAGGCGTGGCTGGACAACGCGCGGGCGGAACTGTTTTTCATGTCCTTCGCGCCGCTGGTCGCGTTGTCGGCGTTGAAGGGCGAGCAGGTGAGCCGGCTCTTTACCGCCATCGAAAAAACCCGTCGCGCCGCCGCGGAAAAGATCGGCACCGGCCCGCTCAACCGGCTCCTGCACGCCGCCGTCGAACTCCAGCCTCCGCCCACGCGCGCGAACAAGCGTTTCAAGCTGATGTACGCCACGCAGCTCGGCGACAAGTCACGGTCGCCCATCCCGGTGCCGGTGTTCCTGTTGTTCGTCAACGACCCTCGCCTGTTGGTGGACAGTTACCACAAGTACCTGGAGAATAAGCTGCGCGAGACGTTCCCTTTCCCCGGCTTGCCCGTCCTGCTCAAACAGCGTGGGCGCGAGCAGAAGGACGCTTCGTAGCCGGGGCAACGGTATGGTTACAGTGTTTCCATTTGCGTGTGGAGTCCTCCCAGCCCCGGCAGGGGCGCAAGAGTTTAGCCCACGGCGCGAGCCGTGGGAAAGATTCCCATCCACGTCAAAGCCCCGGCAGGAGCGGAAGAAAAGACGCGGGCCTTCCACGGACCATCGCGCCGGTTTTCTTCCGCCCCTGCCGGGGCTTGCCCGTTCGACCCGGTCGACCCACGGCTCACGCCGTGGGCTAAATTCTTGCGCCCCTGCCGGGGCTGAAAACTCTGCGAGCAACCGAAAACGCTTTAGCCGGCAGCCCCCGCGTAAGTATCTTCCTCCACCGATGGCTCAAACTGCGCTAGTTCCTCGATGGTCATCCAATGACCCACGCTAGGCAGAAAAATCTGTGCCTGCGTGGTGAGGAACGTGCCGTCGACCATGCTGCCGATCTCCGCGACCGTACGCGGGCCGACGACCGTGCGGCCATCACGCGAATAGAACGCCCACTCGTCTTCCTCGTCGTCCCGGCCCCGGAGAGATTCCTTTGTCCCGGACAGCGGCGGCGGGATGATGGCCGTCAGCAGCTCCCATTCGTCCATCCCTTCGATCCAGAAATGGTCCGCCGGCAGAAGCGTCGCGTGCCGGAACAGGCTAACCACGACATCGTAGGGCCACGCTCCGAGTTCG
>CAXTOX010000003.1:0-32727 GCA_964245885.1 uncultured Chthoniobacterales bacterium | reverse complement strand
AACAGACGGCGGAGCAATCAGCATGCCAATGGCACGCGGCCTGACCTCACCGTGCAACCAGGGAAGCCGCAGGCCGGCGGGCGACCACGATGATCGTACGCCCGAGGAGCATCTTTGGGCTGTTGAGCGACTTGACGAGGGCCAGATTCCCGATGTTCACGGTCTTGTAATGATGCGTTTCGCGGCGTCGCGCCAGCGCGCCGAAGAAAACGATGAACGGCCAGAGGCAAAGCAGCCGTGCGACTCCCGAGCGTTGGATTTTGTCGATTTCCAGCGGTTGAATCTCAAAGCCCGCTTCCGCCAATGCATGCGCCAGATAGAAGAACGAAACGGGATTGATGTGGCCGACGGTGGAAAAACTTTCCCGCCGACCGATGGGCAGCGGGCCGAACAACTTCCAGAATCCGAAGAACAAGAACCGCAGGCGCGACTGTAAATTGAGGATGTTCGGCGTCGAGAAGATGGCGGTTCCACCCGGTTTGGTGACACGAAACGTTTCCCGGGCCAACCGACGATAGTTTTCCAGGTGTTCGACGACTTCCGTGCAGGTCACAAGATCGAAGGTCTCCGTAGGATAGGGGAGCGGATCTCGACTGAGGTCGGCGAGGTCCACCTTCTGCCCGGGTTGCTCCATCAGCGTATCGATGTAATCGCACGCGTACGTTTCGACCCCTGGCAGCGCTTCTTTCAGGAGTGCGATGAGCCGCCCGGCGCCCGCCCCGATGTCCAGGACCTTCGTCCCGGCAGGCGAAAAGTGCCCTCTCGCCAGCTCCACGACCTTGTCGAGAATCTGATCGATGCTGAGACCTTGTCTTACAACTTCAACGGCGGGCATGGTTTACAAGTGGATAGATCGAACTGTGAAGTCCGAACAGAGTAACGCGGCAATCTTCCGCGCGTAAATGCCAAAGTGCGCGCGCTTCCAAACCTCCGAAAAAATCCCTTGCGGCTCGATACTTTGCAGCGCAAAGTCGTTTCGGTATGCACGACTTTGAAGCCGAGGAGCATCTGCGCGCCATTCGCCTGCTCATGGAACGCGCGACGATCTACCGGGCGATTTCTGCGCCCACGGCGCTCGTCGGCGGGATGCTCTCGGTCGGTCTCGCCGCCGCGATGCTCGTCTGGCAGGCCGGGGACGGTGCGCGCAACGTGGACGCCCGCGTGTTCTACGAAGCCTGGCTGCTCGTGCTTTTCCTGACGCTCGCCGCCAACACGCTGTTCATCTGGCGCGGCGCGCACGGGCGCGGCGAACCGCTGGTCTCCGCCGGGTTCCGGCTCGCCGTGCGCTCCGTGGTGCCGGCATTCTTCGCGGGGATCGCCATGAGCGGCGTCCTGACCATCACCACCGGCATCGCTCTGCTGCCGACACTGATGTGGGTAATCTTCTACGGCCTCGGACTGCTGGCGACGATGAGCTTCGCGCCGCGCTCCATCGTCGTGCTGGGCTGGGCGTTTCTGTTCACCGGTCTGGGGGCATTCGTTTATTTCATGTTCCAGTCGGTCGAACCCGACTTCGACCTGCCCACCCCGACGCGGTTCTATCCGGCGACCATCATGGGGGCGACGTTCGGGCTGTACCACCTCGTCTACGCCGCCTGCACGTGGCCGCGCCGCGCCGTGGAACTCGACGCCGCCGAACGCCGGCCGCTCGTCACGGAGAACTTCCCGCCCGTGCCATGAAACTCGACTTCGACCGCATCGACCGCGTCATCCACGAACGCGGACGCCTGGCCATCATGACGCTCCTGGCCACCCGGATGCGCTGGCCCTTCGCAGACCTGAAACATGAGCTGAAGATGAGCGACGGCAACCTCGTCAGCCACCTGCGCACGTTGCACGCGGCCGGGTACGTCGCGCAGACGAAAGAAATTCTCGACCGCCTGCAAACCAGCTACGCCCTCACCGACAAGGGCCGCACGGCGTACCACACTTACCTCCGGTTCCTCGAAGAAATCGTCAAGACCGGCCAGGGCTAACCTTCTTTTGCCCATTCACTTTGCCACACAAAGTTAATACTACTCAACATGCGCATCATCCTCGCGGAACATTACGGCCTCTGCTTCGGCGTGCGGGACGCCCTGCGGCAGGCGGAAACCCTCGCCGCCGCCGGGCCGCTGACCGTGCTCGGCGAACTCGTCCACAATCCCCTTGCCCTGGAACGCTTGCGTGCGCACGGCGCGAACCAAGGCGACCTCGCTCGCCTCAACAGCGCGTCACCGTCCGCGCGCGTGCTGGTCACGGCGCACGGCGCTTCCGACGAACGCCGCCAAGCGTGGAAGACCGCCGGCTTCCAGGTTCACGACACCACCTGCCCGCTCGTGCGCCGCGCCCACGCGCAACTCGCCGCGCTCGTGGCGGCCGGGTATTTTCCCGTCGTCATCGGACGCGCCGACCATGCGGAGGTGCGCGGGTTGACGGGTGATTTCCCCGGCGCGGCGGTCGTGGAAACCGAGCAAGACATCGCCGCCGTGCCGTGGCAGACCCGCTACGGGGTCATTGCACAAACCACGCAGCCGGCCGCCAGGGTGCGCGCGCTCGTGGACGCGTTGCGGGCGGCGCGGCCCGGGACGGAAGTGTGTTTTCGCGACACGGTTTGCCAGCCGACGAAGGATCGCCAGGAGGCGTTGAAGAAACTGTTGGCCGAGGCGGAAGTCGTGATCGTCGTGGGCGGACGCGGCAGCAACAACACCCGGCAACTCGTCCTCGCCGCCGAGGCGGCCGGCCGGCGCACACACCAGATCGAACGTCCCGACGAACTCGATCCCGCGTGGCTCGACGGCGCGGAGGTAGTCGGGTTGACCGCCGGGACTTCCACGCTGCCGGAGACGGTTCGTGCCGTACACGCGCGGCTGGAGGAGATCGCCGCGTCAGCGGCTTCCACCAAGGTAGGGTTGCCTCTCCGAGGCAATCCTAATTTTGGGTTGGATGACTGTACCTGCGGGCCGGCGTCGCCTCCGGAAAATTTAGGATTGCCTCGGAGAGGCAACCCTACCTTGTAACGACCGGCCGCTGCGCGGCCTGACCAGAACGTTCCCATGCGCATCTTCTCTGAACTGCGAACAACATCCGCCCGCTCGCGCCTGACATTGGCTGGCCAGCACCTCAAGGCCCTGCTGACCGGCGACACCGCGCGCCTCGCTGCCTGCGTCGATGAACCCGGTTCCGGGTGGCTGCTGCTCTGCGCGGCGATGATCGTGCTCGGCGACGGCCTCTACGGGTGCACGCTGGGCTGGTGGCGTGGACCGCTCCAGTCTCTCTACACCGCGATCAAATTCCCGCTGCTCGTGTTCCTGACATGCGGCGGCAACGCGCTGCTCAACGGCCTGCTTGCTCCCCTGCTCGGTCTGCGCATCTCCCTGCGCCAGAGCATGCTCACCATCCTGATGAGCTTCACCCTGACGGCGCTGATCCTGGGTGCGTTCAGCCCGGTGATGTTGTTTCTGCTCTACAACACCCCGCCGCTCAATGCGCACCAGCCCACGAGCCACAGCATCCTGTTGACAGCGCACGTGGTGGCCATCGCTTTCGCGGGCGTCGTGGCGAACCGCCGTTTGTTGAGCCTGCTGGAACGGCTCGCCGGTCGCCCCTCGTCGGCGCGGGCGATTTTGTTTGCGTGGCTCACGGGCAACCTGCTCCTCGGCAGCCAGCTCGCCTGGGTACTGCGCCCCTTCGTCGGCAGCCCGGCGCTGCCGGTGCAGTTCCTGCGCGCCGACCCGTTGCGCGGCAACTTTTTCGAGGCGGTTGCCCACGCCGCCAAACACCTCCTCCGCTAAACCATCACCCACACACCACACTACCATGCCTGAATCCACCGAACCTACTCCCACCTACCGCACTTCGACCGATGGCTTCGCCTTCGCGCCGATGCCCGACAGTCACCGTCCGGGGGCGGCGCTCGATGCACTCCTCAAACGCCCCGGCCAATTGATCTACCAACTCCACCACGCGCCGCGCGGGCGGATCGTCGCCGTGCTGGCGGCCGTCACGCTGGTTTGCCTCACGCTCTACGGTCTGGCGGTGGGCAGCTTCGTGGGCCACGAACAATGGTGGGCCGCCCCGACCAAGATCGTGCTCGGCACGGTCGTCAGCGCGCTCATCTGCCTGCCGAGCCTGTACATCTTCGCGTGCCTGGGCGGCGCGGACCTGCGGCTGGCTCCGCTGTGCGGCACGCTGGTCGCCGTGCTGTGCCTGAACGCCCTGCTGCTCATCGGCTTCGCGCCCGTGGCGTGGGTGTTCTCGCAGTCCACGGAGTCGCTGGCGCTCATCGGTGGACTGCACCTCGTGTTCTGGACGGTCGGTGCGGTCTTCGCGTTGCGGTTGCTCTGGGCGATGCTCGATTTTATCAACCCGGCTGCGAGCAAGAGTTATCTGAAGTTGTGGTTCGTGGTGTTCCTGCTGGTTTGCTTGCAGATGACCACCGCGTTGCGGCCCATCGTCGGCCGCAGCGACACGTTCCTGCCCACGAAGAAGCTTTTCTTTTTGGCGCATTGGGGCAAAAACCTCAGCGGCGAGGCCGGGACGGAATGACGGCGACGCCGCGCATGTTCGACCGACGGCAATTCCTCACCCTGCTCGCCAAGCGGCTCACGCCGGCCGCGCTCCTAGTTGGCGCAAGTGGCGCGGCGTACGCGACGTGGGAAGCCAAACGCCCACAGGTCACCCGGCTGGAAACAGGCTTGCGCCATCTGCCCGCCGCGTTCGACGGGTTGACGGTGGCGTTCCTGTCGGACACGCACCACGGGCCGTTCGTTCCGCTGGAGTACCTGGCGGAGGTCGTGCGCATGACCAACGCCCTGCGGCCGGACATCGTCGCGCTCGGCGGGGACTACGTGCAGCGGCGGCGCAAGATGTTCGTGCATTTCGGCGTGGACCATCGCCGCTACATCGCGCCGGGGGTCAGCGTGCTCGCGGATTTGCGCGCACCGTTGGGCCGGTTCGCCGTGCTGGGCAACCATGATCACCGCACGGACCCCGGCCTCACGCGCCAGGCGTTGGCAGACGCCGGATTCACCGACCTGACGAACACCGGCGTCTGGCTGGAACGCCCCGGCGGCGCGCGGTTGCGCATCGCCGGCGTGGACGACTGCCGGACCGGCCGGCCAAGAATCGCGCCTGCACTCGGCGACTTGCGTGAGAACGAGCCGTGTCTGCTGCTCACGCACAACCCGGACTACGTCGAACTCATCCGCGACCCGCGCGTGGACCTCGTGCTGAGCGGGCACACGCACGGCGGGCAGGTCGTGCTGCCGCTGGTCGGCGCGTCCGTGCTGCCGTCACGCTACGGACAGAAGTACCGTTCCGGGTTGGTGCGCGGACCGGCGGCGCGGGTGTTCGTGACCACGGGGATCGGGACCATCGGTCTGCCGGTGCGGTTTCGCTGTCCGCCGGAGGTGGCGTTCATCACGCTGCGGTCTCCGTTCGTTTGATAGAGGAATGCTTCTCGCAAAGGACGCGAAGGACGCAAAGGCCAGAAGGTGGGAAAGGAAGCGGAAGGCAGGTTATTTTCTCGATGCCTTCTCTTCCTTTGCGTCCTTTGCGAGAGGCATTTTCCGGGCGTGAAACTACCGCAGGAACGCCCATCACCGGCGTTTCCGCCGCTCTTGGCGGCGGACGGCTTCCGTCACCCCCGCCACGAACGCCAGCACCACACTCCACACGATGGCACGGCCGACCCACATTAGACCGGGAACGACCTCACGGCAACCGTTTGGCCGACTGGTCGGGCAGGCCGCCTTGGTGCAGGATCAGCGAACTGTATCTGCCGTCGGCATCCTTCACGAACTCGATCTGCCCGTCGAAGGACTTAGAGAAAAACTGGTTCTCCGTTTCGGGGAACACCTCGTCCCTGGGATTGTCGGTGGCGTCGATGAAATAGCGGTCACCCTCGCGGCTAAAGGTGAGCGCGAACTGCGGGATCACCTCGTATTTGCCCAGGTACTGGTCGGCGGTCTCGGGCTTGAGCTGGATGGCGGTGCGTTCCTTCAGCGGCGGCTTGAGTTCAAAACGGTCGTCGAGCAAATGGAAGCCGATGTCATCCACCCCGAAGGCGGAATTGGACAACACCACGACGCCTATTTTCTTCGCGGGGCAAAACCCGACGAAGCTACGAAATCCGCCGGTCCCGCCGTTGTGCCAATACACCGGAGGGTCGTAACGCTTCATGATGAGCCAGCCGAGGCCGATTTCCATGACTTCCTCGTCCGTTTTGTTGCGCGCCTTCTGGGTTTCCTGCATCGCGGCGGCGAGCGGCGTTTTGGTCAGGCCGAGTTCGGCCGACACAAATTTGAGCAGGTCATCCACGTCCGAACGGAGTGACCCCGCGCCGGCGAGCGCCGGGAGGTGCCACGGCTTCACCGCGCGGAGATCCCGGCCGTAAGGGGTCGCCAAGCGTTCGTGCATTGCTTCTGGCGGATTGATCCCGGTGTCCGCCATGCCGAGAGGCTGCAAAATCCAGTCGAAGACGTTCAGCGCGTAATCCGCGTCGGGGCCTGTGCTTTCCGACGCCTTTGTTTCCCGCCGGGCCAGAGCGTTGCCGAGCAGGCCGACGCCGAGGTTGGAATATTCAAACTGGCTGCCGATCTCACGCTTCAACTCGTACCCGGAAAGAAACTCGTACAACTGCGCCGTCGTGTAGTCCGCCCACGGGTCAGCGTCGTCCTTGGAAGGAAGATTATCCGGCACCGACGGCAGGCCGGAACGATGGGTGGCCAGGTCGAGCAGAGTAATTTCTCTGCCGCCCCGCGTGGGGACTTTCACGTCTTTTGGCAGGTACTTGGCGACGGGATCATCCAGCTTGACCTCGCCCCTCGCCACCATGTCGGCCAGCAGGAGAGAGGTGAAAACCTTGGTGACGGAACCGACCTCGAAGATCGTTTTTCCGTCGACGGGCACCCCGCCGTCTTTGATCCTGTTGCCGAACGCCACCACGCGGCTGCCCTTTGCGTCGATCAATCCGACGACGATGGCCACGCCGCGTTTGTCCTTCTCGATGCGTTCTTGCAGGATCTGCCGCACCTGCTCGTAGGTCGGCGGCGCGGAGGGTTCGGCGCGGAGAACGGCCGGTAAGAACAACGCCGCCACGAGGGAGAGGACGCAAAAAGGAGGCTGTGATTTCACAGTCCCCTTGCGTACAGGTTCAAGGAATCATTTGCCAGCCGTAAACATCAGGCTGCCGTCGCGCACCTCCGTGGCGATGTGGTCGCCTTCCTTGAAGCGCCCTTCGAGGATCTCCAGACTGAGCGGGTCGAGGATTTCACGCTGGATCGCGCGCTTCAGCGGCCGCGCGCCGTACACCGGATCGTAGCCTTCCTTGGCGAGCACTTCCTTCGCCTCCTCGCTCAGGGTGAGCGTGAGCTTCTTCGCCTCCAGCCGTTTCATCAGACTGCCGAGTTGAATCGTGACGATCTGCTTGAGGTCGGCGTCGGAGAGCCGGTCGAAGATGATGATTTCGTCCACGCGGTTGAGGAACTCGGGCCGGAAATGCCCCTTGAGCGCCTCCTGCACGCGGCGTTCGGCCTCGGTCGGAGACAGCTTCGGATCGAGGATGAACTGGCTGCCCAGGTTGCTCGTCATGATGATGACCGTGTTCTTGAAGTCCACCGTGCGGCCCTGGCCGTCGGTGATGCGCCCGTCGTCGAGCACCTGCAAGAGCACGTTGAACACGTCCGGGTGCGCTTTTTCCACTTCGTCGAACAGGACGACACTGTACGGATGCCGCCGCACCGCTTCGGAAAGCTGGCCGCCTTCCTCGTAGCCGACGTAGCCCGGAGGCGCGCCGATGAGCCGCGCGACGGTGTGCTTTTCCATGTACTCGCTCATGTCCAGGCGCACGAGGTTGTTCTCGTCGTCGAACAGGAACTCCGCCAGCGCGCGGGAAAGCTCCGTCTTGCCCACGCCCGTTGGCCCCAGGAACATGAACGAGCCAACAGGCCGGTTCGGGTCCTGCAAGCCGGAGCGCGAACGCCGCACGGCGTTGGACACCGCCTTGATGGCTTCCACCTGGCCGATGACGCGTTTGCTGAGCCGGTCTTCCATGCGGATGAGTTTTTCGCGCTCGCCCTCCTTCATGCGCGCCACCGGGATGCGCGTCCAGGAACTGACCACCTCCGCGATGTCGTCGGGGGTGACTTCCTCCTTCAACATCTGCGAACCATCACCCTGCACTTCGGTCAGCTTGGCGTTGTGGGCTTCGAGTCGACGCTGGAGTTCCGGCAGGCGGCCGTACTTGATTTCACTCGCCTTGCTCGACTCGTACCGGCGCTCGGCTTGTTCAAGTTCGGTTTTGGCAGCGTCGATCTGCCGCTGGATGCCTTGCGACTTGTCGATCTGCGCCTTCTCGGCCTGGAACTGCGCGTTCATCCGCGCGCTTTGTTCCTTCAGGTCGGCGAGTTCTTTTTCCAGCTTGGAGAGACGCTCCTGACTGGCGGCATCTTTCTCTTTTTGGATGGCCTGACGCTCCATCTCGCCTTGCATGATCTGGCGGTCCAACTGGTCGATCTCCGTCGGCTTGGAGTCGAGTTCGATCTTCAACCGCGAGGCTGCCTCGTCCATGAGATCCACGGCCTTGTCCGGCAGGAAACGCTCGGTCAGGTAACGGTGCGAGAGCTGCGCGGCGGCGACCAGCGCGGCGTCCAGAATGCGAATGCCGTGGTGCACCTCGTAGCGTTCCTTCAAGCCGCGCAGGATCGCGATGGTGTCGTCCACGCTGGGCTCGTCCACGATCACCGGTTGGAAACGGCGCTCCAGCGCGGCGTCCTTTTCAATGTACTTGCGGTACTCGTCGAGCGTGGTCGCGCCGATGGTGCGCAGTTCGCCGCGGGCGAGTTGGGGCTTGAGCAAATTCGACGCGTCGACGGAACCTTCCGCCGCACCCGCGCCGACGATGGTGTGGAGTTCGTCGATGAACAGGATGATTTCACCCTCGCTGGAGGTCACTTCCTTGAGGAACGCCTTGAGCCGGTCCTCGAACTCGCCGCGAAACTTCGCCCCTGCGATCATCGAGCCAATGTCCAGCGCGATGATGCGCTTGCTCTTGAGCGACTCGGGCACGTCGCCGGCCACGATGCGCCGGGCAAGCCCCTCGACGATGGCCGTCTTACCCACACCAGGGTCGCCAATGAGCACGGGGTTGTTCTTCGTGCGGCGCGAGAGCACCTGCATGAGGCGGCGAATCTCGTCGTCGCGGCCGATGACCGGGTCGATCTTGCCGCGCCGGGCCTTCTCCGTCAGGTCCTGCCCGTATTTCTCCAGGGTCTGATACTTGCCTTCCGGGTTCTGGTCGGTGACGCGCTGATTGCCGCGCACCTGCATGAGCGCCTGCATGAGGCGGTCGTGCGTGACCTGGAAATCCTTCAGCAGCCGCGCGGCCGGGTCGGTGCCGTTGGTCAGGGTGAGCAGGTAGTGCTCGGCGCTGAGGAATTCGTCCTTGAGTGCCTTCATTTCGCGTTCGGCCGCGTCGAGGGTCTGGCGCAAGGTGCGCGCAAGCTGGAGCTGCCCCGTGCCGCTGACGATCTTGGGGCGGCGGGCGAGTTCGGCGTCGAGTTGCTCGCCGAGTTTGGGGGTGGAGACGCCCACCTTCTCCAAAAGCGGTCGCGTGACGCCGTCCGCCTGATCGAGAAAAGCGCGCAGGAGGTGTTCGTTCGTCAGTTCCGTGTGCCCGCGCTCGTTGGCGTCATTCTGGGCCGCTTGGAAAGCCTGCTGGGTGAGAGTGGTGAACTTATCTGTTTGCATAAAATCTGTATCAAAATCGGACAGTTCAGGTGCGTAAAGGTTCAATCATTCGCGCAAAAAATGCGGCGCTTCGGAACCATCTTTCAAAGGGTTGTCCGCTGATGTATGTTTGGACAAGCCTATGAAAATTCTAGGAAAACTTTCGCCCTCGGCTGCTCCCCTGGCCGTGGCAATCACGTTTGCTCTGTCGGTGGGGAATTTACGGGCGTTCGGCCCGGGTGGTGCGGCCGGAAGCGCCGGCGGTGTGAGCGGTGGAACCACGGCCGGGACCGTGGGCGGCGGTGCCGCTGCACCCGGCGGCTCCCACGGCGGCACGGGTGCCACCGGAGGTGGTCATGCTTCCCTTTCCGCTCCGGCGGTTTCTGGGGCGAGGCCCGGTGTCTCGTTTTCTAACAACGCTTCTCGTGGGTTCGGCGGGGTTGCCACGCAGCGTTCTTTGGCGCGGCCCGGTGGATTGAGCGGTTCTCCGCAAGGCACGCGATCCGTCTATCCGACGGCGGGCACACCACAATCCGTGGGGCAACTTCCGACCCGTTCGGCAAACGCTTGGAGCGGCACGGCGGTAAACACGGCGAACAACAACGCTGCGGCACGCAGTTCCACGAACCGGCCTGATTCATCCAACGCTTACACCAACAACCGGTTCGCCGGACGCGTTTCCCCGAATGGGTATAACCACAACACCGGAGGGAATGTTTACCGCAACGGCCGCTACCATTACCCGTACAGGTACTACGACTATCCGTATGCTTATGGTTCGTCTTACGCACCGTACCTCGGCTACTACGGCGGATACAATGGAGCCTACCCGTATTACGCGGACGGCACGTACTCGGATATCTCCAACGCTGCGATCGGTTACGACAACGGGGCAGCCACGGTGACCCCGCAGTACACGGACCAGGGTCAGAATGCCAACGCGAACGACCAACCAGCTCCCGCGCCGCAGGTGGGTCCACAAAGGCAGAGCGAGGGGAATGCTGCTCAAGGCACGGTGCCGAACAACGGGCCGGATTCCTTGGTGGAGGCAGTGCAACAGGAACTGATCCGCCGCGGGTACTTCGGTGGGAAAGTGGATGCCATGTATGGCCCCGACACCAAGGAAGCCCTCCGTAAATTCCAGCAGGACCGCCACCTCGCGGACACCGGTTTGATCAACGAAGCGACGCTGCACGCGCTGCAATTGGATTGAAGGAGAAGGCTGCTTTCATTCGCCCCGCTGGACGAACTGGCATGAGCAAACGGATTTTCTTGACTGAATACAGCATTTTCCATTTGCCCGTAGGGCTTGTAGCCCCGGCAGGGACGCAAGAAAAAGACGCGGGCCAGCGGGATCACTGCGCGGGTTTTCTGCCGCCCCTGCCGGGGCTATGCCGAAGGGCCGCTTTCCATGGGGCTCACGCCCCGGGCTAAATTCTGCCTCCCCTGCCGGGGCTGGAAACGAGATTGATCGGACAGGCACTAAACGCTTGCGCCTGTGCCGGGGCTGGGACTCTCACAGGCAAACGGAAAACGCTGTAGACCAACGTCCGCGCATCGCTACCCTGTTCCATGTCGAACCTGCCTGACCCCGCGCCTTTACCTCGTCACCCCGGCGAACCTGCTGCGCCCGTGCCTGCGGAACCGCCGCCGGTGTTACCCGAAGAAGCGGAGCCGGCAGCTTGGTGGCACGTTCCCGTCGGCTTCGTGGTGCTGGTCTGCTGCCTGGAAGCCGGCGAGGCCATCAAGAGTTGGTCGGGGTTGAGCCTCCCGGGCAACATCCTCGGGTTGTTCCTGCTGCTCACGCTGCTCGGCGCGGGAATCTTGCCCCTGTGTTGGGTCGTGGACGCCGCTCGCTGGCTCTTGTGGCTGTTACCGCTGTTGTTCATGCCGATCTTCGTTTACGCGTTGCGCAACCGTGACTTCTGGGTTGCCGACCGCGGATTGTTCGCAGGCACGGTGGCTGTCGCCACGCTGTTGCTCTGGGCAGCGACGGGGCACGCTGCGCAACAGGTTCTCCGCGGAAAACCGGCGACCGGACAGCCCGGCCAAAACCTGGCACGATGAACCTAGTTGCCTCGACGTTCGGATTGCCCTTCGCCGGGTTGCTCGCACTCTGGAGCGGGCTGACGATCCTCGTCTATTTCCTCTGCCGCCGGCTGTTCTTGCGCCTGCGTTTTTCGCTGCTGCATCCGGGCTTCACCGGCATCCTGGCCGTGACAGCCCTCCTCGAACTCACCGGCCGCCGCTACGACGAGTACCGGGCGGCGACGGAGTGGATCAACTGGCTGCTCGGTCCCGCGGTGGTCGCGATGGCGGTGCCGATTTTTCAGTTGCGCCGCACCGTGCGCGCGAGCGTCGGCACGTTGGCGGTGGTCCTCCCTTTCGGCCTCGGCGTGGCGGTGGGCAGCATGGCGTTCGGCGTGGCTGCTCTGCACCGTGCTTGGCCGGTCGTGGCGGGCGGCACGTTGAAGTCCATCACGTCGCCCGTGGCTTACCGACTCGCCTTGGACGCAGGGGTGTCCGTCGATGCGGCGATGGCCGGCACGCTCATCGCCGGGATGCTCGGTGCGACGGTCGGACCGAGCGTCCTGCGCTGGCTGCGCGTCCGCGACGAACGCGCCGTCGGCCTCGCGCTCGGCTGCACGTCGCACGGCATCGGGGTGGCGCGCGCCATGGAGATCAGCCCGGCGGCGGGAGCTTACGCGTCGCTCGGGATGAGCGGCACGGCGATGCTGGGTGCCGTCGTCATGCCGTTCGTGCTGCGCTGGATCGCGGGCGGCGCTCCCTCATAGGAACAAATCAGGCAGCAGCCCGCCGACCGCTCCCGCCGCGTCCCAGGCGTACGGCGCGAAATCCTCCACGCCCCGCGCTCGCAGGAAATCCTCGTCGAGCAGGCACTGGCCGGTCAGCTTGCCCGGCGGCGTGGCGAGGATGGCCGCCGCCGCGTCGGCGACGATCTCCGGCTTGCGCGCCCGGGCGAACAGGTTTTTCCCGCCGGGGATGGCGAACTCCACCGCGCTCGTCGCCACGAGCGTGCGCGGCCACAGGCAGTTCACCGCCACGTTGCCCGCCCGGAACTCCTCCGCCATGCCCAGCGACAGGATCGTCATGCCGAACTTGCTGAGCGTGTACGGCGCATGATCGCGCAGCCACGTTCCCGCAAAGTTCAGCGGCGGGCACAGGCTCAGGACATGCCCGCCGAACGCCGAACGCCGCAGGTGCGGCAGCGCCGCCCGCGCGCACAGGTACACCGCGCGGGCGTTGACGCTCTGGAGCAGGTCGAAGCGCTTGGGCGGGGTGTCTTCCACGTTGGTCAGCGCGATGGCCCCGGCGTTGTTGACGACGGCATCCAGCCCGCCGAAACGTTCCACCGTCGCGGCGACGGCCGCCTCGACGTTGGCCTCATCGCGCACGTCCAGGCGCACGGCGAGTCCGTGGCCGCCGGCGGCGTCGACCTCCGCGGCCACCTCGTGGATCGTGCCGGGCAGCTTGGGATGCGGTTCGTCGCTCTTGGCGGCGGCGGCGACGTTGGCCCCGCCGCGCGCGAGGCGCAGGGCGATGGCGCGGCCGATGCCGCGGCTCGCGCCGGTGATGAAGATGGTGCGGCCGGCAAACTCGTTCATGGGTCAGGAAGCGGCCGGCGTGGCGATGGCTTCGACCGGATCATCCGGGCGTGCCCGGGCGGCGCGCGCGTGGATGTGCACGGTGATCTCGCACGCCGCGCAGACGTGGCCGTGCGCGTCGGTCAACTCCACGGTGTACCGGCGCTCGACCTTCCCGGTCCGTTCGGCCTCGTCGCGCACGGAGCGCACTTCCTCGTCGCTGAGCACGACGCGCGCTTCCAGGTCCGTGCGCGCCTGGCGCAAAAGCGGACGTGCGCCGCCTTCGTCCACGCGACGTATTCGCGCGGCCCGAGCAGTTGGGCGATCATCACGGCGTGGAGCGCATCGACGGCCGCGTAGATGCTGCCGCCGTAGATCGTGCCGTTGAGGTTGCGCGTGGCGCGGCACAGCGGCAGGCGCACACGCACCTCGTGCAGATCGGCGGCGACGTAGGTGAGGCGGCCTCCGCTGCGGCGGTAGGCGGGATGCAGGTTGAACCGCCAGCGCAGCAGGCGGGTGCGGAAGGATTCGGCCATGGGAGATCCGGTTTAAAGCGTTTTCCGGTTACTCGTAGAGTTTTCAGCCCCGGCAGGGGCGCAAGCGTTTAGCCCACGGCGTGAGCCGTGAGGAACCAGCACCCACACCAGCCAAGCCCCGGCAGGGGCGAAAGAAAACCCGCCTGGTGGTCCCCAATGGACCGCGTTTTTTCTTACGCCCCTGCCGGGGCTTTGACCCTCTGGACCACCTTTCCCACGGCTTACGCCGTGGGCTAAACGCTTGCGCCCCTGCCGGGGCTGGGAGGACTCCACACGCAAACGAAAAACACTGTAGTTCGCGCGGAAAACAACGGTTAGCGTGCGACGGAATTTTCCTTCTTCGGGTCGGTTTTCGGCGGTCTTCCGGCCGTCGTCCGCCCCGCGCCGCGACATCGACCGGCGGAACTTCGGCCAAGGACACGGCGGGCGAACGCCGGTGATGGAGGAACGGGCGTTGTTCATCGTCCGACGCCCTTTCCGCCAACGCTGTTTTCCACGAACGCGCGGAACAACTCCCGCCCGTCCTGCCGGAACATGCGGATGCGGCCCGTGTGCACGAGCAACAGCATACCCACGCAGTGCCCGAAAGCCGAGGTCAACTCCGCCAGCGCCTCCTCGCGCGTGCGGCCGAGCGCGATGATCGGATCGTACAACCCCGCGAGCGCGCGCCAGAGTTCGGTGTTGAGCCGTTCGTTGAGTTCACGCGTCAACCCGTGGGGACCGATGCCGCGGAACAGGTAGAAACCGAGGCTCAGTTCGTCGGGCCGCGTCGCGTAGTAATCGTAAAACGCCAGCGCGCGGGCGACGACGAGCGCGCACGGGTTCGCGCCGTCCGTGAACTCCGCACCGGCCTCGCAGGTCGCCGCGTGCAACCGCCGCAACGAGTGCGAGAGCAGATCGGCGTAGATCTCCTCCTGGCTCGCGTAGTAGAAATAGAGCGCGCCGGGCGTGTAGCCGGCCTCACGCGCGATGGAGCGCATGTTCGCGCCTTCGAGGCCCTTCTCTTCAAACACCCGGAGCGCGGCTTCCAGGACGTGCGCGCGACGGTGGTCCATGGACGGCGGCGCGAGGCGGCGCGGGTTCTTCGGCGGGCGCGCGGGTGGCGCTGGCTTGGCGGCTTTCGTGGCGCGGGTGGGCCTCGCGGCCTTGGCCGGCTTGGATCGCACGCGGTCGCTCCGTTCGCTCACGGCGACAGGAGCCGAGCCACTGGCAGCAGGAGGAAAACGGAGAGGTGGTCGCATAGGAACAGGAACGTGTAACGCCTCCCAGAATCGCAGAATTTGAACAGCGTTCAAGAAAATTGAACATCGTTTAAAATTTTGTTGACTGCCGTTTGAACAATGTTTATTTTTTTATGTTGCTGCGGTCCCCTCCCCGCGCATTCAATTTTCTTCCTCCCTGAAATGAAGCCTCTCGAACAGCCGATTTACATTGTGGACGGCATCCGCACCCCGTTCGCCAAGATGGGCACCGCCTTCGCGGACACCGACGCCGTCGAACTCGGCCGTGCCGCCGTGGCCGAACTCCTCGCCAAAACGGGTCTGGACCCCGCGACCATCGAGGAAGTAGTTTTCGGCTGCGTCGCGCAACCGGCCGACGCCGCGAACATCGCCCGCGTCATCGCCTTGCGCGCGGGCATCCCCGATACGGTCTCGGCCGTCACGGTGCATCGCAACTGCGCGTCCGGCTTCGAGAGCGTCACGCAGGCGGCGGAAAAAATGCTGGTGGGACGCGGCGACGTGTTCGTGGTCGGCGGCACGGAGAACATGTCGCTCGTTCCCCTGCTCTACAGTGCCGGGGCGGCAAAAAAATTCAGCGCGCTCGCCCGCGCCAAGACCTTCAAGGATAAGATCGCTGTCGCCGCGAGCTTCCGGCCGGAGGATTTCAAGCCGCGCATCGGCCTGCAAATGGGGTTGTCCGACCCGGTGAGCGGCCTGAACATGGGTCAGACCGCCGAGAACGTGTCGCGTGACTTCGGCATCACGCGCGAGGAGCAGGATCGTTTCTCGATGGTCTCGCATCACAAGGCGGTCGCCGCCAAGGACAAGCTGCGCGAGGAGATCACGCCCGTCTACCTGCCGAAGGTTCGCAACGGCCAGGCGTACCTCGACGAGGACAACGGCCCGCGCAAGGGTCAGACGATGGAGGCGCTGGGCAAGCTCAGGCCGGTGTTCGAGAAAGTCAGCGGCTCCGTGACGGCAGGCAACGCGTCGCAGATCACCGACGGTGCCGTGGCGCTTCTGATGATGACCGAAAAGGCGCTCCGAGCCAGCGGCCTGACACCTCTGGGTAAGCTCGTCGGCTTCCAGTACGCGGGCTGCGACCCGTCGCGCATGGGCCTCGGCCCGGTGCACGCCATCCACAAGGCCGAGCAGCGGCACGGCTTCGGTTTGAAGGACGCCGACCTCATCGAGATCAACGAGGCGTTCGCCGCGCAGGTCATCGGCTGCCAGCGCGCGGCGACCGACGCGAAGTATTGTCGGGAAAAGCTCGGCCGCGACACCGTGCTCGGCGAGATCTCCGACGAGGTCCTCAACGTCAACGGCGGGGCCATCGCGCTCGGCCATCCGGTGGGCGTGACCGGCGCGCGCCTCGTGTTGACCGGTCTCAAGGAACTCGCCCGCCGCAAGGCCAAGCGCGCGCTCCTCTCGCTCTGCGTCGGCGGCGGCCAGGGCGGCGCGCTGTGGGTGGAAACGGTCTGAGCCGTTTTCCTCTGCCCATCCCACATCCCATTTCTCGCATCCCATTTCCCATTTCTCATCTCCTTTCCCCCATGCCTTCCAACATCCGCCGCACGGTCCAGCCGAACGGCATCTGCGTGCTGACCTTCGACCGGCCCGACTCGCCGGTGAACATCTTTGACGACGCCACTTTCGCCGAACTCAACGCCCAACTCGACTTCGTGGAAGCAGGCGCGCGCGACGGCGGCGTCAAAGGCGTGATCTTCGCTTCCGCCAAGGGCAAAATCTTCATCGCGGGCGCGGACCTGCACGGCTTCACCGCCGGCCCCATGACGGACGAACGTCTCGGCGGCATCATCGACCGCGGCCATCACGCGTTCGGCCGCATCGCCGACCTGCGCGTGCCCAGCGCAGCGGCGATCCAGGGTTTGTGCGTGGGCGGCGGATTGGAGCTGACCCTCGTCTGTGACTGGCGCGTGGCTTGCAACGACGGTTCCACCAAGCTCGGCCTGCCGGAAGTCCAGATCGGCATTTTGCCCGCGTGGGGCGGCTCCGAGCGGCTGCCGCGCCTCGTCGGTCTGCCGAAGGCGCTCGAAATGATCCTCACCGGCAAACAACTCGCCGGCGTGCCCGCCAGGAAAGCCGGCCTCGTGGATGACATTGCCTACCCCGAAGGCATGCTCGCCACCGCCGAACGCCTCCTGGCCCGCGGCAAGCGCCCGCCGCTGCCCACGCCCTTTGCCAACCGCGCCCCGGCCCGCCACGTCGTCGCCGCCCTCGCGTGCAGACGGACGCTGGCCAAGACGCGCGGCAACTATCCCGCCGCCCTGCGCGCCATTGAGGTAACCACGAACGGGTTAGGCTTGGCCGAAAGCCCGGCGCTCCGCCTGGAACGCGACGCGTTCGTCGAACTCGCCCAGACCGATGTGGCGCGCAGCCTGATGGGCATTTTCTTCCTCCAGGAACGCGCCAAGAAAACGAAGCTCCCCGGCACCGACGCGCAGCCTGTTGCCGTGAAAACTGCCGCCGTCATCGGCGCGGGTCTCATGGGCGCGGGGATCGCGCAGTGGTCCGCCGCGCGCGGCTTGCGCGTGCTGCTCAAGGACATCGCTCCCGCCGCGCTTTCCAAAGGCATCCAGTCCATCGGCAAGCTGTTCAACGACGCCGCCAAGCGCCAGGTTTTCACCCGGGCCGAGGCGCAGGCCGGCTTCGACCGCGTCATCCCCGTGACCGGCGACGTGCCCCTGCGCGGGGTCGATCTCGTGGTCGAGGCCGCCGTAGAGAAACTCGACCTCAAGAAGAAAATCTTCGCCTCGCTCGAAGCGCAGGTCGCGCCGGAAGCCGTGCTCGCCACGAACACCTCCGCGCTCTCCATCGACCGCATCGCCGACGGCCTCGCGCATCCCGGCCGCGTAGTGGGCATTCATTTCTTCAACCCGGTCCACCGCATGCAACTCGTCGAGATCGTACGCGGCCCGCGCACCGACGCGGCGACGATGAACACCGCGTTGGGTTACGTCAAGGCCATCGGCAAACTGCCGGTGATCGTCAAGGATTCGCCCGGCTTCCTCGTCAACCGGGTCCTGCTGCCGTACATGGCCGAGGCGTTGCGGCTGCACTTCGAGGAAGGCTACGACGCCGCACGCATCGATCGGATCATGCTCGACTTCGGCATGCCGATGGGCCCGCTGCGGCTCATGGACGAAGTGGGCGTGGACGTGGGCAACCACGTCGCGCGAGAGCTCGCCGAGCGTCTGCCCGGTTCCATGCCGGCCGACTCCGGGGCGGGTCAGGCCATCTCGACGATGATCGCCAGCGGCTGGCTGGGGCGCAAGGCCGGCAAGGGCATCTACACCTACGCCGCCGACAAAAAGCGCGACGACAATGCTCTGCCGCCGCTTCACGCCGCCGCCGCCGCGCTCCGCACGCCCGGCGTGGCGCGCGGCACCGCCGACGATGCCACCCTGCGCGACCGCCTGGTGCTCGTGATGGTCAACGAAGCCGCGCGCGTGCTGGAGGAAGGCGTGGTCGCCGCGCCGGAAGACGTGGATTTCGGCATGATCATGGGCACGGGATGGGCACCGTTCCGCGGCGGTCCACTGCGCTACGCCGACAGCCGCGGCTTGTCCGAAATCGTGCGGCGCTTGGAACAACTCGCCGCCACCGCTGGGCGTCATTTCCAGCCTGCCGCGCTGCTGCGCGAGCGTGCGGCGGGCAACGCTGGCTTTTACGCGCCGCGTGAAACCGTCCCGGTCAAAATGTCCCCCAAACCCGCTGGGTCCCCCGCCCTTCAGCACGCCTGAATGAAAACGCTCGCATCCCCCCCGCCTCACCCCGCAGCCGCCGAGCGCGCGGCGATGCCCATGGACCCCGCGCCCGGGATCGTCGCCGATCCCCGCGCCGGCCAGCAGCCCATCGACGAACCGTGGCTGCGCGGCTACCCGCCCATCGAGCCGGGGACCGTCTCCTTCGAGCCGGCGGCGATGCGCGCGCTGTTCGACGGCGAACAGGCCGCGGTCAAGAACCGGGTGCGCGCGATCCTCTCGCAGCCGTCGTTCCGCTACTACGGCGGCACGGACACGGAAGGACTGCGCGCGAAGGTGTTCGAGTGGACGCGCGAGATCGCCCGCCAAGGCATCGGCTTCCTCTATTTGCCGAAGTCGGTCGGCGGCAGCGACGATCTCGCAGGGTTCATGGCCGCGTTTGAGACGCTCGGGTTCCACGACATTTCGCTGGTCATCAAGTTCGGCGTGCAGTTCGGCTTGTGGGGTGGCAGCGTGCTGCGGCTCGGCACGGACTACCATCACCAGAAGTACCTGCCCGCCACGGCGACGGTCGACCTGCCCGGCTGCTTCGCCATGACCGAGATCGGCCACGGCTCGAACGTGCGCGACATCGAGACGACCGCCACGTACGACCCGTCGACGGGCGAGTTCGACCTGCACTCGCCGACGTTCACCTCGGGCAAGAACTACATCGGCAACGCCGCCGTCCACGGGCGGATCGCGACGGTCTTCGCGCAACTGCGCACGCGCGGCGAGTCGCACGGCGTCCATGCGTTCGTCGTGCCCATCCGCGACGCGGCGGGCAACCCGCTGCCGGGTGTCCGCACCGAAGATAACGGCCAGAAGCTCGGCCTCAACGGCGTCGACAACGGTCGCCTCTGGTTCGATCACGTCCGCGTGCCCCACGCGGAGATGTTAGATAAGTTCGCGCAGGTCGCGGTAGACGGCAGCTACACGTCGAGCATCAGCAGCCCGGCCGCGCGGTTTTTCACGACGCTGGGAACGCTCGTCGCCGGGCGCATCAGCGTGGGTCACAGCGGACTTTCCATCGCCAAGTGCGGTCTGGCCATCGCCGTGCGCTACGGGGCGCGTCGGCGTCAGTTCGGCCCGGCGGAGGGTCAGCCGGAAACTCCCCTCCTCGACTACCCCGCGCACCAGCGCCGGCTCGTGCCGCTGCTGGCCAACGCGTACGCGCTGGACTTCGCGTTCAAGGACCTCACGAAGGCCTCGCTGCACACCGACGCCGCGAACTTCCGGCAGGTTGAGACGACCGCCGCCGGGTTAAAGGCGTTCTCCACCTGGAACACCACGCACACCCTACAGACGGCACGCGAGGCGTGCGGCGGCGAGGGTTATCTGGCGATCAACCGGTTCGCCGCGCTGAAGGCCGACAGCGACATCTTCACGACGTTCGAGGGCGACAACACGGTGCTGATGCAGCTCGTCGCCAAGAACCTGCTCACGGACTTCGCCGCGACGTTAAAGGGCCGCAGCAAGGGTCAACTCGCCCGCTGGGCATTGGCGCAGAAGCTCCGGTCGTTGCGTTCCCGCCTGCCGCTGGGCGATGCGCACGCCGGCGACCTGCGCGCGGAGGAGACGCAGACGGCGCTCTTCCGGTTGCGCGAG
This sequence comes from uncultured Chthoniobacterales bacterium, assembly GCA_964245885.1. Lineage (GTDB taxonomy): Bacteria > Verrucomicrobiota > Verrucomicrobiia > Chthoniobacterales > SZAS-18 > CAHJWO01. The sequence goes on along the minus strand of CAXTOX010000003.1, from coordinate 12,286 downwards.
GAGCGCCTGCTGCTCTCGGTGGCCGCGCGCATCCGGGCGTTGACCGCCGGCAAGCGCAACACGCCGTACGCCGCCTTCACCGCCGAGCAGAACAATTTGCTCGCCCTCGCGCAGGCGCATGTTGAACGTCTCATGTTGGAGCGTTTCAACACGGGGATCGCTTCTTGCCCAGATGCGAGTTTGCGCCCGATCCTCACCAAACTGCGTGATCTTTTTGCGCTGCATCATCTGGAAAAGGGGCGGGCCTGGTTCTTGGAAAACGGTCTCCTTTCTCCTGCTCGCTCGCGTGCGTTGACGCGCGAAGTCGGCACACTCTGCACGGAGGTCCGCCGCGAGGCGGTCGCTCTTGTCGATGCTTTCGGTATCCCGCCCGAATGCCTCGCCGCGCCTATCGCTTTGGATTAAAATGGAGACGATGGCTGCACATCACGCTGAAGGCATTCGTCTCACCAAGGTAGGGATGGCTCTCCGAGCCGCTCCCTATTTTAGATTGGATAAACGTGCCGGTATTCTGACGTTCTTTCCAGAGAATCTAGGGAGCGGCTCGGAGAGCCATCCCTACCTTGAAACGACCGGCCACGTCGCGGCCTGATTTTGTTCCCCCGCCATGACGATTTCCTCTCCCCTGCCTTCCCGCAACGCGGTGACCAGGCCCATGCGCCGCGTCAAACCCGTGAAGGTGTCGCCTGAGCCGACACGCGTCTTCGATCTCATCACGCATCAGCTCGCGTGCTTCTCGAAGCCCGACGCGCTCGCGCACAAGGTCGCGGGCCGATGGAAGCGTTATTCCACCCGCCAGATCGTCGAGACCGCGCGCGCTCTTGCCGCCGGTCTGCACGCGGTCGGGGTGCGTCCCGGCGACCGGGTCGCCAACATGACCGAGACGAACCGTGCGGAGTGGAACATCATCGACCTCGCCGTCCTCCAGCTCGGTGCGGTCCACGTCCCGATCTACCCGACGCTGACCCCGGATGAATGCCGCTTCATCCTCGACGACGCGGGTGCGCGGCTGTTGTTCGTTTCCAGCGACGCGCTCCACGCCAAGATCGCCGGCGTCCGCAGCGACCTGCCCACGCTGGAAAACGTGTACCTTTACCAACGGTCCTCCGCCGTGGACGCGCCCGTGTGGACCGAACTGCGCAACCAAGGCGCGCGCCTGCTGCTCGCCGATCCGGTGTTCGCGCGCGAGATCGACGCCCTTGCCGTCGCCGTGCGTCCCGAGGACTTGGCGACGCTTATCTACACCTCCGGCACCACCGGCCAACCTAAAGGTGTCATGCTCTCGCACGCCAACCTAGTGAGCAACGCCATGGCCATCGTCCCGCTCATCGGCGGCAGCCCGAGCGAACGCGCGATCTCGTTCCTGCCGTTGTGCCACATCTTCGAGCGCACGCTCACCAACGCGTATTTCTACCTCGGCATGTCCGTCTACTACGCCGAGAGCCTGGAGCGGGTCGGTGACAACATGCGCGAGGTACACCCGAACTTCTTCGCCGTCGTGCCGCGCGTCCTGGAAAAAATCTACGAGCGCATCATCGCGCGCGGCACCGCGCTGAAGGGACGCCGCCGCCAACTGTTTTTCTGGGCGTTGGACCTCGCGGAACGCCTTGACCCGGAGAACCCGGAGAAATCCACGCTGTCCGAACGCATGCAACTCAAGCTGGCGGACAAGCTCGTTTTCTCCAAGTGGCGCGAGGCGCTCGGCGGCCGGGTGGACAGCATCGTGTGCGGTTCAGCCGCGCTCAACCCGAAATTGGCCAAGGTCTTCTGGAACGCGGGTGTGCGCGTGTACGAGGGCTACGGACCGACGGAGGCCGCGCCTGTGGTCACGACGAACTACTCACGGGCGGGTCACCACCGCATCGGTACGGTGGGATCGGTCATCGCGGGAGGCGAAATTCGGCTGGCTTCCGACGGCGAGATCCTCTACCGCGGACCGAACGTCATGCTGGGCTACTACCATCGGCCGGACCTGACGGCCGAGGCGGTGGACGAGGAAGGCTTCCTGCACACCGGCGACGTGGGCGAGTTCGTCGAGGGCCTGGACGGCTTGCGCTTCCTGCGCATCACGGACCGCAAGAAGGAAATTTTCAAGACCAGCGGCGGCAAGTACATCGCGCCGCAACCCGTGGAAAACAAGCTGAAGGAGTCGCCGCTCATCGCGCAGGCGATGGTTGTCGGCGAGTACCAGAAGTTCCCCGGTGCGTTGATCGTGCCGAATTTCGCGGTGGTGCGCGAACGTCTGGCGTTGCGGAAACCGCAGGAAGAGAGCATGAGTATCGCGCTCCCGGCATCCGACGCCGAGTTGGTCAAGCTGCTGAGCGTGCGCGCGCTGGTCGCCGACGAGATCAACCTCACCAACAAGGACCTGGCACAGTACGCGCGCATTAAAAACTTCACCGTGCTCGGTGCGGAATGGACGACGGCGAGCGGCGAATTAACCCCCACGCAGAAGCTCAAGCGGCGCGAGATCGTCAAGAAGTACGCCGGAGAGATCGAGCGTCTCTACGCCGACGCCGGCAGGTAAACAGTTCGTTATGAATCCCAAAACCCCGCGTCACTCCGAAGCCGTCGTCGCCGACCTCATGATGCCTCACCAGGCAAATGGCCTGAGGCATTCGTCGGTGTTCGGCGGGGTCATCATGAGCATGGTGGACCGTTGTGCGGCGTTGAGCGCCATCCGGCATTGCGGCGGGCAGGCCACGACGCTGAGCATCGACCGGGTGCTTTTCAAGGAACCCATCCGCATCGGCGAACTCGTGGAGGTCCGCGCACGGGTGGTCCATGTCGGGCGCACGTCCATGTCGATCACGGTGGACGTGTACGCAGAGGAAATTGCCACCGGCACGCGCCGTCACACCAACGAATGCTGGCTGACATTCGTGCACCTCGACGACCAGGGCCGCCCCACCCCCGTGCCGCCGCTGACGCTGGAGACCGACGAGGACCGCCACGTCCACGCCCTCGCCGCACGCCGCCGGGAGCAGGCCCTCGCCGACCGGGCCGGTAAATCATCTTAGAAAGCGTGTGAGAAGCAGGCCCGCCGCAGGCGTCGTCAACAATAGGTAGGGATGGCTCTCCGAGCCGCTTCCTATTTTAGGTTGGGTAAACGTGCCCGTCTCGCGACCTTCCCTGTTCCAGAACAATCTAGGGAGCGGCTCGGAGAGCCATCCCTACCTATTGTTGACGACGCCTGCGGGGGGCAACTCAGACACTTCTCACACACTTTCTTAGACGGTTGGCAGCGCCGCGTGCAACCCGGCGATGGCCAGCAGGAAGAGGCAGAAACGTTGGAACATGGCGGCGGATCGTAGTGGAACGGGCTGGCCACGTCCAGAGATGGCTGCTCGACGTGGGTTCGTTTCGTTCCCGCGGGCAACGAACCGGCGGCCTCCTGTTGCTCCCATGGGTCAAGATCCAGTTTCTTGCTCCTTGAACGTATCGCCGAAATGCGGGAGGGTCCGGATGCGAAGCCATGTTACCCGCCCTTTTCCTCATCCCCCTCGTCGCCCTGTTCCGGATTTTCCTGGCGTGGCAGCCGGTGGGTGCTTCGAGTTGGCTGGTGGGCTTCAGCCCGCTGGCGGCGGTGGCGCTGTGCGCGGGGGTGTTCCTGCCTCGGCGGCTGGCTCTGGCCGTGCCGCTGGGTATCCTGCTCCTGTCCGATCTCGTGATCGACCTGCACTACGGCGCGAACTTCTTCGCGGCCTCGCTGCTCGCCCGCTACGCGTTGCTCGCGCTCATCGGCCTCGGCGGCATGGCGCTTCGCTCCGTACCACGGGGAGCGATGCCCTCGGCGGTGCTCGGCGCGACGCTCGCGGGTTCGGTGTTCTTCTACGTGGCCAGCAATGCGCTGACGTGGCTCGGGTCGCCGGAGTATCCGCAAACGGTCGCCGGCCTCTGGCAGGCGCTGACGGTCGGGCTGCCGGGCTACCTGCCGTCCTACGTTTTTTTCCGAAACGAACTTGTCAGCGATGCGCTCTATTCTATGGTGTTCCTCGCTTGCGTCCGCCTGACGCGGCCCAAGCGGGGAAATGCCCTCTCCCCGCGGACGGTCGCCGCCGGGTCGGATCGGCTTCTCTCCGGTGCAGGGCACCAGGGCTAGCGGCGTTCCCCTTCTACCGTGCGGGAACGAACCTAGTCCCGGCTCCGTTCCACGCGCTGGAGCGAGGCCTTGTTTTTTGCCGTCCGCACCAACCATCGCACGCCTCGCCGTTGACCGGGTTTCCGTCCGCGGGGCCGAAGACGAATCATTTATGCACAAGAGTTCTGTCGCAGAACAGGAGCTAGGAATGCTTTCCCAGATGCTCCTCATCCGGCGCTTCGAGGAACGCGCCGCCCAACAGTACCAACGCGGCGACCGCATCGGCGGTTTCTGCCACCTTTACATCGGTCAGGAAGCGGTCGTCGCCGGTTCCGTGGCGGCCACCCGGCCGGACGACTACCTGATCACCGCCTATCGCGACCACGGCCACGCCCTCGCGCGGGGCATGAGCGCGGATTCGTGCATGGCCGAGTTGTTCGGCAAGGCGACGGGCTGCTCAAAGGGTCTGGGCGGCTCCATGCACTACTTCGACAAGGAACGCTGCATGATGGGTGGGCACGCCATCATCGGTCAGCACCTGCCGCTGGCGACAGGGTTTGCCTTCACCAGCAAATATCGCAACGAGGACCGCGTGACGCTCTGCTACATGGGCGACGGCGCGATCAACATCGGCGCGTTCCACGAGGCGCTGAACATGGCCGGCCTGTACAAGCTGCCGGTCATCTTCATCTGCGAAAACAATTTCTTTTCCATGGGCACGCACGCCCACCGGTCCAATCCGCTCAAGGAGATCGTCAACCGCGGCAAGGGCTACGACATGCCCAGCGTGGTCATCGACGGCATGGACGCCCGGGCGGTGCGCGACGGCCTGAAGCCCATCGTGGAAACGGTCCGTGCGACGCCGCAGCCCTACTGGGTGGAAATCCGCACGTACCGTTATCGTGGCCACTCCATGAGCGATCCAGGTTTGTACCGCACCAAGGAAGAACTCGACAAGTACAAGGACCTCGACCCCATCGCCAAGCTGGCCAAACAGTTGATCGACGAGGGGTCGCTGACCCAGGAGGCTTACGACGAAATGGACGCCAAGGCCAAGCAGATCAGCGTGGACAGCGTCACGTTCGCCGAGCAAAGCCCGGAGCCGCCGCTGGAGGCGCTGTACGACTACACGTTCGTCAACACGGTGAACGGACAGCCGGTGGGTGGATAGCAAGCGCTTGACCATCGCAAACGCCCAACGAAGTTACCGTATGCTCGCCACTCTTGATCTGCTTGAAGCCAAGAAACGCGAGACCTTTGCTATTCTGCGCGAGGGGGAACAAGACCACCTCTCTCCAGAAGCGAGGGGTGTCCGCTTGGAGGAGCAGATGAAGACCCTTTATCAGTGGACTATTCAGCAATCCAAGAGTGAACTGAGCGTGCGGGAAGTCTTCGATTTATGGGACAAAATGTATGGGACAAAATGGTCTTGGTGTGTGACTTCTTCATCGATTATGTCCGCGAGATCGCCGGAGGGGTGCCTCATTCAGCCTCGTTCGATGGTTTGCTGGATCTGCGGTTGACGTGCGACGAAAACAGGGAATTTCACCGTGGCGGCTGGTAATTTTTGAGAGAAGCAAAACGTCAGCAGCAGCGCCTCAAAATTGCTGTCCGCCCTTCAGTTTATAGAATGATGCTCCCCTCTATGCGGTAAGGACATGGATATTCCTGAGGAGAAGATCGCCGTTGCCACTCGCGATTACGTTGTCTTTGCGTTTAAGGAGGGAACACCGGACGAAATCCGGCAAGCAAAAGTCCGTTTCAATGACCTCGTCAACGATGCGCATCAGATCGTGACCAAATCGGCATTGATGGCTGGTTTTCATCGTCCCACCGCCGGAGACTTTCGGGAAGAGTTCATCGCGCAGTGCCGGGATATATGGTCGGCGCAAGAACATGCTTTGATGATCTCATCCAACTTTCCCATTCCATGAGAGAAATTACCTACCGCCAAGCCGTCAACGAAGCCCTCATCGAGGAAATGGAGCGCGACCCGAACGTGTTTCTCATGGGCGAGGAGGTCGCCGAGTACAACGGCGCTTACAAGATCAGCCAAGGCCTTCTCGAAAAGTTCGGCCCCAAGCGCGTGATCGACACGCCCATCGCCGAGGCCGGTTTCGCCGGTTTGGGCGTCGGCGCGGCGATGACTGGACTCCGACCTGTCATTGAGTTCATGACGTTCTCGTTCTCACTGGTGGCCTTTGACCAGATCGTCAACAACGCGCCCAACATGCTGACCATGTCCGGCGGGCAGTTCACGGTGCCCATCGTGTTCCGCGGCCCCAACGGCCCGGCGCACCAGCTCGGCGCGACGCACTCCCACGCGACCGAGTGTTGGTACGCCAACGTCCCCGGCTTGAAGGTCGTCATGCCCGCCACCGCGCGAGACGCCAAGGGCCTCCTCAAGACCGCCATCCGCGACGACAATCCTGTGCTCGTGCTGGAAAGCGAACTCCTCTACAGCACCAAGGGTCCGGTCGAGGACCTGGGCGAAGAAGTTCTCGTGCCCTTCGGCAAAGCCGCCGTCCACCGCGACGGCAGCGACGTGACGATCCTTTGCTACGCGCAGACCGTCCGCATGGCGATGGCGGCGGCGGAAACCCTCCAGGCGAAAGGCATCAACGCCGAGGTGGTCGACTTGCGTTCCATCAAGCCATTGGACCTCGACACCATCCTGAACTCGGTCAGTAAGACCCACCGTGTCGTCGTGGCCGAGCAGGACCGACCGTTTTGCGGCATCGGCTCGGAGCTTTGTTTTCAAATCCAGAAGCACATCTTCGACGAACTCGACGCCCCGGTCGCCCGCGTCACGCAGGAAGAAGTCCCGATGCCTTACAACGAAGCACTTGAAGAAGCCGTCCTACCGAGCGCAGATAAGATTGTCGGTGCGGTCCTGGAAGTCTGCCCGGTTTGATCCTCGCCCAAAACACATAACCCTTCGCATAGCTCAACCCCGAAACCGATGAACAACCGAGTTCTTTTACCTGCCCCCCTTATCCTTTTGGCGCAGCTGGCGATTTGCCTCGCGACCATCGGTGTGGTGCTTGCCGGCTGCGAGACCTCAAGCGCCGATGCATCGAGAACCGGCGCGCAATCATCGGATCGGACCAACACCCCAGCGAGTCAGTCCAACCTCCGGAGCAACGCGCCAACGGCCGGAAGCATGAACGGGAACCTGGGCGGGATGCCCCGAAATACCATGGGGCATTGAAAGATATCATGATTGACGATGGCTGGCAGCTTTGTTCTCAAACTTAGAAGCACATCTTCGACGAATCAGGCATTGTCGTAACCTGCCTCACGCAACGGCAACTTCCGACACTCCACAACGGAGCATCGGAGGAAGCTGTGCTGCCGAACTCGATCAAGATCGTCAATACGGTCTTTAAAGTCTGACCGGCCTGAGAACAAAACTCACCTCGAACCAACGAAGAACCCTGTTCCACGTGGAACAAAGGACACGATTTATGACGCACAAAAACACCGCTTTTCTCCTCGGCCGCAGGACGGCGGAACTCGGCATGGTGTTGAGTGTGACTGCGATGCTGACTGCCTGCGGAGCGGGCGGGATGGACGGCCCGAATACCTCAAACCCTTCGGCGAGTGTCGGTAATCAAGGGACAGGTGGGGTGTCCCCCATCCAGAGCGTGCCCGCGAATCCCGGAAGCGTGCCGAACGGTACAGGCGCATTTCCGGCAAACGCCGGCAGCGGTCCCCGGTGAACTTGGCAGCCGTGTGCTGCCGCTGGTAGAAAACCACTTGCGGCGCGGAGAGGGTGGATCCCTAAGTGCATTGTCACGTGCCGCAGTAGCATGGCTCCTCGCCGGACCAAAGGCGTCCAAGCAAAGCTCGCCGAAGAATGAAGTGTCCGACCCCCGCCAAGACGATTTGTTCAAATCCTCGCCGAACGACTTGGCTTGGACTTCCACCGAGTTTGCCAGCGTTGCGCCGTCCACCGCCCCGTGTAGCTGCACCGTTGGCACTTTGATCAACGGGTGTTTTTCAATTCCTCTTCCCAAGATTTGCTTCGAGCATCCTTGGGTGCATTTCTCCAGCGCAGCTGGTAGGAGTGCAGTGTGATCTCTACCCAGTCCGGGTTGTCCCAGGAAGGAGCGGCCTCCTGGAGATCCTCCTGGGTGAACTTCCAGGTGGGCGACCAGTGCCGCCAGCAATGGTGGCACAACGCTCGGCGATTGTCTTACTCCGCCGTGGAGCGTTGAAAATTTGCGTCACTCATCACACGGCTAAAATGTGCGCCGGTCCGTCGCCGGTTTGCCGTGCCTGCTTCGTAACGTTCCACGAGGAACCCGTGCGGAAACACTGGAGGCGCATCTCGCCCAGACCACGACGCCGAAACGCCGCCAAACCCGTCGAGATGCGCTTTTGATTGTGTCTGCGAGCCGTCGAGCCGAATTACACCGTGACGGGGTAACGCGGATCGGGCTGTTTCGCCATCATCAACAAGTCCTCCGCCTTCGCCGGGTGCGTCTCCACCGAACCGGTGTGCTTGCCATACTTCGACTTGTCCAGGTGGTCCCCGTTCGCGCCGAGATTTTCGAGGCGCTGCTGGTCCTCGTCGGTGAGCACCTGCTTGGCGAGCGGCTTGAGACCGCGCACGTCCTTGGCGGTCATGCCGATGGCTTTGGCGACGCTGTGGCCGTAGTCGTCGTGGACGAGGAAGAAGTGCCAGAGCATCCGCTCCTGCACATCGCGTTCGCACTGCCCGAGCAGGTTGCCCATGTTCAGAAGGAGGTCGTCGCGTTCCCAGTCGTTCATCGTCACGAACCGCGCGCGGGCCTGCGCGTAGTCGTTGCGGCGGTCGATGACGCTGCGCGTCAGCTTGCCGTGGATTTCCGGCTGGTGGATGGGTGCGTGCGCGTCCGATTCCTTCAACCCGCCGTGGATCGAAGGCTCGTAGTTGACGTGCGGGTTCTCGCCGCCCGTGTCCACCACGATCGTCATTTGACCGTCGCGCTGGTTGGTGGCGACGGGGTGCTTGATGCCCTGCGGTGAATTCACCTTCAGTTGCAGGTAGTTTGTGCCGACGCGGTGCCGCTGCGTATCGGAGTAGGAGAACGTCCGGCCCACGAGCATCTTGTCGTCGGAGAAGTCCAGTCCGTCCACGAGCACGCCCGTGCCCATGGCGATCTGCTCGTTCTCGGCGAAGAAGTTTTCGACGTTCCGGTTGAGCGTCATCGTGCCGACCTTACGGAGCGGGAACTGGTCTTCCGGCCAGATCTTCGTGTCGTCGAGCGGGTCCCAGTCAAGTTCGGGGTGCTCGTCATCGCTCATGAGCTGCACGAACATATCCCACTTGGGAAAGTTGCCCTGCTTGATGGCGTCGAAGAGGTCCTTGGACGCGCTGCCGAGGTCCTCGCCCTGCACCTTCTTGGCCTCGCTCTCGACGAAGCTGTGCACGCCTTCGCGCGGGTGGAAATGGTACTTCACGATCACCGTCTGCCCGTCGGCGTTGACCATCTTGTACGTGTTCACGCCGTAGCCTTCCTGGTGGCGGTAGGAGCGCGGGATACCGCGCGGGCTGAACAGGAACGTCAGCATGTGCTGCGCTTCGGGCGTCTGGCTCATGAAGTCGAAAATCCGGTTCGCTTCCTGGCGGAACGTCACCGGGTCGGGCTTGAGCGAGTGGATCACGTCCGGGAACTTGATCGCGTCGCGGATGAAAAAGACGGGCAGATTATTGCCCACGAGGTCCCAGTTACCGTCTTCGGTGTAGAACTTCACCGCGAACCCGCGCGGATCGCGCGCCACTTCCGACGAGTCGCGTCCGCCGATCACCGTGGAAAACCGGATGACCATGGGCGTCTTCTTGCCCGCTTCCTGGAACAACTTGGCCCGGGTGTACTTGCTGGCGGGTTCGTCGCCGATCTGGCCGGTCGCCTCGAATTCGCCGTAAGCCACGAAACCGCGCGCGTGCACCACGCGCTCGGGCGTGCGTTCGCGGTCGAAGTGGCTGATCTTTTCGAGGAACTGGTAGTTCTCCAAGGTGGCCGGACCGCGGCTGCCCACGGTGCGCGACGACTGGTTGTTGGTGATGGGATGGCCCTGACGAGTCGTCAGGACGGGATCGTTTTTCTCTTCCGGTTTGTTTTCCATAAAGCGGGACGCACGTTGCGCGTGCAAAAGACTATAGTAATTCCCTGTCGGCCATGCGCCACCGGGAAAATGACGCCCGCCGGCCCGGCCCGAAAAATCGCCGTTGAACCCGCCTGCGAACGCGGCTAACTCAAACGTGCCGCCTGTTCACCGGTGGCGCTTCCCGTCCGCGCACAACCACCCACCTTCTCTCCTTTTCTTATGGCCGAAATCACCATGCCCAAACTGAGCGACACCATGACCGAAGGCACCCTCGTTGCCTGGAAAAAGAAGGCGGGTGACAAGGTATCCTCCGGCGACGTGATCGCCGAGGTCGAAACCGACAAGGCCACGATGGAGATGGAGTCCTTCGAGGACGGCGTCCTGGCGGAACTCTACATTCAGGAAGGCCAGAAAGTCGCCGTCGGCGAGAAGATCGCGCGCGTTCAAGGCAAGAACGAGGCCGCCGCCACGCCGGCGGTCAGCAACGGCCAGAGTGAAGACAAACAGCCCGTGCCCGTCGCCGAAAAAGCCGCCGCGCTGGCTGGCAGCAACGTCGTGCCGGCCGCAGCCAGCGGGCCGCAGACCGCCGAAACATCCGCACCCGCCGAGGCACCCGTCGGCCGCATCAAAGCCTCCCCGCTCGCCAAGAAAACCGCCGCTTCGCAGAACGTCGATCTGGCCGGCCTGACCGGCAGCGGTCCCGGTGGTCGGATCATCCAGCGCGACGTACTCAGCGCCGCGCCGAGTTCCGGCGGACAGGCTGCGACCAGCCCGACGGTGACCGCCGCTGCGGTCGAGGCACCCGTTCCGAAAGCGCCTCCCGCGCCCATCCCGGCGGCTCCCGCCAGGAAGCCCGGCCTGCCGCAAAAGGAGACGCACGTCGCGCTTTCCGGCATGCGCAAAACGATTGCCGACCGCCTGCTCCAGAGCAAGACGACGATCCCGCATTTTTACCTGCACATCGAGGTGGACGCCGAGCCGATGGCCAAGCTTCGCGCACAGGTCAACGCCGCCGGTGAGAAGGACGGCGTCAAGATCAGCGTGAACGATTTCATCCTCAAAGCGGTGACCAAGGCGCTGACGCTCGTGCCCAAGGTCAACGCGTCGTTCGCAGGCGATTCGGTAGTGGAATTTAGCAGTGTCAACCTCGCGGTCGCGGTCGCGGTGGAGGACGGTCTCATTACGCCGGTGGTGCGTAGCGCCGAGTCCAAGTCACTCACGGAAATTAGCTTGGAAGTGAAGGACCTCGCCGCCCGTGCCCGTTCCAAGAAACTGAAGCCCGAAGAGTACCAAGGCGGCACTTTTACAGTGTCAAACCTAGGATCGTACGGGATCGACCGCTTTGACGCGATCATCAACCCGCCCCAAGCGGCCATCTTGTCGGTCGGCGGCATCGTCAAAAAACCGGTCGTCAACCAGGCAGGCGAGATCGTCGCGGGCCAGCGGATCGACCTCGGCCTGAGCTGCGACCACCGGGTCGTGGATGGAGCGTTGGGCGCGCAGTACCTCGCCGAATTGCGACGGCTGTTGGAGTCCCCGCTGTTGCTGCTGATGTAAGTCTTCTCCGGGAGGGGACGCGTGGCTTTAACACAGAGACACGGAGGCACGGAGAGCCACAGAGGAGGCAGGAAGTGGAATGAATTGTTCCTCCTTCCTTTTTTCTTCTCTGTGGTCCTCTGTGCCTCCGTGTCTCTGTGTTAAAGTGCCGCGTGCCCGACCAACGCGCGTGCCCTTGAACCTTCCCCGCGCCGGTTTACCATTCCGTTTCGCAGCGTCACACTCATCATGAACTACGATCTCCTCGTCATCGGCGGAGGCCCGGCGGGCTACGTCGGGGCCATCCGTGCCGCGCAACTCGGTAAAAAGGTCGCCGTCGTCGAACGCGACCGCGCCGGTGGCACCTGCCTGAATTGGGGCTGCATCCCCACCAAGAGCCTGCTGCGCAACGCCGAGCTTTACCACACGCTCAGCCACCGGGCGGCGGAGTTCGGGTTCCAGTTCGACAACCTCGCCTTCGATTGGTCGAAGATCATCGGCCGTTCGCGCGGGGTGTCGGACAAGATGGCCAAGGGCATCGAGTTCCTGTTCAAGAAGAACAAGATCGACTAC
>CAXTOX010000002.1:60635-80125 GCA_964245885.1 uncultured Chthoniobacterales bacterium | reverse complement strand
TGCGCGCGCCGAGCCGGGCCATGATTTCGCGCACCTCGACGGCAACGCCGTTGAAGAAATTGACGATGTTCTCGGGCTTGCCCTTGAACTTCGCGCGCAGCTTTTCGTCGAGCGTCGCCACGCCGACGGGACAGGTGTTCAGGTGACACTGCCGCACGTACACGCACCCGCTGGCGATGAGCGCCGCCGTGCCGAAATTAAACTCCTCCGCGCCCAGCAGCGCGCCGTGGATGATGTCCATGCCCGTGCGCATCCCGCCGTCGGTGCGGAGCGTGACGCGGTTGCGCATCCCGTTGAGCATGAGAACCTGGTGCGCCTCCGCGAGACCGAGTTCCCACGCGCTGCCGGCGTTCTTGATCGACGAGAACGCCGCCGCGCCCGTGCCGCCCTCATGGCCGCTGATGAGGATGATGTCCGCATGTGCCTTCGCCACGCCCGCCGCGATGGTACCGACACCCGCCTCGGCGACGAGCTTCACGCAAACCCGGGCGCGGGGGTTGACCTGCTTCAGGTCGAAGATCAACTGCGCCAGGTCTTCGATGGAATAAATATCGTGGTGCGGCGGCGGGGAGATGAGCGCCACGCCGGGGGTCGCCTTGCGCAGCTTGGCGATGTAAACGCTCACCTTGTGCCCGGGGAGCTGGCCACCCTCGCCCGGTTTGGCCCCTTGCGCCATCTTGATCTCGATTTCCTTGGCGCTGGCCAGATAGGTGGCATGGACGCCGAAGCGCCCGCTCGCGATCTGCTTGATGGCGCTGTTGGCAAAGTCGCCGTTGGCACGCCGGTGGAAGCGCTCCGGGTCTTCCCCACCCTCGCCGCTGTTGCTCTTGCCGCCGATGCGGTTCATAGCGATGGCGAGGCACTCGTGCGCCTCGGGACTCAACGCGCCGAGGCTCATGCCCGCCGTCGTGAACCGCCGCCGGATCTCCTCGACGGGTTCCACTTCCTCCAACGGCACCGGGCCAGACGCTGGCGGGACGAGTTCCAGAAGGTCGCGCAACGCGATGGGATTGGCTGTGAGGACGCTGTCGACGTATTTCTTGTAGTCCTCCGGCTTGTTCGTCTGCACGAAGGTGTGGAAGTTCTTGATCATCGGCGGTGTCACCGCGTGCGCCTCGCCAGAAGGACGAAACCGGTAGTAGCCTGGGTTTTGCAACGCCGGGGACTTCTTTTCCGACCCGTCGGCGGGCGCGGCGTACGCCAGGGAATGACGCCTCAGACTTTCCTCCGCGATCTCGTGAAAACGCACCCCCTCGATCTGGGTGGAGGTGCCGACAAAACACTTGTCCACCAGCTTCGAATCCAGGCCGATGGCCTCGAAAATCTGCGCCCCCCGGTAGCTCGCGAGCACCGAAATACCCATCTTCGACATGATCTTGAGCAAGCCCGCTTCCAGGCCGGAGCGATAGCGTTGCAACGCTTCCGCGTAGGTCGGCCGGCCCTCGGCCGGCATCTTTTCGATAATTTCGCGGCAGGTCGCGTACGCGAGGTATGGCACGACGCTGCTCGCGCCGTAGCCGATGAGGCACGCCATCTGGTGCACGTCGCGCGCCTCGCCGGTTTCGCAGATAACGCTCACACGCATCCGTTTGCCGACGCGCGTGAGGTGGTGGTGCACCGCGCCCATCGCCAGGAGCATCGGCACCGGAACGCACGCGTGGTCCAACGCGCGGTCGCTGAGGACGATCAACCGGCAGCCGTCGTCCACGGCCGCCTCCACCTCCCAGCAAATGCGGTCGACGGCGCGCTCCAGCCCGTCCGCGCCATCGTGCGCGGGCCACAGGGCGTTGACCGTCGCCAGCTTTGTTTCGGGGGCGTCGTGCGCGCGGAGCGCCTCCAGTTCGTGCTCGAAGAGGAACGGCGACTCTGCCTGGATCAGCCGGGCGTGCTCGGGCGTTTCGCCGAACAGGTTGCGCCGCCAGCCCATGATGGTGTTCAGCGACATGACCAGTCGCTCGCGCAACGGGTCGATGGGCGGGTTGGTCACCTGCGCGAAGAGCTGGCTGAAGTATCGATAGAGCAAACACGGCTGGACCGAGAGCACGGCCAGCGCCGTGTCGTCGCCCATGGACCCGTAAGGCTCCGCGCCTTCCTTGAGCATGGGCTTGAGGATCACGTCGAGTTCCTCGGAGCTGTAGCCGAAGGCGATCTGGCGTTCGGTCAAGGTGAGGATGTCGAGTTCCTCGGTCGGCTCGCCCAGGGCGTCGCGGTCGGCCAAGTTGGAGAGCCGGAGCACGTTTTCGTCGAGCCACTGGCGGTAGGGTTGCTGGCTGGCGAGACGGTTCTTGATGTCCGCGTCGCGCAGGAGCGTATTGTTGATCGTGTCGACGGCGATCATCTCGCCGGGGCCGAGCCGGCCTTTTTCGATGACGTGCGCGTCGTCGAATTCCGCCACGCCCACCTCAGAGCCGAGGGAAAAAATCCCGTCGTCGGTCAGCTTGTAGCGCGCCGGACGCAGGCCGTTGCGGTCTAGGCACGCGCCGACGGTGTTGCCGTCGCTGAACACCAGCGCCGCCGGGCCGTCCCAGGGTTCGTTGAAGCACGCGTGGTACTCGTAGAACGCCGCCAGGTCCGGTGACACGTCCGGGTTGCCCCGCCACGCGGAGGGCACGAGCATCATCATGGCATGCAGGATGTCCCGCCCGCTCATGACGAGGGCTTCGAGCGCGTTGTCCAGGCTCGCGCTGTCCGATCCGCCGGGCTGGATGATCGGTTTGAGCAGGTCGATGTCGTCCCCCCAGAAATCTGCCGAGAGTTCTGCCTCGCGGGCGCGCATCCAGTTGCGATTACCTTTGACGGTGTTGATCTCGCCGTTGTGGCCCAGCATCCGGAAGGGCTGCCCGAGCGGCCACGTTGGGAACGTGTTCGTACTGTAGCGCTGGTGGTAGATGCACAGCGCCGTGTCGTAGGCCGGGTTCGACAGGTCGCGGTAGAAGTTTTCCAGCGACGAGGAAACGAGCAGACCCTTGTAGACGATGACCCGGCTGGACATCGACGAGACGTAGAAGTTCTTGATCTTGTCGGCCGCGGCGCGCTTCTCGATCTCGTTGCGGGCGAGGAACAATTTCCGCTCGTAGTCGTCCGCGCTCATGCCCCAGGGCTTGCCGATGAGCGCCTGCTCGATACGCGGCATCGTGAGCTGTGCCTTGTCGCCGAGGACGTTGATGTTCGTCGGCACCTCGCGCCAGCCGAAGAGGAACAGCTCGCGGGATTCCAGCACCTCTTCGGCAATCGCCTTCACCCGCGCTTGGGCGTAGGCGTTGTCGTGCGGCAGGAAAAAGAATCCCACCCCGAGGTCGCCGTCCTTGTAGAGGTGGTGTCCCCGCCGGCTGACCTCCGGTCGGAGGATGTTGTAGGGAAGCTGCGTGAGCAGGCCCGCGCCGTCGCCCGTCTTGGCGTCGGCGTCGAGCGCGCCGCGGTGGACGAGGTTGCAGAGCGATTGGAGGCCATGGCGCAGCACGCGGTTCGAGCGCACGCCGCCGATGTCGGCGATGAACCCGGTGCCGCAGGCGTCGTGTTCGTGTTCCGGATGGTAGAGCGATGCCCCCTGGCACGCGGCTGCCTGCATGGATTCGTTCATCTTTGAAGAGGCGAGAGTGTCTGCTGCCCTGCGGAGTAGATCCGTTTTCCCTACCTGCGGTACGACGCCAAACGGTCCGCGGGAACAAAAAATTGCCACGCCGAGCCGCGCCGGTAAAGATCGAATCGTGCCGGGAACGGTTTTCCGGCTGCATCGGTCAGAAAAACGTGTTAAGGCCAGCCTCCGCCCGATGTTCTCTCCGCTCCTGCTCAAAGGGTTTCTGCTCGGCTGGTCGGTCGCGTGGCCGCCGGGTCCGATCAACGCCCAGATGATGCAGCGCGGCCTGGAGCGAGGCTTCTGGCCCGCGTGGGCGCTCGGCCTCGGGGCGTGCACGGGGGATTTCGGCTGGGCGGTCGCGGTGTCGCTCGGGGCTGGTGCGTTGATCGGCGTGCCGGGCGTGCGGACGATGTTGGGCGTGGTGAGCGTGGCGCTGCTCCTGTTTCTCGCGTGGACGTTCGGGCGCGGTGCCTGGAAGGCGTGGCAAGCCAGCCGCGTGCCCGGCGGGGCGCGGTCGGCGGCTCCCGTGCGGCGGTTTGACACGGCGCGGGGCGGCTTCCTGCTGGGCCTCACACTCGCGCTGACGAGCCCTTGGAACATCACCTTCTGGCTGGCTGTCATCGGTTCACAGACCGGCGGCGAACACCTGGGGCTCGCCGCCTCGCTGGCCGTCGCCGTCGGCGTGGTCACGGGCGCGGCCACGTACTCCGGCCTGTTCTGCTCGGCCGTGCGCATGGGCGCGCGGTTCGCCACGCCCGCATGGAACATCCTCACCCAAGCGGCGACCGCGCTGCTGATGCTTTATTTCGCTGTAAAAACCATCGCGGGTCTCACCGCCCACGCCTGACGCCGCATGGAAAATGGCCCGCCCCCCCCGCCCGAGCAACGGGAGCCTTTTTCGTGGCGCGCCCGAGCGAACAGTTTCGTCTATGCGTTCCGGGGAGTGCGGTGGCTGTTCCGCCGGGAGCACAACGCCTGGATTCACCTCGGCTTCACCGGGGCGGCGGGTGCGGCGGGCTGGTGGTGGCGGATCAACCGCGTGGAATGGGCGCTCGTGGTCTTCGCCATCGGCTCGGTGCTGGCGGCGGAGGCCGTCAACTCTGCCGTCGAGACACTGGCGGATGCCGTGAAGCCGGAGCGTCACCCGCTCGTCGGACGCGCCAAGGACCTCGCCGCCGCCGCCGTGCTGCTGGCGGCGGTCGGCGCGGTGGTCGTGGGGCTGCTGGTATTTGGCCCCCACTTCTATTCCGGGCATTGATCGACTGATTGCGGATGAGCAATGATTCCTCGGGCCACGCGGGCGCAGCGGTCGTTTGCAAAAAAATCGACGGCGGTACAAGCTAACTCCCCCTCCTTCTTCTATGCCTTACAGCATCGGTATCGACTATGGCACCAACTCGGTGCGCGCCCTCGTGGTGAACACCGCCGACGGCCGCGAGATCGGCACGGCGGTCGTGGATTACCCCAGCGGCAAGGCCGGCGTCCTCCTCGATCCACGCGACCACCATCTCGCCCGCCAGCATCCCGGCGACTACTTCTTCGGCCTGGAGAAAGCGGTGCGCGCTGCCCTCGCGCAAGCGGCGGGCGCACCCGACTTTTCGCCCGCTGCAGTCATCGGCATCGGCGTGGACACCACCGGGTCCAGCCCGCTGCCGGTGGACGGCCGGAACGTGCCGCTGGCGCTCCAACCGCGTTGGCAGGACCACCTCGCCGCCCAATGCTGGCTGTGGAAGGACCACACCAGCCACCGCGAGGCCGCGCGCATCACCGCGCTCGCCGCCGAGCACCGGCCGCAGTACATCGCCAAATGCGGCAACACGTACTCCTCCGAGTGGTTCTGGAGCAAGATCTGGCGTTGCCTGGCGGTTGCGCCCGAAGTCTTCGACGCGGCCTTTAGCTGGGTAGAGTTCGCCGACTTCATCCCGGCGACCCTCTGCGGGGTCACCGACCCGCGCGCAATCGTGCGCGGGGTGTGTTGCGCCGGGCACAAGGCGCTTTATTCCGATGAATGGGGTGGCCTGCCTGACAAGGAGTTCCTGGCGATACTCGACCCGAAGCTCGCCGCTTTGCGTGACCGCCTCTACGAACGGGCGCACGACGCCACCACCGCCGCCGGCGCGCTCTGCAGGGAGTGGGCGCAGAAGCTCGGCCTGCCCGCCGGCATCCCGGTGGCCATCGGCGAGATGGACGTGCACTACGGGGCGATCGGTTCGGGCGTGAACGAGGGCACGCTGGTCAAGGTCATCGGGACGAGCACCTGCGATTGTGCGGTGGTCGCCGCCGACAAGGCCGTGGCGGACATCCCCGGCATCTGCGGCATCGTGCCGGGCGCGATCCTGCCGGGGTACTACGGGGTGGAGGCCGGGCAGTCGGCGGTGGGCGACATCTTCAAGTGGTGGGTCGAGGGAGTCTGCCAGGGCGACGCGGGCCTGCACGCCGAACTGACGAAGGAAGCCGCGGGGCGGCGTCCCGGACAGAGCGGCCTACTGGCTCTGGACTGGCACAACGGCAACCGCACGATCCTCGTTGACCCGCGTCTGACCGGGCTCGTGCTGGGACAGACGCTCCACACCACGCGGGCGGAACTCTACCGCGCGCACATCGAGGCGACGGCCTTCGGCGCGCGTGCCATCATCGAGCGGCTGCGTGAATACGGCGTACCGGTGGAACGCGTCGTCTGCGCGGGCGGCATCGCGGAAAAGAACGCCCTGCTCATGCAGATCTATGCCGACGTGACGGGTTGCACCATGCAGGTGGCTGGTTCGGGCCAAGCCTGTGCGCTGGGCAGCGCGGTGTCGGCGGCCGTGTTGGCGGGTGCGTACCCTGATTTCAAGTCTGCACAGGCTGCCATGACCTCGCTCAAGGACGTGCGCTACGAACCCGACCCGGAGAACGTGCGCGTGTACGACCAACTTTACGCGCTCTACCGCCAGCTCCACGACGCCTTCGGCGGCGTCAACAAAGCCGCCGACCTTTCCGGCGTGATGAAAGCCCTCATCGAAATCCAGGAACACGCTTCCGCTCAACCCGCGGACGAGTTGCCCACGCCCGTGTGAACACAGACGGTCAGCCATCAAGAGCCAATGCATTGATTGCTTCCTCCCCGTCGCGCGCTACGCTTGCCGCTGTCTTGAAGTACGCACCTCTCTTCCTCGCTGCCAGTTTGCTCGTGCTCACCCCCCTTTCCAGCTACGGCTACGGGGAAGAAGGGCACAACGCCGTCGGAGGCATCGCCGCCGAGCGGCTGGCAGGAACACCCACCGGCGTGAAGGTGAGCGAATTGCTCGAAGGCCTCCCCCTCGGCTTCGCCGCAACGATCCCCGACCGCATCAAGAGCTGGGATCGTGGCGGGGGCGAAGGCGATCCGCGCGGCTTCAAGATGCCGGATCATCCGAAGATTGAGGCACAACTCCGCGCGTTCTGGGAGGCCAACAAACCGTCGGACGCCAACGACGAGGCCCACCCATCGCACCATCAGTTCCACTACACGGACGTGCCGCTGGCCGGCAACGAGAAGTATACCGACGGCAAGGCGGGCCGCTCCCAGTGGGACATCGTACACATGATCAACTTCTGCTGCCGCGTCCTCTCCGGTCAGGAGAACGAGCAGAACGCGCGCGCCATCACCAAACCGGTGGCGCTGATTTTGCTCGCGCACTACGTCGGCGACCTGCACCAGCCCCTGCACGTCGGCGCGGAGTATTTCGACAACGGCCAGATTGCCAACCCGGACAACGATCCGAAGGCGTTGGGCGACGAGGGCGGCAACAGTTTCTTTCTGAACATCCTCACCCCTCCGTCCGCCGATCCCAGCGCCATCAAGCGGCGGCCGAGGCTGCACAGCTTCTGGGACAGCAACACGGTCAAGCTCCTCATCGAACAAGTGGGTGCCGAGATCAAAAAGACCGATCCGGCCCACGCTCCCGACGTGACGCCGACGGAGTTTGTTCACTTCCTCGCCAAGCAGGAACCGGCGAACTGGAAGCCGGTCGCCACCTTACCGTTCAAGGACTGGGGGGAAGCGTGGGCGAACGAAATCCTGCCCGTGGCGCGCGAGGCGCATGACCGCCTGCAATTTACCCAACTGCATCCGGAAACGAACCGCGGCAAACAGGTCTTCGCCGGCGTCGCGGTCGAGAGAACCGGCCTGAAACCGGCCTACGCGGATTGGGCGGTCGGAGTCGTGCGGATCGAACTCGAAAAGGGCGGTTGCCGTCTCGCCGCGATGCTCCAGCAGGTGCTGCCGTGAGCATGAGAGACGCGCCGGCTTCCTGCGTGGCCCGCTGGCACGGCCGGGCGAGAGTCCTGCTCGCCGCCGCCGTGGCGGTTGTGGCGGCCGGTTGTGCCGATACGCCGCCCTACGTCTACCACTACGTTCCAGGCCAGACGGCGATCCTGGCGGACGACGGCACGGCCATCGCCCCGCCGCAGGTGCCGGTGGCCGTCCAGGCGGCCGTGAACGCGGGCAACGAGATCGTGGGCTCGGCGTACGTGTACGGCGGCGGCCACGGCGATGGGTCCGGTGGATTCGATTGTTCGGGCGCGACCTCGTACGTCCTGCGCGCTGCGGGCCGGCTGCGGGACTCCATGCCCTCGGAGGGGTTCCGCCAATACGGCGAGAGCGGACCGGGCCGCTGGATCAGCGTTTACGCGCGCGACGGGCACGTGTTTTTGGTGGTCGCCGGTTTGCGTTTCGACACGGGCTGGACCGGCCACGAAGGCAGCGGACCGCGCTGGACCCGGCGCAGCCGCCCCGCCGACGGATGCGTGATCCGGCATCCGCCCGGCCTATGATGGAAGGCTGGTGCGCTAAGGGATGATCAGCGTGACGCCCGGCTTGAGTTTGCGCTCGTCGGGGACGTTGTTCATGTTCGCGTCCTGAATGTCCTTGGCGCGCGTCTTGTTCCCGTAGAACTTGCGCGAGATGCTCGCCAGCGAATCGCCCGGTTGCACCTGGTAGGTGCGCGTTCCCGGCGCGGGATGACGCTCGGCTTCGCGCGCGGCGGTCTTCCCGGTCACCACGCCGCCGGCGGGCGGCGCACCGGGCGGGGGCGGCGTGGGGCGTTGGGCCAGTTGGTCCCGGAGATCCTTGTTATCCTGCCTCAACTTCGCCGCTTCCGCGTGGGTGATGAGCGTGCCGCCGGCGAGGCTGGTCGCGAGCTTGAGTTCGATCCGGTCGAGGTTCGCGTGGGCTTCCTTGGCGTGGGGGCCGTTCGGCTGCATCTCCAGGTAACGCTTGAAGTGGTGCACGGCACCGACCGCATCATCCAGATTGGCGTCGTAGATCATGCCCATGCGGAAATGGGCGTCGGCCGCCTTCGTGGTGCTGTCGAGAGCTTTTTCGTAGAACGAAACCGCGCTCCGGTAGTCCTGCGCGGAACGTTTCTGTTCCGCCTGCTCGTAGGCATGATCGCCGCCGGGGTTGAAACTCACCCGGTCGCAGCCCGCTAGGAAGACGGCGGTAACCATCCAGGCTGCAAGATGACGAAGAGGGACGGCGGACACGATCCGGGACAGTGACATTCGAGCAGGTCAAACTTCTACCTGAAACCTCGGTCGAACCAAAGTTTTTTCGGCCCGGCACGCGTTTGGTTCGCGGAACTCAGAGCTTGAGGTCTTCGAGCGCCTTGAGCGTGATCTTGAGCATTTCCAACCGGGCGTGCCACTTGTAATTACCCGCGATCAGATGCCACGGCGCGCCATCGGAGGAGGTCCGCTCGAACATCTCCTCCGCCGCCTCGTTGTGCAGGTCCCAGTTCTGGCGGTTGCGCCAGTCCTCGTCGTTAATTTTCCAACTCTTGTACGGATCGCCTTCGCGGCGCTTGAAACGCTTGAGCTGCTCGTCTTTGGTGACGTGGAGATAAAATTTCAGGATCACCGTGCCGTCGTCCATGAGCATGCGCTCGAACTCGTTGATCTCGCGGTAAGCCCGCCGCCATTCAGACTCGGTGGCGAAGCCTTCCACCCGCTCCACGAGCACGCGGCCGTACCAGGAACGGTCGAAAACCGCGATGCGCCCGCGCGCGGGCAGGCGCGTCCAGAACCGCCACAGGTAATGCCGGCCCAACTCGTCCTCGGTCGGCTTGACCGTGGAGTAAACGCGCAGGGTGCGGGGATCGAGTTTCTCCACTAGGCGTTTGACCGCGCCGCCCTTGCCGGCGGCGTCGGGACCCTCCGCGACGATGAGGACCGAGTTCTTGCGGCTCTCGGCCAGCTTAAGTTGCAGCTTGATGAGCTGCAATTGCCGCTGCTTGAGCTGAGCTTTGTAATGCTCCTCGGTGATCGCCTGTTCCTGATCGAGTGATGCGAGACGGTTCAACGTCGCCGGTTGTTTGGCAGAGTCTCGATCCATAAGGTGGAAGGAACTTCCAATGCGAGAAATGACACGAGACGACCAGACTGTCACGAGGCTTCGCTCACGAAAGTGCGATGCACTCGTCCGGAAGGAGGATCGGAATGCCCCCATGCACCGGGTAGGCCGCGCTGCCATCCTCCCGCGCCAGAGCTTCGTCGAGCGGTTCGGCACCCCCCTGACTTGCGTTCAAGCGCGCCAATTGCTCTGCACTTGCCGCCACGAGTTTCTGGCGGGTCGTCGGGCAGCGGAGCAGCGGCAACAGATCTGCGGCAATCATGGTCGAAATTGGGTCAATATTTCGGCAGGGCAGTGTCGATTTCCTTCGCCCAGGCGTCGATGCCGCCGGCCACGTTGAACAGTTTCGAGAACCCGGCCTCCTGCAAGCTGCGCAACGCCTGCGCGCTCCGCTGGCCGTTTTTGCAGAGGAGCGCAATTTCCAGCGCGCTGTCGAGTTCGCTCATGCGCGCGGGTAGTTCGCCCAGCGGGATCAGTTTCGCCCCGGGCACCTGCACGATGTCGCGTTCGTAGGTCTCACGCACATCCACCAGCAGCAGTCTGTCATCCACGTCTAGGCGGCGCTTGAGTTCGGCGACGGAGATCGTCGGCACCTCGGCGTCCGCCTGGCGAGCCGCCACCGCCTGCGGCGCGCCGCAAAATTGGTCGTAGTCGATCAGGTCGGTGATCGTCGGGTTCTCGCTGCAAACCGGGCATTTCGGGTCGCGCCGCAGCTTGAATTCGCGGAACTTCATCTTCAGCGCGTCGCAATGCACCAGCCGGCCGAGCAGCGGTTCGCCGATGCCGACGATCAGCTTGACCGCCTCGATGGCTTGCATCACGCCGATGATACCTGGGAGCACGCCCAGCACGCCGCCCTCCGCGCAACTCGGCACCATGCCCGGCGGCGGCGGTTCCGGGAACATGCAACGGTAGCAAGGCCCCCCGAGATGTGGCGCGAACACCGTGCACTGACCCTCGAAGCGGAAGATCGAGCCGTAGACGTTCGGCTTCTTCGTGAAAACGCAGATGTCGTTCGACAGGTAACGGGTCGGGAAGTTGTCCGTGCCGTCGATGACGATGTCGTACGGCTCGGCGATCTGGCGGGCGTTTTCGCTGGTGAAGAACGCGTCGTGCAGGTCGATCTGCACGTTGGGGTTAATGGCCCGCAGTTTGTCCTTCGCCGATTTCAGCTTCTTGCGTCCCACGTCCTCCGTACCGTGGAGGATCTGGCGCTGGAGATTGGAATAATCGACCACGTCGAAGTCCACCAACCCAATCCTCCCCACCCCGGCCGCCGCGAGGTACAACGCGATGGGCGATCCCAGTCCGCCCGTGCCGATGCAGAGCACCCGCGACGCCTTGAGCCGTTTCTGGCCCTCCAGCGTCACCTCGGGCATGATGAGGTGGCGTGAGTAACGGGCAATCTCGTCGTTGCTGAACCGGATGTTCTCCAGCCGCGCGGGGTCGATGATGCCGCCGGCCGGCATGGATACGCTGGGCGTCATGGTCGGCGAAGATGGCTCAGCCTCACGCGGCGGCAACCGCTTTCGCGTACCGGGCTGACACGTCGTCGTCGTTGATGATCGTGAGGAAAGCCTTCACGTAATCGGCGCGCTTGTTCTGGTACTTGAGGTAGTACGCGTGCTCCCACACGTCGAGCGCCAGGATCGGCGTGATGCTTTGCAGCGTCTGGTTCTGGTGTTTCTCGGCTTGAATGACTTGGAGCCGCTTGGACAGCGCGTCGTACCCGAGGATCGCCCAGCCGCTACCCTGCACGGCCGTCGCGGTTGCGGTGAACAGCTTTTCAAACTGCGCCTGTCCGCCGAAGTCTTCCTTGATCGCTGCCGCCAGCGCGCCGGACGGGGTGCTGCCGCCCTTCGGCTTCATGTTGTTCCAGAACATCGTGTGCAGGGCATGGCCGCTGCCGTGGAAGGCCAGTTCGTTGTTCCAGTGGCCAGTCAACGCGGCGTCGCCCGTGCCCGCCGCGATGGCGGCAAGGGCTTCGAGTGCCGCGTTGCCGCCCTTGACGTAAGCAGCGTGGTGGATGTCGTGGTGCAGCTTCATCGTCTGCTCGTCGATGGCCGGTTCCAGAGCCGCGTAATCGTACGGCAGGGGCGGCAGGATGAACTTGCCGTCCTTGAAGCCAATTTCGCTCTCCTTAGGCTCGGCGGCTGAGCCTTTTGTAGAAGCCGGCGCGGCGGAAAGCGAGCCGGTTGCGACCAGCGCGGCAGCGCCAAATCCGAGGGTGGTCAAAGCGTTGCGGCGGGAAATTGGGTCCATAAAGAGTTTGGGCGAATGTTCTTGGTTGCTAAGGGCGCGGAGAATGTTCTACAAGCTGGTCCGAAAACGTCGGAGCGCAACCCCGGCTCGAAAGTATGAACGCCGCCAAACATGATTGAACGCGATTACCTGGTGATCGGAGCTGGGACCGCCGGAGTGAGTGCCTGCGAGGGCATTCGCCAGCACGACAAACGCGGCAAGCTGATGCTCGTCGGCAACGAAAGCCTGCCGCCCTACATGCGGCTCGCCCTTTCCAAGCAGTTCCTCAGCGAGAAAGATTATCCGGTTGAACAACTCGCGCATCACCCGGCCGACTGGTACGAGGCCAACAAAGTCGACCTGCGCCTGAACACCGTCGTCACCCAGCTTAACCTCGACCGTCGTCTCGCCGTGTTGAGCAACGGGCAGTCCGTCGAGTTTAAGAAAGCCTGCCTGGCCACCGGGAGCCGGCCGCTGCGCCCGCAGGTCGCGGGCACCAACCTCGGCAACATCATCTATCTGCGCAGCCTCGGCGACGCGCTGGCCCTGCGGGAGATGTCCGGGGTCGAAGGCAGCCTCATCGTCATCGGCAGCGGCTTCATCGCCGTGGAGGCCGCCGCCGCCCTGCGCGCGGCCAAATGCAAGGTCTCGCTGCTCACCCGCGACACCGCGTTGTGGACGCAGTTGGTGGACGCGGAGACCGCCACCTGGTTGACCGGAGTGTTCCGTCAACATGGCGTGACCCTGCACTTGCAGGAAAATCTCAACGGTTTCGAGGGCAAGACGGTCCTGCGCAACATCCAGACCAAGAACGGCAACCGCTACCCCGCCGCCCTCGCTCTCGTGGCCGTCGGCGGCGAGATGAACCTCGAACTCGTCCGCAACACCCCGCTCAGCAGCCCGCGCGGCACGCCCGTGAACGAGTTCCTGGAAACCGACGAAAAGGGCATCTACGCCGCGGGCGACATCGCGCTCTATCCCGACCGGGTCTACGGCGGGGTGCGCCGCGCCGACCACTGGGACAACGCCCGCCAGCAGGGCCTCCTCGTCGGCGCGAACATGACCGGCAAAAAACGTCAGCGTTACGACTTCCTGCCGCGCTACGCGAGCATGGCTTTTGACCTGCAGTTCCAGTTCATCGGAGACTTCGGCAGCGGTACGCCGATGCGGCCGGAACTGGAAGGTTCGCGTGAAAAGAAGTCGTTCGTCGTCCGGTACTACGCGGGCGACAAGCTGCGGGCTGCGTTGCTGTGCAACCAGCCGGACGAGAGGTTCGCGGAGGTCGAAAAGGCGATCCGCGTCGCGCACGGCAAGGAATAACCCGCGGAAACATGCAGGCGCCGCTGGCGCGCGGGGCCGTGGAGTGCTAGCGGTTAAACCCAAGTTTTTCCTTTGGCCCCGCCCATGCTCGCTACGCCGAAACCCTCGATCTACGACACGACTCTGCGCGACGGGACGCAGGGGGAAGGCATCAACTTCAGCGCGCTGGACAAGCTGCGCATCGCCGAGAAGCTCGACGCTTTCGGGATGGATTACATCGAGGGCGGCTGGCCGGGGTCCAATCCGAAGGACGCGGCGTTTTTCGAGGCAGCCAAACGCCTGAAGCTGTCCCGCGCGCGGCTGGCGGCTTTCGGCAGTACCCGGCGTGCCAACCTGGCCGCCGCGAACGATCCGCAACTCGCGCTGCTGCTCGAAGCGGCGACGCCCGTCGTGACGATCTTCGGCAAAAGCTGGCGGCTGCACGTCACCGACGTGCTGGGCATCGACCCGGCCGAGAACCGCGCGATGATCACCGACAGCGTGCGCCATCTCAAGAGCCACGGTCGCGAGGTGATCTACGACGCCGAACATTTCTTCGACGGCTACAAGGACGACCCCGACCACGCGCTCGCCACGCTCCTCGCCGCACGCGAGGGCGGCGCGGACCTGATCGTCCTCTGCGACACCAACGGCGGCTGCCTGCCCGACGAAGTCGAGACGATCTTCCGCGCCGCCGCTGGTCACCTTTCCCCCACCCCGCTGGGCATTCACACCCACAACGACTGCGGCCTCGGGGTCGCCAACGCCTTGGCCGCAGTGCGGGTCGGGGCTGTGCAGGTGCAGGGCACGATCAACGGCTACGGCGAACGCACCGGCAACTGCAACCTCACGACGCTGATTCCCTGCTTGCAAGCCAAAATGGGTTTGCCCGTGGTCGAGAACCTTGCCGAGTTGACGGAACTCTCATTTTTCGTCGACGAACTGGCCAACTGCCCGCACGATCCGCGCGCGCCGTTCGTCGGCTCGACGGCGTTCGCGCACAAGGGCGGCGTGCACGTCCATGCCGTGCAAAAACTCGCCCGCAGCTACGAGCACATCGCGCCGGAGGCGGTCGGTAACCGGCAGCACATCCTGGTCTCCGAGTTGTCGGGGCAGAGCAACGTGCTGGCGAAGGCGCGCGGGTTCGGCCTAGAATTGGACAAGGGCAGCCCGGAAGTGACGGCGGTGCTCGCCGAGATCAAGCGTTTGGAGAAGGACGGCTACGAGTTCGAGGCGGCCGAGGCGAGCTTCGAGTTGCTCGTGCGCCGGCGGCTCGGACTGCACCAACCGCTTTTCACCCTCCAGGAGTACCATTGCAACTACCGGCGCACCGGCAACCGGCTGTACGAGACGTGCGAGGCGACGGTGAAGCTGCGCGTGGGCGAGGTCCACGAGTACACCGTGGCCGAAGGCGACGGCCCCGTGAACGCCCTCGACGCCGCCGTGCGCAAGGCGTTGCGTCCCTTTTACTCAGCCATCGATGAGATCGCCCTCCAGGACTACAAGGTGCGGATCATCGACAGCCATCAGGCGACGGCGGCGCGCACGCGCGTGTTGATCGTCAGCAGCGACGGCCACGAGGCCTGGAGCACGGTGGGGGTCAGCGGCAACATCATCGAAGCAAGCTGGCTGGCGTTGATCGACGGCCTCGAATACAAGCTGGCCTCAAGGCGTCAGACCGGGAATGACTTGTCCGACAGGAACTAAACGGTAACTTAAAACACGATGATCACCCGCCCATCCTCTTTTCGCATCGGTGCCTTGGCCGTGATGGCCATGGCCTTGAGCCACACTCCGGCGTTGCGCGCGCAGCTCACGGCCGCCTCGCCCGCGGCCGCCGTTGCGCCCGAGACCTTCGACTACGATCTCGGCACCCGTGAGATGAACGGCGCTACCTACACCGTCAAGGCGACGCAGCCGCCGGATTCAAAGCTGAAGAGCCAGCGGGTGCGTTTCACCTCCAAGGTCACCACGGCGGACGGATCGACGACGCGCTACTTCACGGTGAACACGGGCAAGTACAAAACTGTCGCGCAATTGGATGCCTACCTGCACGAGACCTTCGCCAAGTTCCTCGCGGGAGCACCGGCGAACGCCGAGGTCGGCAAAGTCGGCGACATCAAGTACGGCGGCGAAATCCGCTTCGTGGTCGGGTCGCCGGATGTGCTTCGTTACGACACGATGACGGCGGGCGAGCCGAACGCGTCGATGACGCTGCCACGCGCCGAGGTGGCTGCGTACGCCGCCATTCTGGCGGGCGAGCCGGCGGTCAAGAAGTAGCGGCGTCCTTCAAGGTAGGGTTGCCTATCCGAGGCAATCCAAATTTCGATTGGATGCCCGTCGCTTCCGCAGATGGGTGTCCTTGCCAGGAATCTAGGATTACCTCGGAGAAGCAACCCTACCTTGACTAGAAGAACAACGGGATAATCAGAATCGCCACGATGTTGACGACCTTGATCATCGGATTGATCGCGGGCCCAGCGGTATCCTTGTAAGGATCACCCACCGTGTCGCCCGTCACGCTGGCGGCGTGCGCCAACGAACCTTTGCCACCGTGGTTCCCTTCCTCGATGTACTTCTTGGCGTTGTCCCACGCGCCGCCGCTGCCGGTCATCGAGATCGCCAAAAAGAGGCCGGTGACAATCGTGCCCAGCAGCATCCCGCCTAGTGCCAGATGCCCGAGGGCATGGATTCGCGCCACGAGGATCACGACGACCACCGGCAGCAAGGCCGGGACGATCATCTGCCTGAGCGCGGCTTTGGTGACGATGTCCACGCACGTCCCGTACTCAGGTTTATCCTCGCCCTTGAGGATGCCGGGCTTGGCTTGAAGTTGACGGCGGACTTCCCGCACGACCGCACCGGCCGCGTTGCCGACCGCGTCCATGCTGAAGGCCGAGAACAGGAACGGCAACGCGCCGCCGATGAACAGTCCGACCACCACGCGCGGGTCGCTCAGGACGAACTGGGTGGCGTTGACGAGAGCCGCCCCGTCCAAGTGTTTGATGAGGTGGAGTTGCAACTCCTCAACGTACGAACGGAACAACACCAGCGCCGCGAGGCCCGCCGAAGCGATGGCGTAGCCCTTGGTGACCGCCTTCATCGTGTTGCCGACCGCGTCGAGTTCATCGGTAACCTCGCGCACGCTGTGCGGCAGATCACTCATCACCGCCACGCCGCCGGCGTTGTCGGTGATCGGACCGAAGGCGTCGAGCGAGATGATGATGCCCGCGAGGGACAACATGCTCATCACCGCCACCGCGATACCGTAGAATTCACCCGCGTAGTAACTCAAAAGAATGGCGATCCCGATGCAGACGACCGGCAACGCCGTCGCCCGTTGTCCGGTGGCAAGTCCGGCGATGATGTTCGTGGCATGGCCGGTCTCGCTGGCGAGCGCGATCTTGCGAACGGGCGAGAAGCTGGTGGAAGTGTAGTAGTTCGTGATCAGCACCACCGCTGCCGTGAGCACGATGCCAACGAGCGATGCGAGGTAGATCCCGCCCCAGGTGTACGTAAACGACCCGGTCACGATCGGCTTCGGGAACAGCGAATACGTGATCGGCAGATAGAGAATCGCCGATAGAACCGCGTTGACCGCCACGGCTTCCAGCAGCACGCGGCCAGGAGAAATCTTGCGGACGTTCACCAGGAAGATGCCGAGCACCGCTCCGAGCACCGACACCCCGCCGAGCAGGAATGGATAAACAATCGCTGCGCCCTCGCCGGGCAGGGTCAGGGAGCCGATCAGCACCGCGCCAATCAAGCTCACCGCGTAGGTCTCGAACACGTCGGCCGCCATGCCCGCGCAGTCGCCGACGTTGTCGCCGACGTTGTCCGCGATGGTGGCCGGGTTGCGCGGGTCATCCTCGTCCAGGTGGCTCTCGATCTTGCCGACCAGGTCCGCGCCCACGTCGGCGGCCTTCGTGTAAATGCCGCCGCCCAGCCGGGCGAAAACGCTGATCAGGCTCGACCCGAGCGCCAGGCCGATGAGGCTGCCGATCGCCGCCTGCTGATCCTTGAAGAAGTGCAGCGCCACCAGGTAGAAAATTCCCACCGAGAGCAGCGCCAACCCGACGACGAGCAACCCGGTGACCGCCCCGCCGTTGAACGCCATGCAGAGCGCCGCGTGCCGGTTCGAACTGGCGGCCTGTGCCGTCCGGACGTTCGCCAGGACCGCGATGCGCATGCCGATAAACCCGGCCGCCAGCGAACAAACCGCGCCGATCAGGAACCCGATGGCTGTCGGCCAGCCCTTGAACACCACCGTGAGGATGAAGATCACCACCGCGATGATGCCGATGCTAAGCACTTGCCGGCTCAGATAGGCCTTCGCACCTTCCTCGATGGCAGCCGCCACCTGTTTCATCCGTCCGTCACCCGCCGGGGCCGCCAGGATCAGTTTGATCAGGTAAAATGCACAGCCGAGGGCGACGGCGGCGAACAGAAGCGAGATCCAGATGCCGGAGTTCAACAGGAAATCACCAAGGAACATAACGGGGGGCAAAGAGGGGTTCGGGGGGTGGCTGCAGCGGGAGAGCGGCCAATCTAGTGGCTCTCCGACGCACCGCAACCCCCTTTTCCTCGCCGTCGCAATTCACCCCGCCAGCAGGCTCAGGATCGCCTTCTGGACGTGCAACCGGTTCTCTGCCTGCGTGAAGATTGTGTCCGCCTTGGCCTCCAGCACTTCGGCCGTGATCTCCTTGCCGCGGTAGGCCGGCAGGCAATGCATGACGAGCGCACCGGGGTTCGCACGGGCGACCAGCGCCGCGTCGATCCCGTAGCCGCGCAGGTCTTGCAGACGCTCGGCGGATTCCGCTTCCATGCCCATGCTGACCCAAACGTCGGTGTAGAGCACGTCGGCCCCCTCCGCTGCTGCCGCCGGGTCTTCCTGGCAGTGGACGTTCGCACTTGGTCCGAGGCGTGCCAACAGCTCGGCGGACGGCTGGTATTTCTTCGGCGCGCCGATCACCAGGCGAAAGTCTCCCAGCCGCGCCGCCGCCCACAGCCACGAAACCGGGACGTTGCACGCGCCGTCCCCGAGGTAACAGACGGTTTTTCCACGCCAGTCACCGAGCCGTTCCTGGATTGTGAAGAGGTCCGTGAGGATCTGGCACGGGTGCTCGGCGTCCGTGAGGGCATTGACCGTCGGAAGCCCGCTGGCCGCGGCGAACGCCTCCAGGTCGGACTGCGCGTAGGTGCGGATCACGGCTCCGTGGAGCATCCGCCCCAACACGCGGGCGGTGTCTTCGATGGGTTCGCCCCGGCTGCCGAGTTGGAGGTCGTTCCCGTTGAAGAAGAGCGCGTCGCCGCCGAGTTCGCGGATGCCGACCTCGAAGCTGACGCGCGTGCGCGTGGACGACTTGTTAAAAATCATCCCCCAGCAGCGATGGCGAAGCGGGTGCGCGGCGTGCCGGCCGCGGGTCGCCTTCATCTCGCCTCCCAAAGCGATGATGCGTAGGATTTCGTCGCGGGTCAGCGACTCAATGGAAAGGAGGTTCTTCACGGCTTACGAAGCGGACGCAGTTTCCATCCGGCGGAGGACAACGCCGAAAGTATCGGCGGCCCGTTCGATGTCGTCGGCTGAGACGTTCAGCGGCGGCAGCCACCGCACGCAGTTCACGCCGGAGGGCACGAGCAACAGCCCGGCTTCCTGGCAAGCGTCTACGAGCCGCAGACTCGGCGCGCGGTCGGCGTCACTCCGAAAACCCGGCATCCCGGCGATCGTGTCGGGATCAAGTTCAACCGCGATCATCAGCCCGACGCCGCGCACCGCCTTGACGGCGGCGCTTCCCATCGCTTGCAGCCGGGATTGCAGTTGCCGGCCGCGTTCGTCGCTGTTGGCGAGGAGGCCCTCGTCCTCGATGGTCGCCAGCGTTTCCAGGCTGACCGCGCAGCCGAGCGGCGTGCCTCCGAAGGTCGTGCCGTGCGAGCCGGGTCCCAAGCGTTCGGGCAGCGTCGACGCGGTGCCGGTCTGGCCGAAGTAGACGATCGCTCCACCGC
>CAXTOX010000002.1:42497-60625 GCA_964245885.1 uncultured Chthoniobacterales bacterium | reverse complement strand
GTCACCGCTCGCTCGCGCACCCAGAAAGCCCCCATCGGGAAGCCGGCCGCGATCCCCTTCGCCCAACCGATCGCATCGGGAACGATCTCCGCGCAACCCAGGGACTTCCAGGCACACCAATCACCGGTGCGCCCGAAGCCACACTGAATCTCGTCGAACATCAGCAGGAGGTCCCGCTCGTCGCACAGACGGCGCAACCCGCGCAAAAACTCCGCGTCGGCCGGAACGACCCCGATTTCTCCCTGGATGGGTTCGAGCAAGATGGCCGCGGTCTGCGGGGTCAGGGCCGCCTCGACGCTGGCCAGGTCGTTGAAGCGCGCCTTGAGGAAGCCGGGCGTCACCGGGTCAAACCCCTTCCTCACCTTCTCCTGCCCCGTGGCGGCGATCCCCGCCAGCGTGCGGCCGTGGAACGAATCGTGGAAGGTCAGCACCTCGAAACGTCCGCCGGGCCGTCCATCGTGGCCGAACTTGCGCGCCAGCTTGAAAAGCCCTTCGTTCGCCTCCGCGCCGCTGTTGCAAAAAAAAACCTTCCCGGGGTGACCCACCAGTTCGACGATCCGCTTGGCCAGCAAACCCTGCGGCCGGGTGTAATACAGGTTGGAAGTGTGCGTGAGCGTGCCGGCCTGGCGGGTCAACGTCTCGATGATGCGCGGGTGGGCGTGGCCCAGCGACGACACGGCGATGCCCGCGCCGAAATCCAGGTATTCCTTGCCGCCCTCGTCCCACACGCGGCTGCCCCGTCCGCGGGCCAGACTGAGCGGAAAACGTGCGTACGTGGACAGGACGAAGTCGCGGAAGAGCGCCTCGGTCGGCTCGTCGAGTTGTTGGTGCATGGCGGGATGAGACGAAAGGAGCAATATCTACGCGGAAATCCGAGGTCTTCAACCGCTGATCCGTGACAGACGTGTCACTTCATTTGCCACCGGTGACGGTGTAACCCTCCGCGCGCAAATCTTCGGCCAAGCCCTGCTCCATCTCCTCCGCCGCCTCGAACGGCATCGGGTTGAAGCATTCGTACATCTCCGGCAGCAGCCGGATGCCGTAGCGCGTCACGGTCCAAGCCGCCTTGTAGCCGCGTTTGTGGTTGGCGAACCGCTCGACGGGATTAAGCCCCGTCATTCCGACGTACACGCACGGCTTGGCAGGATCACGTTTCGGGTTGACGCGCAACACGGAGGAATGCTGGGCTACCTTCGGGTCGAGCAGCACCACGTAAACGTAATGATGGTAGGCGTCCTCCGGCCGGGCGGCACCGCGCGGCCTCATCAGCCCGCGAGCAGCGTTTTAGGATCGTGGTAGTCCAACCCGTGCGCCTCCGCCACGGCGCGGCAGGTGATCTTGCCTTCGTACAAATTGATGCCGCCGAGCAGCGCCGGTTGACGGACCATCGCCTCCTGCAATCCCTGGTCGGCGAGGAGTTCGACGTAGCGTCCGGTCACGTTCGTCAATGCCTGCGTCGCCGTCCGGGCGTACGCACCGGGCATGTTCGCGACACAATAGTGGGTCACCCCCTCCTCCACGTACACGGGATCGTGGTGGGTCGTCGGGCGCGTGGTCTCGGCGCACCCGCCCTGATCGACCGCGATGTCCACCAGCACGCTGCCCGGGCGCATCTGCTTCAACATCTCGCGCGTGATCAGCTTCGGCGCGCGCGCACCGGGCACGAGCACCGCGCCGATGAGCAGATCGACGGTCGGCAAAAGGCTGACGAGATGGGCCTCGTTGGAGTACAGCGTGTGCGTGTGCATCGTGATGTCGAGGAAGCGCATGCGTTCCAGGTCCACTTCGAGGATGGTCACGTCCGCGCCGAGGCCGGTCGCCATCCGTGCGGCGTTGACCCCCGAACTGCCGCCGCCCAACACGACGACTTTGCCCGGCAGCACCCCCGGCACACCGCCGAGCAGCACCCCACCCCCGCCCTGGTGCTTGGCGAGGAAGTATCCCCCGACGATGATCGACATGCGTCCGGCGATCTCGCTCATCGGCTCCAGCAGCGGCAGGCGGTGGTTGACCTCGATGGTCTCGTACGCGATGCAGGTCGCGCCACTGACCGCCAAGGCGTCGGTCAGCTTGCGGTTCGCCGCGAGGTGCAGGTAGGTGAACAGCAACTGGCCCTTGCGCAAAAGTGGATATTCCTCGGGCAGAGGCTCCTTGACCTTGATGATGAGGTCAGCCTCCTCGAACACCGACGCGTGGTCTTTGATCATGGTCGCCCCGGCCTGCTCGTAGTCCGCGTCGCGGTAGCCGGAACCCACCCCCGCACCCATCTCGACCAACACCTGGTGGCCGCGTTTCTTGAGCTGGTACGCGGCCGAAGGCAGCAGCGACACGCGGTTTTCCTGTTGTTTGACCTCTTTGGGGACGCCGATCTTCATGGCGATCACACTACGCCGCCCACAGGTCAGTTCAACGAAATGTCGTCCGGCACGGCGGCCAGCAGCTTGTAGACGGGGCCGAGCGCGTTCATGATTTTGTACCAGACGCGTTCGTGCGCGAGCGGCGTGACCGCCTGGCCCTCCGCCTTGACGAGCACCCAGGCTTTCTGCTCCAACTCGCCTTCCAGTTGTCCCGCGGACCAGCCGGAGTAGCCCACGAATGCGCGGACGCTGCCTGGACTGTCGGCGCTGAGTTCGGCCACCTCGAAGAGGGAAAGATTGGTCTGGAAGCGATGTTCAGCCGAGTCCGCGCCAAGTTCCACCCGGGCGAAGCTCAACTGGTCGTGGCCGACCGGGCCGCCGAGGAACACCGGGATGTCGCGGAGCAGTTCGGCCTGCTCGTGCTCGGGCAGCAGTTCAGCTGCCGTCTTACCCAACGGCCGATTCAGGACGAAACCAAACGCGCCGACCTCCGACTCATGCGTGGAAAGAAACAGCACGCTGCGGCGGAAGTTCGGATCCTTCAGGCTTGGGTGCGCCGCGAGCAACAAGCCTTGCCAGCTTTCGCCGTCGTTTTCCGTAGGGTCGATGAAGCGCATCAGCAATTGAGAAGGCATCGTCCGTCTCTCCCGGCCCGGCCGTCCCGCCTACAAAATTCCGGGCCGCGGACGCCGGGCGACCCTGGCAAGATGCGCCCCGCCCTCGGCGGCAGCCGCGGGACCGCCTGGATAAATGATGATCTGCCGGGCATCCGTCTTCTGCGTCACGAAAGCGGGCACGCCGAAGCCGTCCTCCACATGCCCGCGCCCGAGGAGCACGACGAGCTTTTGGTCCGGGTGCGCCGCGAGGTAGTCGACGATGCGGGTTGCCATCGTTTGTTCCCAGAGGAGCTGCGCCTGGAAGAAATTACGCGTGTCGGCCCCGGTGTGCGGGCTGCCCGCCATCTGCTCGTTGAAGTGTTCGTACCCGCCCGGCAGCGGATGGAACCCGCTCGGCAACATAGCCTTCTCGTTGGCGTCGAGCGCCTGCCCGGTGGCGAGCTTGTGGCTCATCGCGGCCGGGGCGTTGAGCGCGAGACTCGGCACGCCCTCGGCCAGACTCCAACGCAAGATTTTCTCGTATAGGACCGACAGCGTGCCCCAGTGCATTTGGAAATCCGTCTTCTGCAGGAGCGTGTCGGTGCTGATCTGCCGGGCAGCCCACTGGTCGAGCAGCCCTTGCTGGGTTTCGTCGAACATCTCCCAGGCCACGGTGCAGCGCGTCCCGCGTGCCTTGAGTCCCTTCAACACGTCCCACTCGTACTCGTGGTCGGAGTTGCTGTTGTGCGTTTCGCCGATGTAGATGACCCTTGCGGGAGCCAGTTGGTCCCAGTAAGCCTGTTCGGCGGCGGTCGGCTGGCGCTGGGCGCTGACCGGCACGGGTCCGGCCTGCTTGGGCAAGGTCAGCGCGCGGTTCGTCCCGGAGCAGGCGGTCAGAGCGCCGGCGGTGAGAAGTCCGAGGCAAAGCTGACGCAGCGAGATACACGAAACCGGTCCGGGCATGGGGAAGGGCAAACTACCATGGGCAGGCGGGCTTGCAAATTGTCGGCGGGTTCTCATCCGTCCAACGTTGGCGCGAAGTCCGAACAACAGAAAACGTTGTTTTGTGCGTGTTCCCGGGCAAAGGTCCACCAGTTCTATGGATAAAGTCTCTCGCTCCGCCGCCAATTTTCCCGTCGTGGTGGCCGTCGCCCTGTTTGCGAGTCTCGCGCCGATCCGTTCAGCCAGCGCCCAGGAAGAATCTTCCAAACATGCCGCTTCGGCCAGTCCAACCGTCGCGCCGACGGCGAAGGAAGACCTCGTCGCTGTGGCGAAATCCGCAGGAAGTTTCACCACGTTCCTGAAAGTCGTAGAAGCAGCCGGCCTCACCGCCACCTTGCAGCAGCCCGGCACTTACACGGTGTTTGCGCCGACCGACACCGCTTTTTCAAAGCTGCCCTCGGGCAAGTTGGATGAACTCCTCAAGCCAGAAAACAAGGCCAAGCTCGTCGCCCTGGTGTCCTACCACTTGTCGGCGACCAAGCTGACGGCGGCCGATCTTGCGAAGACCGACGAGGTCAAAACGCTCGAAGGCACGGAGATCGACGTGGACGTGACGCCGGACGGCAAGGTCATCGAGGTGGACGACGCAAAAATTCTCGGCAGCGATCTGGAGGCGAGCAACGGCGTCCTCCATTCTATCGACGCGGTGCTCCAGCCCTGATCCGGGCCGACGGCCGGCTAGGTTCCGCCGGCGTCCGAACCGTTGACGAAGTACGAGAACTTCCAGCTCCCGTTCACGAGTTGGATGCCCGCGCGATAGCCCGTGTAGTTGTCCGCCGCGGTAAACTCGGCTGGTGCCACCATGAAGCCGTCCCGCCCGTCTCCGAACGGCACGAACCGCTCGCGGATGACGAGTTGCAGTTCGGGCCAGATGTTGTTCTGGTCCCAATAGGCGAACACGCCCTCGCCCTCGCGGTCGGGATTGATGTGGTAGCCGAAGTTCGTCGTCATCATCCCGGCGATGACGGTGGTGTCCTTCGCTGCCACCGCTTGGCGCAGCCGGCTGATGAAAGACTGAAACGCGACGTCTCCGTTTTCGTCACGCATGGTGGTGACGATCTTTTTCGGTTTGACGGCGGTGGTGGCCGCGGTTTTGGGTTTATCGTCGTCGGGAGTGGTTTTGCACGACGCGCCGAGCATGGCGACCGCAACGACGCTCGACAATCCGAGGTGGCGCAAACGAACTTTCATAAAGGAGTCAGGCTCAGACGGGGACGGCGTCCTCGCCGGAGGGTTCATGCGTCCGGGAGCCAGCGACGCCACCCTTGCGGGCGCGCACGCGTTTCGATCCAGGCAGTCGCACCAGGATCGGATGGACCACAAAGAGAAACAGCAGCATCGCCACCAGCCGCGGCAGCCCACCCGTGGGACTCACCCGATGGATGCGGTCGGCGCGGATGGCGCTGAACACGCTTTCCACCGTGGGCGGCTGGTCCGAGGGAAGTCCGAGGAGCGAATAGTTCTCGCCGAAAAACTGCCGCCGGTGCGCGTCCGAGGTCGCCAGCAAGGGCTTTCCGTTGCGTTTGGCAAGGCGGGCGGCGGCGGCGTTGGGGTCGAAAACCGGGACGTGGAAATGGCAGAACTCGATGGCGTCGAAACAATCGAGGCAACTCTCGATGCGCGACCCGATGGAACTGCCGAACCGGTAAAAGGGATGCGGGGCGAAGACCAGGAGCGAATCACCGCGTGCCGCCCGCAGCCGCCGCAGGTCGGCAAAGGTTTTGATGCCGGCCGCCTCCTGCGCGGTGATGTTGAGCAGAACCGTGTCCGCTCCCTGGATGCGCAACTCGGCGGCGGAGAGGAGCAGGATGCCGAGTTCGCGTGCCCGGGCGAAGGCACGTTCGTCGTCGAAAACCTTGTCGTGGAGGGTGACCGCCAGGACGCCGAACCCGAGCGACGCGGCGCGTTCGAGGAGTTCCAAAGCGGTGTAATCGACCTCGTCGAGCGGGTCTTCAGCCGTGTGGAGGTGCAGATCGGCTTTGACCCAAGCGAATGATTTGTCGAGCGATGGTCCGGCCACGACCGCAATCTTACGAGGGTTGAAGGAAGCCATGCAACCTGGAAAGCAGACCCCGCACCATAAAAACCTCCGGACGCTTTGCCCGCAAATTTTTAATGGACGCAACAGCCCTCGCGTACAAAGATCGCTTGCCTGAGCATCGCGTCGTGGTAGAGGTAACGCTGCCACGCATCTCATTGCTCGGGTGGTGAAATGGCAGACACGTACGTTTGAGGGGCGTATGCCGCAAGGCATGGGGGTTCAAGTCCCCCCCCGAGCACTCTCCTTTGCAGGTAGTTACGCAACACTACCTTTTGCCTCCAGCGAAAGTGGATGCCCGTGAACCGCCTTGGCGTTGCAACGATCGCCGGGTTCCCCGTTCCTCGGAGCGTGTCTGCTCCGCTTGCGGCTGAAATCCGGCTTGCATTCCTCTTGCCCAACTCGCACGGGCGTAGTACAAAACGCCTACTTTTGCCCCGGACATGAAATCCACGCTGATCATCAACGACGACGAAGGCCAGCGCTCGGCCGAGCTGCCCAAGGAACGCATCGTCCTCGGCACTTCGGCGCAGGTTTCCATCCCGTTGCGCAGCCATGATTCCAGCCTCCTCGCCGAGCACGCCGTCATTTTCTGGAACCAGCAGCGGGTAACCTGGATGCTCTCCCGCGCGGCGGTTCCGCAGGCGGAGATGGCCGTCAACAGCCGTCCGCTCGCGCCGGGGGCCTCGATCGCGCTCAACAACCTCGACACCGTCGAGCTGCCCGGAGCCACGCTCCAGTTCTACCGCGAACCCGAGGCCCCCGTCTGCCGGGGCAGCGTGGTCACGGAGTTCCCTCTCGACCGTGTGCCCGTGGTCCTCGGACGCGGCGAGGCCACCGAGGCGGACGGCGGTTTCCGCCTGGAACTCGACCCCGAAGATTCCGCCATCTCGAAGATCCACGCCGTCGTCGAAAAGGAAGGCTCGAACTTCTTCCTCGTCGACAAAAGCCGCGCCGGCACCGAACTAAACGGCAAGTTCTTCAGCCGCGAACTCCTCGTCTACGGCGACCGTTTCCGCATCGGCGACTATTTTTTCGAGTTCACCGGGCACTCGATCATCCGGGTGGACCAGGCGAACCTCGGACGCGTCACCGCGCACAATCTCGTCGTCGAGGTGCAGAAGGACGGCCGGCCCTTCCGCATCCTCCAGAACATCAACCTGGAAATCCAGCGCGGGGAGTTCGTCGGCATCCTCGGAGGCAGCGGCCAGGGCAAATCGACGCTGCTCAACGCACTCTGCGGCGTGAATCCCGCCAGTTCGGGGGAAGTGCTCATCAGTGGCATCCCATTGACCAGCCGCGAACAGGTCAACGCCGCCGGGGTCGGTTTCGTACCGCAGGATGACATCGTCCACCTGGAACTGACGGTCACGGAGGCCATCACCTACAGCGCGCGTCTGCGGCTCAACCTGCCGGCCGCGCAGATCGACGCTCTCGTGGACCGCGTCATCGAGCGGCTGTCGCTCAAGGAACACCGCGGCAAACGCATTTCCCGTCTCTCCGGCGGTCAGCGCAAGCGCGTCAGCGTGGCCATCGAACTGCTCGCCAAGCCGTCGGTGCTCTTCCTCGACGAGCCTTCGTCGGGCCTCGATCCGGCCACGGAAGCCGACCTGATGGCGCTGCTGCAATCCCTGCGCCTGACCAACCTGACGGTGATGTGCACCACGCACGTTCTCCAGAAGGCGTACCTTTTCGACCGGCTCATCTTCATTCACGGCGGCCGGCTGATCTTCATCGGCACGGCGGACGAAGCGAGGCAGCATTTCCTCTCGCGCGGCTCCGCGGACACGCAGGGATTCGACAAAGCGCCGCTGGAAAAAGTTTACAGCCTGCTCGCCGATCCATCCAAGACGGCCGAGGAGTGGGAACAGGAATTCCTGAACTCGCCGTACGGGCAGCGCACGTTGTCCGCCTCGCCGCCGCCCCCCGTCTCCGAGAGCTCGACCGGCCCTTCGAGGCGGCAGCACGTCGGCTACCTGCAAACGTTGCGCATCCTGTTTGCCCGCCAGTGGAAGGTGCTGCTCGCCGATCCGCTCAACCTCGTGTTTCTGTTCGCGCAGGCGCTCGCCATCGGCGGGATGGTCGGTTGGGTCGCGGAAAATGCCGGCTTGCGCATGTTCCTATGCGTCGTGGCGACTTTGTGGTTCGGGTGCAGCAACGGCGCGCAACAGATCATCGGCGAACTCCCTATCTTCCGGCGCGAGCGCGTCTGCGGTCTCGGGCTCAACGTCTATCTCCAGAGCAAGCTGGCCTTTCTCTCGCTGCTGACGGTTGTGCAGGCCATCCTGCTGTTCGCCACGATTTTCCTCACCGCCCACTTTTTTCAGAAGAACGACTTCGACCGGAACCTCTTTGCCTTCCGACTGGAGGAACGTTTTGCCTCGATGTCGCCCGCCAGCCAGGCCGCGGCGGACAACGCCGGCGACTTCGAAGTCGTGTCGAGCGCGAAAGACGCGTCGTCAGCCAAGACGCCGCCCTCGGCGACTCCCAGTGAGCCGGCCGATCCCCCGAAGCCCAGCGCGGCGGTGACAAGCCTAACCTCCACCTTGGCGAGCTTCTTTTATCTCACGGACAACATCCTCGACTCCGGCGGGCAGACGGAAAAGTTCGACGACGGCACGCCGATCAAGGGCGCCGACGGCAAGCCGCGGATGATCCCGGGATTGAGTTTGTTTAATGTCTTCACCACCACCCTGGGCCTCAAGGTTCTGGCGGTGCTCGCCGCCGCCCTGGTCGGTGTCGCGCTCGGCTTGACCATCTCCGCGCTGGTGCGCAGTTCGACGCAGGCGGTGATGTGGGTGCCTCTGATTTTGATTCCTCAGATTCTCTTTGGCGGCTTCGTGATCACCGTCCCGGAAATGTCCATGGCGGTGTACCGGTTCAGCCATCTGGTGCCGAGCTTTTCCGCGCAGCGGATCATGGATGTGTCCAACATCTACGGTCAGGCGACCCCGTTCCTGACCAACCGGACCAAGGTCCCGCTCTTTCTGACCTCGGACGGAAGCAGGGAAAAGATCGAGTGGGAAGAAGGCGGCCGGGCACGTTCGCAGCAGTACGACAAGATTTCGTTGTTCAACACGTCTTGGCAGAACCTCATCGTATATCCGGAAAGGGTGGGGCAGCACAAACAGGACGGCACGCGGGTTGAAAAGGGCGACAGCGATTTCCGGATCGAGTACCGCGATACCACCAGCAACCGCTACGATGTCCGCTACACCAAGGGGACGGTGTTTCGCTTCCTGCTCCCCGCCCAGGTTTCCCTGCTGACGCTCGTGGCGTGGGCGGTCGGTTGCTACCTCGTGATCCTGTTTGGCCTGCAATCGAAACAAACCGGCAAATGAACGGTCCCGTCGCGCACGCATCACAGAAGCCGCACCGCCATGAGTGACACGTCTGCGCTGGCCAAGCTGGCATCCACAAAGCGGAAGGTTTTGACCGCCTCCGTGCTGGGAGCCGTCGGCGGCGCGGGGGTGATCGGAGGCATGTGGCTCCCGCTCGCCACCCTGGGGGGCCTGGGGTCCATCGGCTTCTTCGATTACAGCCGCGCGCGTGTTTATGCGTGCATCGCCGCCGCCACGATCGTGGCGGTTTTCAGCCTCGCCCGTTGCTTCCGGGTGGTGCTGCTCGCCGCCGGCTTGCTGGTTGGCTTGCTTGCAGCGACCGGCATCGACTTGTACCAAGCCCTGCGCGAAGCGATGAGCCTCGACGGCGGCAACCTCGCGCAGATGGCGCACCAGATGGTCGCGCACAGTGCGCTCCAAGGAGGGGCTTACCTCGTGCCGTTTTGCGGGCTGGCCTGTGTGTTGGCCGGCATCCTTGGGAGTGCCCCGGTGCACGGATCGGCCGCTACCAATGGATGGTAACGTCCTTGTCCGCCTGCATCGTCTGCGCAGGGGCGCGGCTTCCCTGCGGCGTCGGTTGCTGGACCTCGCGGACCGGAGGGGTGGGCTGCACGGGAGTCACGCTGCTCGCTGGAACGGGCGTCTGGCCGGGCCGTGAACTGCTCGGCGAATGGCTTCCGCCCCAGTCGATCACCCGGGTTTCCGTCGCCGCCTGTCCCGGGACCATCTGCGGGTTCGTTTGCATGGACGGCCGGGAAGTTGGGGCCGGCGTCGCATTATACTGGGCTACCTTGGGAGCAGCGGTCGATGCAGACGGCGGATTGCCGGCCGTGCTGGTGTTCTGGTCCTGCTGGCGGCTGTCAGCCAGCGCGCCGGCGATGTCGACCGAGGTGGGAAACGTCCACTTGCCGGTCACATCGGCACTGACTGGAAATTCGAGCCGGTAGGAATGTCCGCTGTCGGATCGGATCGAGAGCGCGACCTTGGAATGATACGGATACTCGTCCGACGGCATTGCGACCGGGAACTGCGTGCAATTCTCGACCGAGTAGTTCCGGAGTTCGCTGCCCACCCGCTTTTGCATGGCCTTGCTGGCGGCGGCGTAGCTTTCCTCGACCTGTTCTTTGGAAAGGAACTGCGGCGTGGCACCCGGCGTCGATGAAGGGGGATCAGCCGGTGCGGGTTTGGTGGCGCCGCCTGACGCGCGGGCGGATTTCAACTCCGACCGGGTTTTTTCAAGCGTGGATTGCGCTTCCTGGAGCTGCCTGTCCTTTTCCTGCATCTCTGCTTGCAGACGATTCAACCGTTCCTGCAAGCCGGGGTCTTCCGAGCAACCGGCCAACGAAACCGCCGCTACGATGGCGGCGGCGCACCGAAAACTTTTCCCTCGAAACCCGAAGCTGGAAAAACTCATAGGCAACACCGGGAAAATAACGGCAGCCTGCGCGGTTTGCAAACATGGCAATCCGAAGCGGACCGAACGTCAAACCAATCAGCGCGAGTACGACGCCGGCCGCTCAACCGCCTGGAAATTATCCGGGTTGTTGCTCGCGGGGGCGCTCACGTTTTCGCCGGACGAATGGTGATGGTGCACGACGTGCGTCTCGTGGACCACGGTAGGTTTATCGTCGCTGCACGCGGCGAGAGAGAAAGAGGCGGCAACCGCCGTCAAGAGGAGCAGTTTCTTCATGGTTGGTTTTTCTTTGGGTTGAGTAATGGAGGTGGAAAGGGCCGGGTATTGAAGTGACGAAAGCGGATCAGGTCAGCCTTCGGTGTTCTCGGTGTGCTTCTCCTCGCCGCGGCGACCGACGAGCACCGAGTAAGCCCCCATTCCGCTCGCGCGGGAAATGTTGACGTACACCTGCACGGTGCCGTTGTAGCTGGAGCGGAACATCACGCCGGAACGCTTCATGCCGCGGCGATCGTCGAGGATCAGGTCGCCGACCTCGTCGTAGACGTAGATGCCGGAACGCTCGACCATCGCATCCATGCCGCACAAGAACACGTAGTCGACGCCTTTGCTTACCGGCACGAGGAAGCGGACGGTGTAGCCACTGCCGCCGACGCCGCTGTTGTTGGTCGGTGCCATCAGGAAACCGCGGGCGGCATAGGTCACGGCCATCCGGTAGGCGTCGTCTTCCGCCTTGGCGGGATCGGCCTTGGCGGCGGGCAGCACGAAGCCCAGCAGGGCCGCGGCGACGAGCGGGACAAGAGCTTTGAGAAAGGGCTTCTTCATATCGCGGGAACGGTTCAGGATTCGGAGTTTGTTATTTTTTCGAAGCGGCCAGGGCCGCAGTCACTACTTCGGTGGCCAGGACTTTCATCCGGTCGACTTTCTCGGCCGGGATCGAGCCGTCCATCTTGATGTCAACGATGCCTTTGATCTCCTGGAGCGAGGAAAGCATCTTGTCGACCACCGGAGAACTCTTCGTGTCGTCGGGCAGGGTTTTCAGCTTGGCGACCAGCGCATCCACCAGCATGGGCTCGCGCAGGAAGTTGGAGTTTGTCGGCGAATAATTGTCCTTGATCACGCTGGTGACATAGCGCGCGCCCTGCAACCAACCCGCCACGATGACGAGGGTGCCTTGCGCCTTGTTCTCGCTGCGGTCGAGCGTCTTCATGATGTCCTGCTGCAAAAAGCCGAGTTCCATGAACACCTTCAGCCATTCGCCGGCGTTGGCCGTGGAGCGGATTTTCTTGGCCCGGCCGAGTTCGCCGTCGCCGACGCCGAGCTTCTTGGCCATCGCCTCAATGTCGGACGCACATTTGTTGAGCAACTCGGCGTCGTGCGCTTTGATGGCCATGACCCCGTCGGAGATGCGGAAGCCGAGCAGCGTGGGCAGGGCCACCTTCGTTTCGCCGATCTCGTCCACGTCCACGTCCACCTTCGTCTTGGAGAAATATTGCTTCCAGTTGACGGCCGTTTTGCCGAGCGCCTGGTCGAGCGCGATGAACTTGTCGTAAGGCGTCGGCATCCCGAGGCCGCCGTCGACGGCAGACTTGCGGTCAAAGGGCGGCGCCTCGTTGGTCTTGCTCTTCTCGGTGTTGGGCTTGTCGTCCTGCCCCATGGCGTGCGGAGCGGGCAGAGCGAAGAGCGGCAGCGAGAGGGCCACCGCCGCTGTGAGGAGGCCGAGTTTTCGGGAAGGAATCAACATAAGCGTTTGTTCGGATGATAGAAGGTCAGGCCGCCGCCGGCATGGAACGACGACGGGAGCCAGTGGAACGGTTCGACCGGCGGTGTTTGCAGAAGGACGACGGAAAAACTTTCGGAACGGTGCGGACGTTGCGAAAACAACTCAGAAGCTGTACGCCACCGTCACACCGCCCCAGAAGTGGGTGCGCTCACCATAGCCGTTGCCGGTGAAGTTGTTGATGGCTTGGTTGTTGCTGGAAAGGTCCAGCCCGTAGTTGCCGTAGGGCGTGACCGTGAAGTGCTTGCCAAGGGTCGTGGGCACTTTGATCCCCAGCTCCAGGTCGTTCCAGCCGCCAACGTTGTTGTCGCCGTATTTCAAGTAGCTGATGTTATACCCGGCGGCGGCGTAGGGTGCGAGGGCCACCGAGAAAAGGTTGTTGGTGTACACCGGCACCGAACCGTCGAGGCGGAACTCCGCGTAGCTGCCGTTGAGATTACCAGCCGCGCTGTTGATATTGTAATTTGACACGTACCGGTAAAACGTGAAACTCGGCACCACGTACTTCAACTGCTTGTAAGCCAACCGTCCGAACAACTCGCCCTGGTAGCTCGCGCCTTTGAAATCGTGGTAGGCGAAGAAATACGAGTTATAGCCGACCGTGGCATCAAGGATGTTGGCGACGATGGAGACCGTGTAGTCCGCGTTCACATCCACTT
This sequence comes from uncultured Chthoniobacterales bacterium, assembly GCA_964245885.1. Taxonomy (GTDB): domain Bacteria; phylum Verrucomicrobiota; class Verrucomicrobiia; order Chthoniobacterales; family SZAS-18; genus CAHJWO01. The sequence goes on along the minus strand of CAXTOX010000002.1, from coordinate 47,441 downwards.
CCTGATAGAAGCGGCGGTGATTGCCGGGAACGGCATCCTGGTCCGGCACCGAGAAGTTGGCGGCGATGATGGGGTCACGGGACTGCTGGAAAAACGGATAGGTTGCGCTGATGGCACGCACATAGCCGACCCCCAGATGGAATCCCTTGAAAGCAACGTCCGCGTTCTCGTACGTGATCGCCGAGCTGCTGTTGTCCTTTTGGAAATCTAGAGCCGGATCTACCGCCCCGGAACGGGTGCCCGGCGTGAAGCGGTAGGTAAGAAGTTTCGAGTTGAACGAGATGATGTCCAGGCCGTGATAGATGTACCGCGACTCGAAACCACCAGACAAAGAAAAATGCACGCGGTCAGGCGCGGTCGAGACCGGAGCGACCGTTTTGTTGTCCTTGCTTTCCACCACGGACTTGCCGCCCTGGTGCGAGGTACGCTTGGTGCTTATTCCGCTGCCGCCGCTCGTCCGGTGACGGGTCGTTCCTTCCTCCTCCTGCGCGCGGCGGCGCGAACCGCCGGAAGTGCGCGTCGTTGTCGTCGGCGCGGGAGCGGAGGAAGGTTCGCTCGGGCCGGTGACCTGGGAGCTGGGGGACTCGGTGGACGGCACGCTGGCCGCGGTGCGGATAAGAGTCGCGCCCCCCGAAGCACCGGAGGAATCACGCGGTGTGGTGGTCGTGCCCGCCGCGCTCAACGTGCCGCTGAGCGCGTACGCCTCGCCAGCCGTGAAAAGGCTGCCGACGGACAAAGCTCCCGCGAGGAGAAGGGAAGAAATGTTAAACTTCGAACGGTAATTCTTGGAGCGAGAGACTTCGGTGGGTCGCATGACAGGATTTTTCAGGTGGAAATGGTTGCCGTTCAACGATGCGTATCCGACTGACTCGGCGAGCAATCCATTGAACGAACGCTGTTTGGCGGATTTTATATGGCCAGTCAAACAAAAAAACCGATCAGCCTGAAAATTACGACCTCGCTCCTAATTTTCGTAACAAATGCTGCTCAGTCAACAGGTCGCATCTCCGTGGCTCCGGGCCGATTGCCCAGCGGCTGCCTGCCCTGGAGCCTCTTTTCGAGTTCGGAACGCATCACGGGGTCATTCGGCATCATTTCGCGCCCGCCAGTCATCGTGACTCCTCCCGATGGCGTATGGCTCAGTTCGAGCACCTCGTCGTAATTGTGTACATCCGGGTTACGGTAGCCCGCGTAGCGGATGTGGGCCTGCAAGACGCCGGCAGAATTCAGCACGATTTCGGCGAGGGGCACGTTGGTAATCGACTGATCGGGTTTGCCTTCGGCGGAATATTGCTCGTCTGCCCAACCCTCGGTGAGGCCGGGTTTGAGGACGAGCGTCCTTATCACGTGCACGTGGTTCTTGTCGTCGTCAAACGCTCCCCGGAAGTGTCCGGCGAAAGAGGCCGGCACGACCACCTCGGGCTGCCCGCCCATCTTCACCGTCACCGTTCCTTTCATCGGTGCAATGTGAGTGTCCTGCTGCAAGCCAGGTCCGAGCAGCGCGTATTCGTAGACGCCGGTGGGCAACACGAGCTTGGCGGGCGAGCTGATGGTCTTGAGTGAATACGACCGCTCGGGCGGGGCCTTGACGTTCTCGCCCGGCAGCGCACCCGTGAACGCAAACGAGATGATCGAGTAATCAGTCTCACGCGACTTGAGCACGACCAAGACCGGCTCGATCTCGCGCTCCGGGCTGGAGGGCAGCTCGCCGGTGGAACCGTTCTTTGCGGTGTAGGACACCGCCTTGTAGCCGGGCACCTTCACGACCAGATCGGCCGGCGCGCCGCCGGACCCATCCAGCGAAAACACCAGGTCGTCGCCCCGGTGTTCCGGTGTCACGGCGCGGCCACCGAGCTGGAAAGTGGCGTCGGACCAGCGGGGGCCGACGTGCAGCACAAAGGTCGGTGGAGGCGGTGGTGGGGTCACCGGTCTTGGTGTCGGGGGCAGCGGTGTCGGCGCGATGGTCGGAGCGGCCGTGGGGCGCGGCGTGGCCACCGCCAGGGTCGGCGAGGGCGTCGGCGATTGCTCGACCTGTTTGCCGCCGTCATCGCGCGAGGGTTTTGGCAGCAGCAGGAACGCCAGGCCGCCCAACACCGCCGCCGCGACGACGAGACCCACCAGGACCGGCACGAGCGGGAAAGGCTTCGGCGGAGGCGGCGTACCGCGATATTCCTCGACGTGGGTTGGCGGTTGGTGAAGGACCGGCTCCACGGGCGGGATCGGCGGCGGGGGAGTCGGCGGGACGACCGGCCTCGGCAGCGGCGTGGCCACCGGCTTGGAGGAGCGTGCCGCCGAAGTTTTCACCTTCGCGCTCTGCGTGGCGACGACCGGCGGCGGGGGGAGCGGCTTGGCGGACTGTGTTGCCGCTGGTGCGAGTCTTGGCTTGGACTGGGTGACGTTGCCAGCGGGCACGGCCCGCGTCAGGTTGGCTCCGCCCGTCTTGAGGGATGAACCGGTGGTCGCCGCCGGCTGGCGCATTGTCGTGGCGGTGGCGGGATCGTGGTCGCTGATCCCCTCGGCCTTTTGCAACGCCTGGAGCACGCCGCCGCAGCCGCCTTCGCCCGCCCCCTCATCGACGATGCAACCGCTCAAAACCCAGTTGCCTTCCTCCGAGAGGCCCGAGGTGCGGATGTACGACCCGCGATTGACACGAGCGGCGAATTTGACCTGCATCCCGGCGACGAGGCGGTAAAGCAAGCTGCCGAACTCCACGCGCGGACTGCCGATAGACTGCGCGCTCAGCGTCATCGAGATATCCTGGGCAGCCTCGTCTTCGAGCAGGATCGGGGTCAACCGGATGCGGAACGGCGGCCATTGGCGCAGGTTGGTCGTCAGCAGCGCGTCGGCGTCAGGAAATTCCAAGCTTCCATCGGCCGGTTGGAAGTAGATTTCGTCGGGTGCCAGCCGCACCCCGCTCAGGCCGGCCGTCGTGGCGAAATCCACGCCCGCCGCGATCACGCGCAGAGGCAGGATCGCCTCCGCGAACGGGATGGAGCCGCGACTTTTGATGACGTTCTGCAAACTGATCCCGCCGCTCCATTCCCGCACGAGGATCTCTGCGTCGTCGAACGCCTCCAACCCGTATACCTCGCAGATGGATTCGTGGGCCGCTTGCGTCACCTGCGTCACGGCCTCCCGAAGCCTGTCCATGCGTTCGGGGTCCTCACGCAGCGCGTCGTCGAGCACCGTGATCGCCACCGGCCGCACGTCCCCCGTTTTGTTCCCCCGGTAGATGTTGCCGAGCGAGCTACGTCCGATCTTGTCGCCGATCTGGTACCTGTCCGCCAGCCGTTTGGAAATCGGCGGCGCTTCGAACACCTGCGTGGCCCCCGGATCGAGGCCCTCGGCGTCCCCCAGACCGCCGCTCGAAGCCTGGCCGGGCGCGGACGGCGTTCCCAACACCGGGTCCTCGGAGAGGATGGCCTGCAAGGCGTCGGTCGCGCTGGCGAAGCGGTTGGCCTTGTCCTTTTCCAACAGCTTCTGCAGGATGAAGCTCAGCTTCGCCGGCAAGGCCGCAGGCAACTGCGGCCGGTACGAGTCGGCGCTCAGCCGCTTGGCCATGATCACAGCGGTCGAGCCGGTCTCGGGCGCGGTGCCTTTGAGCAAAAACCACAAGGTCATCCCCAAGGAAAACAGGTCGCTGCGCGCGTCGAGTTCTTCCTCCATCACCTGCTCGGGACTGGCGAAAAGCGGGGTGAAAAAATTCTGGCCGTCCAGCGTGAGCGACGCCATCCGCTCGTTGTCCTGCACGATGGGCTTGACCAACCCGAAGTCGACGAGCTTGAGCACGAGCGACTCGCTCTTGTCGGCGAGCATGACGTTCGCGGGCTTCACGTCGCGGTGGATGAAGCCCCGGCGATGCGAGCATTCGAGCGCCTCGGTGAGTTGTTGGGCGAGCAGGAGAACGGTCTCCGGGTCGAGCGGCCCCGTGCGCTTGACAAGGTCTTCCAGGCTGCCGCCCTCGCAGTACTCCATCGCGTAGTACAGCGTGTTGTTGGCTTCGCCGAAGTCGATGACCTGCGCGATGTTGGGGTGCCGCAGACCGTGGACAACCCGGGCCTCGCGCAGGAAACGCTCCTTGGCGTTCTTGTCGTGGGCGAATTTCTCGCTGATGACCTTCAGGGCGACGACCTGATCGAGGAAAACGTGCCGGGCCTTGTAGGTCTTGCCGAAGGAGCCGCCGCCGAGAAGCTCGGGCGCGCCGTCCGCTCTGGCCAGCACCTCGAAATTCCCGTACCGGAAGGCCGCATCGTTTTCGCTCATTTACCGACCGTACATACAACAGCGAACCTCTTGGAGGGCAAGGACAAATCCATGCCGCGGCCAGCCGCGCGCAGCGGCGGCGCGGCGGACGAGTCACGCCCCGCGCGAAAATGCGTTGGGCAAGCCGCCAACTCGTGGTTATGGTCGCGCTGCCAAAAAACCGCGCTCCCACCGCTCTTCACCAAGCCATTGCAAAACGAACGCCCACCCCGCCATGAAGCCTCAGGTCGAACCCGGTGAACTGATGCAGCGCATCCGTCGCGAGGCCCGGCGGCAGGAGAACATCGCCTTCCCACCCGCCACCCCCGCCGCCCAGCCGGACGACACCCTCCCGATGCCGGCCGCGCCGGTGCTGGCGGTAGCCCAGTCGGGTGGGTTTTCCAGCGAGAGCATGATGGCGCAGGTCGGCAGCATGATCGACCGCGCTCGGGGCAAGACCACCGTGCGCAAAGCCGTGCCGAAGTGGCTGCGTCCGCTCTACCGCAATCAGGGTGGGTACAACGACATCGTCCTGGAGGCGCTGGTCCGCCTGCGCGAGACCAACCGCCAACTGCTGGCCGAGAACGTCCAGCTCCGGCTCCACGTCGAGCGGCAGACGGAATGGATGCAGGCGGCCGAGCGGCGGTTCGCGCGCACCGAGAAGCGGGTGGGAAAACTGGAAGAGGAAGACCGGTTGTAGCC
>CAXTOX010000002.1:20418-42487 GCA_964245885.1 uncultured Chthoniobacterales bacterium | reverse complement strand
GCAACCTGCTCGGAGCCCTGCGCCAGGAAGGGCATGCGGCGGAGATCGTCGCGATCCCCTTCAAGTGGTACCCGCCCGAGCGGATGCTCGACGCCATGCTCGCCTGCCGTCTGCTCGACCTCAGCGAGGCGAACGGGCGCAAGATCGACCGGGTCATCGGGCTGAAGTTTCCCGCCTACCTCATCCCGCACCCGGAAAAGGTCCTCTGGATTTTGCATCAGCACCGGCAGGCCTACGAACAGTGGGACCATCCGCTCAGCGACATGGTCTACTACGGCAACGGCCGGGAGGTGCGCGACGCCATCCGCCTCGCCGACACGCGCCTGATCCCGGAAGCGCGGGCGGTCTTCACGAATTCGGAAAATGTTTCCCGCCGGCTCAAGCACCACTGCGGGTTGGACTCCACCCCGCTCTACCATCCTCCGAGCAACCCGGAAGCGTTTTATTGCGAGGACGCGGAACCTTACTTCTTTTTCCCGAGCCGGATCAACGCCGCCAAACGCCAGCTGCTCGCCGTGCAGGCGCTCGCCCTGGCCGGCGGCAACGCCCGGCTGGTTTTTTGCGGCGAGAGCGAGGACGACGCGTACTACGCGAAGATCCAGTGTGAGATCGAGGATGCGGGGCTGAAGCGCCGGATCGTGTTCCACGGGCGGGTCAGCGAGCAGGAAAAGCTGCGCCTGTACGCCGGTTGCCTGGGCGTTATCTATCCCCCCGTGGACGAGGATTACGGCTACATCACCTTGGAGGCGATGCTCTCCTCCAAACCGGTCATCACCTGCACGGACTCCGGCGGCCCGCTGGAGTTCATCCGCGACGGCCACGGCGGCTACGTCACCACGCCCGACGCCGCGTCGCTCGCCGAGGCCATGGTGCGACTGGCGGAGAATCCGCCGCGTGCCAAGGCGTTCGGCCGGGCGGGGCGCGAGGAGTACCTGCGCAAGGGGATCACCTGGGAGGCGGTGGTGGCAAAGCTGTTGGCCTGACCAATGAAGATCGCCTGGTTTTCCCCCCGCGTGCCCGAACACTCGGAAATCGCGAAAAACACGGAGCGGCTCGAAAGCGAGCTGAACCGGCGGTTCGACGTGCGCTTCTTCGCCGAACGTCCGGCCGGGTTCTACGAACCGGCGGCTGACCGTCTCCACACGGCCACGCTCGGGCACGTTCCCACCGAACTCCTGCGCGCTCTCAACGCGGTCGATGTGCCGATCTACAACCTGGGCAACAACCCGGCTTTCTTCGCCAAGACCTGGTTTCTCAACCAGTACAAGCCGGGCATCGTGATCCTCCACGACCTGAAGCTGCATCATTTTTTCGAGGGGATCTACCGGGAGCGGCTGCACGACGAGCCGCGGTATCTCGCCCTCATGGACGAATACTACGGCGCGCCCGGGGTGACGGCCGGCAAACTGTATTGGAAGCAGCATCTCTCCATCGACTTCATGGCCGAGAATTTTCCCATGACGGCCTGGGCGGTGCGCAACGCCCTTGCCGCCGTCGTCCACACGCAGCCGACGCTGGCCGCGGTGGAAAAGGAAACCGGTCTGCCCGCCGTGTTGAGCACCCTGCCCTACGATGCGCAGCCGCTGGTCCGCCGCGCGCCGGTCTTCCCGGACGAAGGCCCGCCGACTGCCGCGGAGCCGAAGGTACGGATCGCCATTTTCGGTTACCTGAACGTGAACCGCCGCGTCATCGAATTCTTTCACGCGCTGGCCGCCATGGAGGAACGCGCCCGTTTCGAGGTGCACCTTTTCGGGACGCTCTTGCAACGCTACGAAGATGACGTGAAAAGGGACGTGGCCGCGCTCGGGCTGCGGGGTCAGGTGACCTTTCACGGGTATGTCACCGAGGAGATGCTCGACGCGGGACTCGCGGGGTGCGACCTCGCGGTCAACCTGCGTTACCCCACGATGGGCGAGGCTTCCGCCAGCCAGCTCCGCATCTGGAACCACGCCCTGCCGAGCCTCGTGACCCGGGTCGACGGTTACGCGGCGATGTCGGAGGAAGCGGTCAGCTTCGTGCGTCCCGAGCACGAGCGCGAGGACATCCAGAGCCACCTGCGCGACTACCTGGCCCGCCCCGCGTGGCACCGCCGCAAGGGCGAGCGAGGACGCGAAATCCTGCTCGCACAACACCGGTCTTCCACTTACGTCGAACGTCTCGCGGCGCTCTGCGAACACCTGCCGGAACTGCGCTCCCGCAACAACCGCCTGCAAGTTGCCGACCGGGTGGCGCAGGGCATCTGCGCTTGGTCCGGCCTCACGCCGCTTTCCGCGGTTGAAGAACAATATGCCAACCGGATCGCGGAGGCGTTTTAGACCAATTTCAGCAAAGGTGTGGCCGTTCTCCCATGGGGCCGCGGCGCTGCGTCGCCGCGTCTGGTTCTGGAAGGCATCCCCCGCCAGCGCAGACGCGGCGACGCAGCGCCGCGGCCCCATCTCAGATGAAACCACCAACCGGCGACCACCGCACCGCTACAAACTGACAGGGTGCAGCGTCAGGCGCTTGCGGAAGTAGTAGAACAGGGTGCTCACCGCGTTCTTGATCGCTTTCTGCGACACGCTCTTGGACGGCGCGGTGTAGTGAATCGGAATCTCGGCGAACCGGTGCTTGCGCAGGAGGTAGCGCATCTCCGTCTGGTAAAAATGCGCCTTTGACAAAAATGGGTAGCTGATGATCAGCCCGACCACACGGCGGTGGAACCCCTGGAACCCGCTCGTCATGTCGAACATCTTCGTGCCGAGCAGCCAATTGCTCAGGATCGTACCCGTACGCGAGAGGACGCGCCGGTTCAGCGGCGAGGTGCCCATCGATCCGCCGTTGGTGAAGCGGCTGCCAAAGGCGCACTCGTTGCCTTCGTTGAGCACGCGCAGGAACATCGGGATCGCCCGTGGATCGTGGCTCAGGCCCGCGTCCATCTCGATGATGATCTCGTGGCCGGCTTCGTAAGCGACGCGCAGGCCCTTGATGTAAGCGTCGACCACGTTGCGGTTCTCCGGTGCCCACACCGTCACGAACCGGGGGTCGGCCGCCGAGAGCTTTTGGCTGAGTTCCAGGGTGTTGTCCTTGGTGGCCTTGTCGATGACGAAATAAAATTTTCCGTTCCCGATGCCGTCGAGCACCCTCTTCAACACTTCGATGAACTGATCAAACTCCTCTGCCTCGTTTGCCATCGGCACGATAGCAGCCCAATCACTGTAAAGAACCATAGGAGATGCGACGGGATAAAGATGCAGTAGTTTTCGGCTCGCCTTCGGAACTGCTCCGGGCGACAGCAAATAGGGCATTAGTCGACGACGGGCTTTTTGTATAGTCTGATCGCGATTTGGCAAACGACTGATTGTGCCGTCAGGGTTACCCTGATCGCTGTTTTTGCCGCGCCCGGCATCCGGGTCTCGCTTCCGGGCCGAAGTTTGCATGTTCCCCGGCTTCTTACCGCTAAAATCGGGGTGTCTGAACTCCGCCATGTTGTCCCGCAAAAACCCGTTCCCCGTCCGCCTTTGGACCGAACAGCGCATCAGCGTCCAGGCATTCGCGCCCGCTGATGAGACTCCCGGTTCCGCTGCTCCCGGCGTCCGCGTCCTGCTGGTGGACGATCACGAGGACACGAACCGTTCGCTGACGCTTCTGCTTCGCCGGCGTGGATACAAAGTGGAGGCCGCGGCGAGCTTGGCCGCGGCGGAAGTTCTCTGCCACACGGAGACGTTCGACGTGTTGGTCTGCGACAGGAACCTGCCGGACGGCAGCGGACTGGACCTGCTCGGCCGGCTCGCCGCCAATCCGCCGCGGCTCGGTGCCATCATCGTGAGCGGCTACAACACCGACGAGGATATCGACCGCAGTCTGGCCGCCGGATACAACGCGCACCTCGGCAAGCCCGTCGAACTCGACCGGCTCGATGCCGCGATCAAACGACTCGGGCGCTGACGGTCCTCGTCTCAGGCCGGCAGGCCGACCAGCAGCGCGTGGAACTCCTCCAGTTCCAGCACGCCGGCGGTCACCTCCCGCAACGACGCCAGTGCCGGCGGCACGTGGGCGAGGAACTGGTCTTTTCCCTTGGCGAGGCCGAGGAAGCCGTACGCGCCCAACGCCTGCATGAGCCGCTGAACGGCGCAGAGACGGTAGATTTCGTCGAACGCCTCTCGCGTGCCGCCCAGGTCCGTGCGGCGGCCGAGCGACAGGTAGAAATCCAGCAACTCGCGGCGTTCGCCCGGTGCCAGCCTCACGTAGGGATCGTACAACAGCGAGGCGAGGTCGTAGTGGGCCAGACCCGGACGCAGCCCTTGGAAGTCGATGAGGTGGGCGTGTTCCTCGTGGATGAGGATGTTCTGCGATTGGAAGTCCCGGTGCACGAGCACGCGGGGCCAACCGGCCAGCTTCTCCGCGATGTGGTTCCAGACCGGCGACGCGGCGACACTGGCCACCACGGCCGGGTCGTGCAGGTTCTCGAAATACCGCCCGAGGCAGTTCTCGAAGAAATATTTCTGTTCCCAACGGTACAGGGCCGCGTTGAACTCGCTCTGCAACGTAAACGGAAAGCGCGCCAGCCCTTGCCACCCACGGTCGTGCAGCCGCCAAACTTCTTCCAGAGCCGACTCGTAGTAGGGCCGACGCACTTCCCAAGGGTCCTCCCGGTAGCTCCACAGGTCGCGTTCCCCGAGGTCTTCCATCCAGATCAACCCCTCGGCCTCGTCGTGGAAATAAATCTTGGGCGCGCGCACGCCCAGGGCATCGAACACCTCGGCGATCCGCACGTAGTGTTTGTTCTCCTCGCGCTGGTCGTTGTACTTGACCAGGATGAGCGACTGGTGCGCCAGTCGGACGCGGTAGAACTTACGCTCCGAGCCTCCTTTTTCGATGGGGACGATCTCGACGGCGTCGTCGGAAGGAGTGGCGAACCGGACGCGGGTCTGCCGGATGAGCAAATCTTGGGAAAGCAAAGCAGGGACGATGGGAAAACGAAGTGGAAAGCGAGCGCTAGAAGACACGGTCTTCGACCGTGCCGCCCGCCGTTTGGGAAGTGCGGATGATACAGTTTTTCAAGTGCGCACAGGAAGCGATTTCTGCTTCGCGCCACAAAATCGTGTTCTCCAGGCAGGCGCCCTCCCCCACCCGTGCGTTGGCTCCCAGCACGCAGGCTCCGCGCAGTTCGGCGTCGGCTGCCACCCGTGCGGACGGGTGAATCCACTCGCGCCAGCCCGGGTCGGGCGCGCCGTAGCGTGGGAACGATCCACCAGCCGATTGTGCGTGCAGTTCACGGTGGGCTCGGAGGTACTCCTCGCGCGTGCCCAGATCGCGCCACTGCCCAGCGTCGGCGAGCGCGCCGCCAATTTTTTCCCGACGGCGGATCATCTCCAGAAACAGCGGGATCACCGACGCGGGCTGGCCGGCGGGGATCCTTTTGAGGAACGCGGGTTCGATCAGGTAACCGCAACTCAGCGCGTGCTGCACCGGCCAGCCGGTGCCCAGCAGGTTGCGGATGTCCAGCACCCGCCCGCTCGCCGGGTCCCAGGAGATGTGCTTCGGCCCGTCGCAAGAACGCAGGACGAGGGTGACCTCGTTGCCCGCTGCGCGGTGCTGCGCCAGGACGGGTGCCAACGGCAAGTCGGTCAGAATATCGCCATTGTACACCATCAACGTCTCCCCCTCCGGTCGGAGCAGCCCGGCGATGTTTTTGATGCCGCCGGCACTGTCGAGCAGGGTCGGCTCGTGGCGGAAACGCAAGGGTCTTCCCCGGTACTCGGCGGCGGGGAAAAACTCTGCGTAAACCCCGGCGCAATGGTGCGTATTGACAATGAACTCCTCCACGCCCAGGTCGGCGATGAGATGATCAAACGCAAAGGTGATCAGCGGCTTGAGGCCAATCGGGATCAGCGGCTTGGGCAGGTGTTCGGTCAGAGGCCGCAGGCGTGTGCCGAGGCCCGCCGCGAGCACGAACGCCTGCTTGATCGAAGGCGGAGGCTGCGTCATGGCCGGTCTAGTCGAAGTCGGTCGGCGCTTCCGGGTGCAGGCGGCGCTCGAAAAACCGGTCAAGCTGCGCGGCGGTCACCCGGCCGGTGGAAAGCGGCGGGAGTTCACCCTGTGCGAAGAACGCCACGCCATCGGTCTCCGGGGTGCCGCCCGCCGCCGCTTCGCCGCCCGTGATCTCGCAGAGGAAAAACAATTTGTAGACGTAATGCAGCACGGGCGGATGTTCATGCCGGCTGCGGTCGTAGACGGCAAGGAGCTTCGTCGCCCGGGCTTGGAAACCGGCTTCCTCGAAGATTTCGCGCTCGACGTTCTCGGATGGGGAGTCACCCACGTCCGCCCAACCGCCGGGCAGGGTCCATTTGCCATCCGACCGCTCGCGCACGAGCAGGATTTCGCCCTCGGCGTCGAAAATCACCCCCCGCACATCCACTTTCGGCGTCGCGTACCCGGTGTCGCGTGCGAAGTCTTTCTCCAGCGTCACGATCTCCGCTTCGGAGGAGTCCGCCGCCATCTCGGCGGCAATCCGCCGGAGGGCGGTGTAACGCTCGATATCGAACGGATCGCTGGCGTAGGTCAGGCCCGTTTGCGCCATGGCCTGGAGGCGTTGCGCCCAATCCAGCCGGGAAGAAGGGTCCATTCCGAAAATGTGCCGGGCCGCACTCAGCGCAGGAAGCGGACGAGGTTCTCCTCTTCCCAGCGGCGGGCACGCCGGTAGTGGTAAAACTCGCGTTCACGGCGGTGAAATTCCTCCGTGTGAACCTTTCGCCGCCCGGTGGAGCCAAACTCGTCGGGCACGCGCGAGTGCAGCATCTCGTGGTAGATGACGTACTCCAGAAACCACGTCGGCACGAACGCCGCGTCCAGCCGCGGGTGGATGCGGATGATCCGATCTTCTTCCTGAATCGTGCCGAAGACGAAATATTCCTTCGGGGCCAGCCGGCGGCGACGGCCCCACTCGATGGTGTAGCCGCGCAATGGCGTCCGGCGGAAATACTGTGCGTTGATGCGGTTGAAAATCGCCTTGAGGTCGAAGTAACGCCCCTCGTGGTTGAACGGCAGCATGCGCTGCAGGGCTGCCTTGGGATGAGCAATTTTACGCTTTGTGCTAGCCATGTCGGACGGTGGGTTCGCGGCGTGAAAAACCTTCGCGGAACCCAGTCTATAAGCGCCCTGGCGAACTGACAAGCCTCGGGAGAAAAACGTCCTTAACTCCCTCTGCAAGAGAAATTTTCGTCAGAATTGCGTCGCACGATCCCGCGATCGCCGGCGAACCGCGCCACCGGCCGCACCCGACCGGTGTTTCTTACGACAGATCCCGGTCCGTAAAATGGGTGGGAGGCGTCTGCGTGCGCCCGACCATCCGCTCGACGTACTTGGCCAGGATGTCGAACTCCAGGTTGACGAGGTCGCCGGCCTGCGCGGCGCTGAGGCTGGTCTGCTCGCGGGTGTGAGGGATGATCCACACCGTCAGGCTGTTGGACTGGATGCCGGCGACTGTCAGGCTGATGCCGTTGATGCAGACCGATCCCTTCATCACCACCAGATGGGAGTATTCCTCCGGCAGCGCGATGTCGAGCCGGTAGTCGTCGCCCTTTTTCTCCAGGCCGGTGATGGCCACCGTGCAATCAACGTGCCCCTGGACGAAGTGACCGCCGAGCCGGCCGTCGGCCGGGAGGGCGCGCTCCAGGTTTACCAAGGTACCGGGCCGCAGCTTGTGGAGGTTCGTGCGGTCCAGGGTTTCCTGGAGAAGGTCGAACGTGATGAGTTCTCCCCGGTGCGCGGCCACCGTCAGGCAGCACCCGTTGACCGCCACGCTGTCTCCGCGGTGCAGGGAGCGGCAGATCGCGGGTGCGGCGATCTGGATTTGCAGGCCGCTCTGGCTGCTGCGCCGCAGCCACATGACGCGACCGGTTTCTTCGACGAGGCCGGTAAACATGAACGGACAGTTACGCTCACAAAAGGGAGCAAGGCTAGAAAAACAGCTTTTCCACGGCAAATAATGCCCGCCGCCGCGTGGCCGCGAGCGCCGGCAGAGGCTCGACTTCCCTGCCGGAAAACGCTTGCAACGAGGCAGCCCGGGGTTGCCGAGGAGGGGGGTCATGGGCTTTATTAGTGTATGGAAAAAGTTGTGATCGTCGGCACCGGGTGCGCCGGACTGACTGCCGCCGTGTACGCGGCGCGCGGTGGGTTGAACCCCGTGGTGCTCGAAGGCCGTCATCCGGGTGGCCAACTGTCGACCACGACCCTGGTCGAGAACTTCCCCGGCTTCCCCGAAGGCATCGACGGCCCCGAACTCATCATGCGGATGAAGGGCCAGGCCGAGAACTTCGGGGCGCAGTTCCGCTACGCCGAGTTGACCAGCTTCGAGCCGAAGGACGGGTTCCTCTCCCTCCGGCTCGACGAGGAGGAGACTCTTGACACCCGCACCTTGATCGTCGCCAGCGGGGCGGCGGCACGCTGGTTGGGACTGCCCAACGAGCAACGGCTCATCGGCCACGGGCTGACCTCGTGCGCGACCTGCGACGGAGCGTTTTACCGCAACGTGCCGGTTTGCGTCGTCGGGGGCGGCGACTCGGCAGCCGAGGAAGCACTGTTTTTGACCCGTTTCGCCTCGAAGGTCTACCTCGTCCACCGCCGGGACACCCTCCGCGCTTCCAAGATCATGACCGCCCGCGTCCTGGAGCACCCCAAGATCGAGCCGGTCTGGAACACCAAGGTTGCCGAGTACCTGACCGACGCGGAAGGCGAGATGCGCGCGGTTCGCCTGGAGAATGTGAACACCGGCGTCGAGAGCGAACTGCCCGTGCGGTGCGTGTTCGTCGCCATCGGGCACAAACCGAACACCAAGCCTTTCGCCGACAGACTGCCCGTCGACGCGGAGGGCTACCTGCTGAAAACGCGCGGCACAGCCACGGCGATCCCCGGGGTCTTCGCCGCCGGCGACGTTTCGGACCACGTTTACCGTCAGGCGATCTGGGCGGCCGGCGACGGCTGCGCGGCGGCGCTCGACGCCGAACGCTACTTGACCGAGCACGCCGAGGAACCCGGAGCGGAACTGGCCCCGATCCCGCCGGAGCTGGCTGCCGCCGCTTGAAAATTTGTGACCTGACCCAGTTTTATTCTCCCGTCAGTGGCGGGGTGAAGCGCTATCTAGCGGAGAAGACCGCCTACCTGCGCGTTCACACCGCCGACCGGCACGTCCTCATCGTGCCCGGAGCAGAGACCGCAGTGCGCGACGACGGGCCGACGCGGGTGTACACCATCCACTCGCCGCTGATCTCCCGTACCTCCCGCTACCGTGCGCTGATCAATCTGTCGGCGGTCGAGCGCATCCTGGAGGCCGAGCGACCTGACATCATCGAATCCGGCGACCCTTACCAGATCGCCTGGAAGGCGCTCGCCTCGGGCAAGGCGCTCGGCATCCCGGTGGTGGGTTTTTACCATTCGCACTTTCCTGAGGCATCCCTGCGCACCGTGGGGAAATTCTTTGGTCGGACCGCTACCGCGATGGTCATGGACGCCGCCCGGCGCTACGTCCGGGCGCTCTACAGCCGGTTTGCCCGCACGTTGGTCCCCTGCGCGCCGCTCGCGGCCGTGCTGTCGGATTGGGGGATACACAACGTCGCCACGGTCGACCTCGGCGTCGATCCGTCGATTTTCCATCCCGGCGATGGACCGGGCAGTTCCGCGCGGGCCGACCTCAAGCTGCCGCCGGGTGTCACCCTGCTGCTGTACGTCGGCCGGCTCTCACCGGAGAAGAACACCCAGACGCTCTTTGCCGCGTTCCACCGGCTCTGCCGCCGGGCACCGGGCAAATTTCATCTCATGGTCATCGGTGACGGCCAGCAGCGGCGGCTGGTCAAGGCTCTCGGCCAAAAAACTGGTGCGGTCACTTGGCATCCGTATTGCAGCGACCCGCGAGAACTCGCGCGGTTCTACCGGGCGGCCGACCTGTTCGTGCATCCGGGGGTGCAGGAGACGTTCGGCCTCGTCACGCTGGAGAGCCAGGCGTGCGGGACGCCCGTGATCTCGGGTTCTGGGCGGCCGAGAACCGGCCGGAGTCGCTGGCCGCCGCCATCGAGCGCATGAGCCGCCAGGACCTGCGAGCCATCGGGGTTCGTAACAGCGGGATCGTTGCCGAGCGTTACAACTGGCAGCGCGTCTTCGAACGGCTTTTCGGCATCTACCGCGAAACGGTCGCCGGATTTCATCGGGATGGATGAACACCCGCCGCTCCAGGCCGTCCATGTGAGAACCACGTCGCATCTATATGAGTAAAGAACCTTCCGGTGCCATCACCGCACCGCCTTGTATCATCCGCAACTATCGTCCTGCGGACCGGCAAGCCGTCCGCGCGCTGTGCTGCGACACCGGCTTCCTCGGGCAACCCATCGACCCGGTGTTCAGCGACCGGGACCTCTTCGCCGACTTCCTGACGAACTATTACCTGGAAAAAGAGCCGGAGTCGGCCTTCATCATGGAGATCGCCGGGGAGGTACGTGGCTACCTGCTGGGTTGCCGGTGGCCGTTGCGCAACCAATTCCACAATTTTCTCCAGAACTTCCGCTTAGCGGCGCGCATCCTGTGGCGCTACCCGCGCTACAACGCCGCCAGCCGGCGTTTCATCCACTGGATGTTGAGCAACGCTTGGCGGGAGGTTCCCGCCGTCCCCCGGCGCACGGCGCATTTTCACCTCAACCTCCTGCCTGATGCGCGCAGCATGTTCAACACGCGTCTGTTGATCGACGCCTACCTCCAGTATCTCACCGACAAGGGGGAGAAACGGGTTTACGGCCAAATGGTCAGCTTCGCCAACCGCCGCGGCGAGAAGATGTTCCAGCGGTATGGGTTCCGCGTGCTCAACAAGATGGAAATTACCAAATACCGCCGCCTGCACCCGGAGCCGGTTTACCTCTGCACGGTGATCAAGGATTTAGAAGATTTTTCCCAGTTCAAGAGTCAAAAAACCTAACTTGTGAACAACCGGGAAAAACCAGCGTGCAAGTCATTGCGTATTAGATGTTAGCGCATTGTGAAAAAGCGGTGAATCTATTTGATTTTTCCCGAGGTTCAATGTACGGTGTTTTCAATGAAAAACACCACGTCATTTGCCCCCCTACGCGACGATAGACTCGTTACGCTGGCGGTCGACCCTGCGTCGTCCGCGATGACCGTCCAGCAGGTGCTTGGACAGGTCGCCTTGATCCAGCAAATCATGGGCACCGCCATGAAGGACGGCGAACACTTCGGCCGCATCCCCGGCTGCGGCGACAAGCCGACCCTGCTCAAGCCCGGCGCGGAGAAGCTCTGCCTGACTTTCCGCCTCGCTCCGACCTATGACGTGGATGAGCGCAACCTCGACCGCGAACACCGCGAGTACCGGGTGCAATGCACGCTTTCCAGCATCTTGACCGGCAGCTTCCTCGGCCAAGGGGTCGGCACCTGTTCGACCATGGAAGGCAAGTATCGCTTCCGCCAAGGTGCGGCCGAGCCGACCGACAAGCCGGTGCCTCGCACCTATTGGGACCTCCGCCAGGAGGATCCCGCCAAGGCGCAGGAACTGCTCGGTGGCAAGGGTTTCACGGTGAAGAAGGTGGACGGTAAGGGCTGGATGATCGCCAAGGGTGGCGAGAAGGTCGAGAACGATAACCCGGCCGACAATTACAACACCGTGCTGAAGATGGCCAAGAAGCGCGCCTTGGTGGATGCGGTGCTCACCGCGACGGCTGCCAGCGACATCTTTACCCAAGACCTTGAGGACATCAGCGCGAACCTCGTGGCAACCACGCCGGCCCCGACGGTGGCTCCGGCTGCCCCGGTGGCCGCACAGCGCCCCGCGACGCCTGTGCCACCGGTAGTGGAAGTTCCCGTTTTGTCGGCGGACGATGACGATGTGTTCGAGGCGGAGGAAGCCGCCCCCGTCCCGATCCGTGGAACGAACCCCGACTTCCGCGAGACGCGCATCCACTTCGGCAAGAATCGTGGCTTGATGCTCTCGGAACTCAGCCCTCAGCAGGTGCACTGGTACGAGACCGACTGGATGCCCAAGAAGGAAGTCAACGGCGCGACCAGCGTGGAAGACTTGGCGTTGATCGACGCGTTGAAGGCTTACCGCAACTGGCGCTCCGACCACAACGACGCATCGGCACCAGCGTCGCGCCCGTCGGCCAACCGGCCGGCGCACGCGCACCGAAATTGATCGCACGGGTTGCTGC
This sequence comes from uncultured Chthoniobacterales bacterium, assembly GCA_964245885.1. Lineage (GTDB taxonomy): Bacteria > Verrucomicrobiota > Verrucomicrobiia > Chthoniobacterales > SZAS-18 > CAHJWO01. The sequence continues at coordinate 30,305 of CAXTOX010000002.1, read as the reverse complement.
GGTCTGAACAAAGAAGCCCCCTTCGCCCCGGCAGCGCCCGACGCTGCCGGGGCTTTTTTGCAACCGTCACTTCCCTTCTGCGCATCAAACCCACAGGTTGGCTGCGGCGCGTCTGGCAGGTGGACGGCTGTGGCTCAATTTGGCTTGGACGCAGTGTTCCGGGCGACGACGTAGAGCACCCACGCCAGTGTTCCGAGCGCTAGGTCGCGCAGGATCACTTCCCACAAGTTTTTGCTCGGAGTAAGTACGTCAAAACCGGTCGTACCAAAACAGCCGCAATCGACGTTTAGCCCCCGTGCCAGTGTGGTTGCCAACACGCACACGAACACGATGAGCATTGCCAGCAGGCTGAACGCTCCAACACGTCGCCACCAACCGCCTCCCAACGCCAGCACGCCCGAAAGAATTTCCAACACCGGCAAAGTCAGAACGGCCGGGTTGATCAGCACCGGCGGCAGCAGACGGAACGAGGCCATGCTTTCCGAGAACGAACGCGGATCGCGCAGTTTCAACATCCCGGCGTAGATAAACACGCCTGAGAGCGCGAGTCGCAGCAGCCAGAGACCAACTCGCGCCGCCATCCTGCCGGGAGGATTCACGGTGTGGCGGACGCCCCCTCCTGCGGAAGTCCGGTTTGTGACCACTCCTCCCAACCGGACGTGTAGATCAGCAGGCGTCGATAGCCGAGCTTGGTCAGCGCATCGCTCAAAAGCTGACTGTCGGGACAATCCGCACCCGAGCAGTAGATTGCCGTCGGCCCGCGCCGGGAGGCTTCGAGCATCGCGCGCAGCGCGTCGTAGGACTCCACGAACGTCTCCCGGGGCAGACTCAGCGCGCCGGGCACGTGCGCTTCATGGTAAAACACTGCCGGCCGTGCATCGAGGACCAGCCCCTTGCGCTCGGTCACAAAGCTCTGGAACGCGTCCAGCCGGATCTCTTGCGGAACCTCGTCCGGGGCGTATGCAGAGCGGTTGTCTTCCAATCGAGCCACCGCTCGATCAAGCGCTTGCGCACGGTTCTCGTAAACCCACGGAAGCGGCTGCGCCCGAAGCAAATTGACGACACACCCCACGCCGAACGAAACGATGGTCAAAACCAACATCCCGGCCGTATCAGTGCCCGTGGTCCATCCGCCCGTCCTCCGCCGGGAGACAACCGCCGGCGGATCCGCCGTCCGATTTTCGACCTCTGCATCGTCCATGCCCGATCTTTACCGAAGCAAGTCGCCAGCGCAACGAAGCAGACGCTCGCGAATGCGGGACAAGAACGCGGCTTGTCGCCAAGAACGCGCGGGCAAGATGCCCGACGCATTCCCCTGCGGCAGCCGCTGACTTCTTCGGCAACTATGAAAGGAACAATCCTTCCCTGCCGCCTAACCTCACTTCTTCAAATGGCCGTTCACCAGTTTGTTCATCTCGAACATGGTGACGGTGCCCTTGCCGTCAAAAACTGCTTTGAGGGCGGCATCGGCGTTGATCTGTGTCTTTTTCTTGGGGTCCTGCAATTTGTGCTCCTTGATGTAGGCCCACAGTTTGCTGGTCAATTCCGTGCGGGGCAGCGGCGAAGCGCCCACCACGGCTGCAAGTTTGTCGTCTGGGGTGACCGGTTTGAGAAAACCGGCGTTGGTTTTTTTCGGCTCGGCTTTAGCGGCTGGTTTTTTAGTAGTTGCCATAAGCCAGTGGATTAAAAAGAAGCCGCGCTGGGAAACAATCCTTTTTTGAGGTCCGAACGCTTTTTTTGTGGGACTGGTGCGCCTGCACGTGCTTTTTGCGTCGTCAGGCACGCTATTTTCTCTGTTCCGCCTAAATTCAGGTTTCTGTGAAACACTTTTCTGTTCGTCCCTCTTGCTCATAGCCTATGACCGCTTTGCTCTTTCGCTTGCGTCCGTGGTTCTTGTTCGCCTTCGTTTTCGGCGTTGCCTCAGGCTCCGCACGAGCGGCCAGCGAACTCCCGATGAGCACCGTCTTCAAAGGCCGGGCCACCTTTGACCGCCTCGTCGCCCAGGCGCAACGCGAGAACTGGCGCGCCCTGCCGGTCGGTGACCGCACCGTGCGCGTCGGCGCGGCGTTGATGGGCACCCCTTACAAAGGCTTCACGCTGGAGATCGACGACCGCGTCGAAGCACCGTCGGCGAACTTCGAGGGCGTGGACTGCTGGACGTTTTTTGAAATTTCCCTCGGTTTCGCCCGGATGCTGCGCGCCAAGGAGGGTCCGTACGTCCCGGCAGACCTGCTCCGGATGATCGAGCTGGACCGGTATCGTCACGGTCGCTGCACCGGCGAATACCTTTCGCGCCTCCATTTTTTGGAGGAGCTGTTTGCCGACAACGAGAAGCGGGGCTTGGTCACGAACATCACCGCGCGGCTGCCCAGCGCGGAGAGGATGGAGCACCGTGACATCCACGAAATGACAACCATGTGGAAAAGCTACCGGTACTTGCGCAACAATCCGGCTCTTCTCACCGGAATGGCCCAAATCCAGGAGCAAGATTCTGACTTGCCGGTTTACCACGTGCCGAAGAACCGCGTCGCCGCCGCCGAACCCTACCTGCGCAACGGCGATATCATCGCCGTCACCAGCCGCGACACGGCGGGGTACACCTCGCACGTCGGGCTGGCGTACCGCGATGCCAACGGCGTTTTGCGCTTCATGCACGCCTCCTCGCGCTACCGCAAAGTGGTGCTGGACGACGAACTCTCCGCCTATCTCGCCGACAAGGGCGACGATGCCGGGATCGTGGTCGCCCGGCCGGAAGATGTATCGGCACGTATGGTAGCAGACCGCTGAAGCGTTTTTCGGCCGCTTGTCAGGTTCCCAGCCCCGGGAGGGGCTGGAAAGAGCCTCACAGGTAAACGGAAAACGCTCTCGCGCACGCGCTGGTCGACGTTGAGGCTTACGACCGCTTTCGCTTCTTCGAAGACGACTTCTTTGACTTGGAAGTTGTCTTGTGGTGCCTGGAGACGTTCACGTGATGTCGCCGGTAGGCGTGCCGCGGCGGCGAGTACGATCGCACGGGCGGAAGCTTCAAGAGGTCGATGTCGCCCTTTTCGTGTTGCTCGACGATCCCGTCCGCGATGCCTTCGGCCACTTTCTGCCGGTATGAATCGGTGGTGGCCAGCGCATAGTCGGCCCCGTTGGTGAGGTAGCCGCATTCGCAGAGGATGGCGGGCTCGCGTGGATTGTGCGTCAGGCGCAGCACGCGCCGGATGACCCCGTGGTTGGGCATGCTGGTCTCACTGAGAATATTCCGCTGCACGCGCGTGGCGAGGCCCTGGCTGTCGGCCCGCCAGAAATACGTCTCAATGCCGTGCGGCGCGCTGCTGCCCGAAGCATTATAGTGGATGCTCACCAGGATGGCATCCGGGCCGTAGCGGTCAGCGATGGCCACCCGGTCGTCGAGTTCGACGAACGTGTCGTCCGAACGCGTCAACACCGTGCGCAAGCCCGCCTCACGCAGGAGCGGCTCCAGCCGTCGGGCGGTGTCCAGCGCGAGATCCTTCTCCGCCTGCCGGCCGGGCGGACGCTCCCCGGAGTCGTGGCCACCGTGGCCGGCGTCGATCACCACCGTGGAAAAGCTTCCCGGCGACATGACGCGCGGTACCGTCGTCTCGCAGCCAGCCAGCAGCAAAACGGCCAGCGGCAGCCCGGCGACGGCGGTGAAGGAACGGCGGATGGAACGTTTCATGTCGGTGCGCCGCTCTTTACGGGCACCCTCCCCGTGCGTCAACGTTTTTCAGGGGCGCACGTCCCCGTCGAGCAGGCCGTATTCGCCGGTTTGCTGGAGCAGTTTGGCTACCAGACCCGTCCAGCCGGTCTGATGACTCGCGCCGCAGCCGCGGCCTTCGTCCGCGTGGAAATACTCGTGGAAGAACGGGTACGCGTTCCACCCGGGGTCCGTCTGGAACTTCTCGTAATCCCCGAACACCGCCCGCCACCCGCTCTCCGGGTCGCGCCGGAAGATGCCGACGAGCCGCCGGGAGATTTCCGCCGCCACCTGCCACAGCGTCATCCACTGGCCGGAACCGGTCGGGCACTCGACCTTGTACTCGTCGCCGAGGTAATAGTGGAATTTCTGTAAACTCTCGATCAGCAGATAATTGACCGGCATCCACACGGGCCCGCGCCAGTTCGAGTTGCCGCCGAACAAACCTGTCTTCGACTCGCCCGGGTTGTAGTCCACGGTCCGCGTCGTGCCGTCGGCCTGGAAGACATAGGGATGCGCTTCGTGGTACTTGGACACCGAGCGGACGCCGTACGGCCCCAAAAACTCGCTCTCGTCGAGCAACCGCGTCAGGATGCGCCGCAGACGGTGCTCATCGACGATGGAGAGCATCAGTTTGCCGCCGCGTTCCTCCTGGCAATGCCCGCTGACGCTGCCCGTCAGGTTCGGCCGGTTGTCCATGAACCACTGGAAACGGCGCTGGAAGCCCGGCAACCGGTCGATCAGCTCGGTTTCAATCACCTCCACCGCGAACAGCGGGATCAGGCTGACCATGGAATGAATCTTCAGCGGCACCTCGCCGCCGCTCGGCAGGTGGATGTGATCGTAGAACAGCCCGTCCTCCTCGTCCCAGAGCGAGGTGCGGTCGCCGCCCGTCGCCGTCATCGCGCTGGCGATGGAGAGGAAGTGCTCGAAGAACTTGCTGGCGATGTCCTCGTACACCGGATTGTACTGGGCGAGTTCGAGCGCGATTTTGAGCAGGTTGAGCGCGTACATCGCCATCCAGCTCGTGCCGTCGGATTCTTCCAGGTAGCCCCCGGTCGGCAATGGCTGGCTGCGGTCGAAGACGCCGATGTTGTCCAGTCCGAGGAAGCCGCCCTGGAAGATGTTGCGCCCCTGTTCGTCCTTGCGGTTGACCCACCAGGTGAAGTTGAGCAAGAGCTTCTGGAACACCCGTTCGAGAAACTTCCGGTCGCCCGCGTCCGCCGCACCGCCGCGCGCCTTGCGCTCGATGGTGTACACGCGCCACGCGCCCCAGGCGTGCACGGGCGGGTTCACGTCGCCGAACGCCCATTCGTAAGCGGGAAGCTGGCCGTTGGGGTGCATGTACCATTCGCGGGTCAGCAGCATGAGCTGGCGTTTGGCGTACTCCGGGTCCACCAGCGCGAGCGGCAGGCAGTGGAACGCGAGGTCCCACGACGCGAACCACGGAAATTCCCAGGTGTCCGGCAGGCTGAGGATGTCCTCGTTGAAGAGATGCCGCCAGTCGTGGTTGCGTCCGTCGAGCCGTGCGGTTGGCGGAGTCGGCTGGCCCGGATCGCCGTCGAGCCAGCGTTCGACGACGTAATGGTAGAACTGCTTGTTCCAAAGCATACCCGCGAAAGCCTGGCGCTGGACGCTGGCAAGGTCGGGGTCGAGGGCGTCCGGGGCGAGCGTGCGGTAAAACTCGTCCGCCTCTCGCTGGCGGGCAGCCACGACGGCGTCGAAATCGGCACCCAGCCAACCGTCGCCCGACCCCTCTTTTTTTATCTCGCGAGTCAAACGCATTTTGACCTCGAACGTTTCCCCCGGTTGGAGCGTGCGCATGTAGTGGAAGGCGGCCTTCGTGCCGGTGCGGGCGGGATTGACCGCGTTCTTTTCGCCGTCCACGACGTAGCGGCCGATCCCGTCTTTTTGGAAAGGCGTGTTGTTCAACGATCCGAACACACGTTGGAAGTTCGTTTCGTTGTCCGTGAAAAGGGCCCCCGCCCCCTGTGCCACGAGCAGCATCGTGCCCAATGTGGGATGCTCGGCCCGGATGGCCGTTTTGTACGGATCATCGGTGGCGACCAGACTCAGCCCCGGCTTCGGCGCGGTGTCTCCGAAGTCCCACGTGTTGCGGAACCACAGCGTCGGCAGGAGGTGGAGCGGCGCGGCGTCCGGGCCGCGGTTGGTCGCCTTGATCCGGATGCAAATGTCCTCCGGCGAGGCTTTCGCGTACTCGATGGACACGTCGAAGTAGCGGTCGCCGTCGAAGACTCCGGTGTCGAGCAGTTCGTACTCGGGCAACTCCAATCCGCGGTGCCGGTTTTCCTCGATCAGTTGCTCATACGGGAAAGCCGACTGCGGGTATTTGTACAGCCCTTTGAGGTAGGAGTGGGACGGCGTCGCATCGACGTAAAAGTAATATTCCTTCACGTCCTCGCCGTGGTTCCCCTCCCCGCCCGCCAGCCCGAACATGCGCTCCTTGAGGATGGGATCGCGCTCGTTCCACAGCGCGAGCGCGAAGCAGAGCCGCTGGTGGTTGTCCGAAATTCCCATGATCCCATCCTCCCCCCAGCGGTAGACCCGGGAGCGGGCATGGTCGTGGGGAAAGTAATCCCACGCCTCGCCGGTCGCACTGTAGTCTTCGCGCACCGTGCCCCATTGGCGTTCGCTGAGGTACGGACCCCATTTTCGCCAGTGGGCCTGGCGTTGCCGATCTTCTTCGAGACGAATGAGTTCCGCGTTGGTCGGTGGCATCGGAAAAAGGATGGTGCGGCGCGAGGATAGACCATCAAGGGATGAATCCGCCAAGGAAAATCGCACCCATGTGAAGGGCGGCTACAACCCGGCCCGCACCACGACAAACTGACGAAGCAGCCCCGTCATTGTTTGCCGGCCGCCGCGTGCGGCTTGCAAATCTGTTCCAAAAGGTCAGGCTGCTGGGCCTTCTTTTGCAGGTGCGGGTAGCGAGGGCCGTCGTGATAATCCAGCCGGCAGGTCCGGTAAAAATCGTCGTTCTGGATCAGCAGCGAAACGGCACCGTCGCCTTTTGCTTCGACGAGCGCCTGCTTGAGAAGCTTCCCGTTCCACGCGCGGCCGTTCACGGCGACGAGCTTCATGCTGGGGCCGATCCCGGCTTTTTCCGCCGGGCTGCCGCCGAGCACATCGCTGATCGTGCCGTCCTCGCCGACGGCAAATCCGAGCGAGTAACGTACGTCGGTGAACTTGCGGTCCTCCTCCAACTGAGCGTCTTCCTTGTTGGCTTGGTCGTTGTAGACGAGTTCCCATCCGCCGTTTTCGATCCCGCGCAGAGGCGCGTGCGTGGTGTATGCATCCATGCGCTCACGCAGGAAGGAACGCCAATCGGACGGCGCGACCGCGTTCAGGCCGTTGACCACGTCGTCAAAGGTGTAGGTCACAACCCCGGGCGGGGTCACGCCGCCGTGAAAGGCATGGGTGAAATCGTCGATGGACTTCGCCCCGCCGGTTTGCTGGCGAATGAGGGTGTCCACCTCCAGCCAGAGCAGGACGCCCTCGCGGTAGAAATCCACCCCGCGCCGGAGGTTCGCCCACTCCGACGGCGATCCATAGAGCAGCGACGCCGCCGTGGCCGTGTCCTGGAGGTTGCGCCACTGCCGGCCGGAGCGGTAGTCCATCTGCGCGGCGGTGGAAGCCAACCAGTCGCGGCTCCAACCGGCGTCCATCAACCCGGCGCGCGCGGTCAGCACGTAGCTGCCGGCGTACTCGGTGAGTCCCTCGTACACCCAGAGGAGATCGTCCTGCATCGGCACCTGGAAGTCCGGCGTCGTCAGGCTCGCGGGACGGCGGTATTTGCCGTTCCAGGAGTGGGTGAACTCGTGCGGCAGCAGGTCGCCCTCGGCCATCCGGGATTCCTTGTCGATGAAGGTACGTTCGGGCAGGGTGTTGAGGCTCGACTCATGGTGCTCGATACCCGAGTGGAAGATGTGGTCGCTGAGCGCCACTAGAAAATGATAGTGGAGGTAGTGCGTGCCGCCGTAGAGTGAAACGGCTTCGGCGGCGAGGGTCTTGTAGTGGGCGATCTCGTCATCCGGCAGCGCCAGCGCGGCGGTGCTGTCCGCCACGAGGTCCATCTGCGCGGAGGGCTGCACGCCGGGTGCGGTCAGCGGGATGTTCCGATAAAAAGCGCCCGCCACGACCGGCGAATCGACGAGCGTGGTCAGGCTCACCGGCTCGAAGGCTGTGTGGTCGCCCTCCGTCTTTGCCACGACCATGCCGGTGCCGAATTTCCAGCCGGCCGGCAGTTTCATGCCTGCCTTGAACGTGAGGTCGTCGGCCGGGGTGCCCGCCGGGTAGACCAGGAGTTGGTTCCAACTGAGGATCGTCAACTGCGCCGAGGCCGACGTGCCGCTGGAGTATCCGCCCGTGCCCGTCGGGATCACGTCGTCCAGGGTGACATCCAACGTCGTCCCACCCTCCGGGATCTCGCAGCGGACCGCGTAGAGATCGACCGGGTCGCGCTGCCACGAAAGCATTTTGCCGCCGACGCTGAAACGCAGGTTCACCAGGCTGTTGATCGGGCCGGTCGGCGCGTGCTCGCCGGGCAGCCACTTCGGGTAGAACAACGTCACCGGACCCGGCTTCACCGGGATGACCAGATGCGAGTGGATGATCTTGCGCGCGGTGTCGCTCGCGTCGACTTCCACGGTGATCGGCGCGGGCGGGGTTTGCGCGCGAAGTGCGGCGGACGTTCCGAAAACCAACGCGAGACTGGCAGCGAGGGACAACAACCGGCGCAGAGTCGATGGCATGCTCGCATGTACCCGCCGCCCGCCGGGTGTCAAAGGGATTCTCGGGAAGCAATGGGAAGTGGCTCCCGCCGCAGGCGTCGTCCCAAGGTAGGGTTGCCTCTCCGAGGCAATCCTAGATTTACCGGAGCGATGGCTACAAGCGCGAGGACGGTCATCCAGAAACAATAGGATTGCCTCGGAGAGGCAACCCTACCTTGGGACGATGCCTGCGGCGGTCAACTCCGCTGAAACTCGAACCGCTTCACCCGCTCCGGGAAGGTGCATTGCTCGCAGTCCGTATCGTCGCGCAGGCAAAAATCCTCGTAGATTTGCAAAAGCCCCTGCTGGTGCACGGCGGTCTTGATCCACGCGATGCCATCGGGCCGGTCGCCGAACAGCCGTGCGATCACGGTCTCCACCCGGCGGTTGCTCGTCGTCGAGGGAAGTTTCCCGTACTCCGTCCAGCGTTCCGGCCGGTGCGCGATGGCCAGCGGGAAGAACACGTTCGCGAGCATTTCGGTCGCCCGGGACTCGCCGATGAGCGCCTGCGGACGCATCGTCCGCGACGAGGTCAGCGTGTAGTGATGGCTCCAGTATTCATCGCGCAAACCCGTCAGGAACCGGATGACCTGCTTGGAAAAATCCACGCCCGCGCCATCGATCAGCGCACGGACTTCCGGCCAGCGTCGGGCGAGTTCGGCCAGGGCGGCAAGGCGGCGTTGTGGATGGTTGGCGGGGCGCAGACCGGCGAGCTTCCAGGCGGCGGCGGGCAGCACCATACGGTCCATGCCGCCGCGCCGGGGCCACCAATGTTCCCAACAATCGCGCAGATAGGCGCGGGTTTCCTTGGCGTCCTTGTCGCCGCCGAACTCCGGCGCGTGCAGGAACCCTCCCGCTCCGAGCAGCAGCGCGGTGGCCGCGTCCGGTTCGGAGCGCAGCGTTTTGAGGGTCAGCCGCTGGGCGAGCAACGCAAAGGGCAGCTTGTTTTCCTTGTAACCGAGCGTGACGGCAAGCGATTGGAACAATGCCTGGTCGTACCCGCGCACCGCGGCAAGGCGTTGCCAGCGCCGGTTCTTGATTTCTAGCCGGTACTGCGCCGCGGCGGAAAGCAGCGTCCGCACCTGCTCGCGGTCCAGCAACCGGAGAGGCGCGAGGCAGCGGCCGGGACGCGCCAGCGGCAACGGCATGGGCGGCGGACGCTGTTCGATCTGGCGGTAATCGAGCTGCACCTGCGCGACCTGCCGATGCTGCGAGGTGCGGGTGAAGGGCTGGCGCAATCCCTGGCGCAGGTAGAGGTGCAGCACGACGCCGTCGAAGGCGGAGTTCGAGCCGTGGCCGTGGCGTTCCCAATCCTCGGCGCTGGTATCCAGTTCGATGGCCCCGCGCAGGACCGGCGCACCGTCGCGGTCCGGGAAACGCACGGCGGCATCGGT
>CAXTOX010000002.1:17782-20408 GCA_964245885.1 uncultured Chthoniobacterales bacterium | reverse complement strand
TCCACACGCCGAACTGCACGACTTCCACGCGCTCACCGTTGGTGGCGGTCAGGAAACTCGCCCCGAAGTCGCCCGCAAACCAATGCGCCTGGAGTTCGAGTTCGCTGCGGTCGTCCGCGAAGCCATCCGCCGGGGCTTCGCGCAAGTGGCCCTCAGGCGCGGTCAGCAGGGCGTCGTAGCGGTGGGCGAGTTCCATCGGAGAAGCAGAAAGCCTCGCGCAAAGTCTGCAAAGCCGCAAAGGGAAGAGAAAGGATAGCTAAAACGGAAGAGAGTTTTATTCCTTCCTCCTTTGCGGCTTTGCAGACTTTGCGCGAGGCTTTCTGGTCCGACCCGCTTCACGGAACCACCGAGGGTTTTAACTCATCTAAGATCGCTGCCGCCGGTTCGCTCGCGTACTGGTCGCGCGTGGCCGCTAGCACGGCCGCGGCGTCTTTTTTCCTCCCGAGCGTGACGAGGCAGCGCACCTCCTCGTACGCTGAGCGCACCTTATCGGCGGGGTCCTTGTAATATTTCGCGGCGTTTTCGAACGCTTCCGGCGCATGTTGCGCGTCGCCGTGCGCCGCTTGCAACAGCCCAAGCCCTTCGTAGATCCGGCCGCTGTGCAGCCGCTCGGCGCTCTTCTTCAGCGCTGCCACGCCAGCCGTCGGCCCTTCGGCGCGCCAGGTCTGCGCGCCCCGTCGGTACGCGCGACCGTCTGTCGCGAGGGAAGATCCCTTCGCCGCCCCGTCGTCGAGGTCGGAATCCTGGTTTTTCCAGGCGAGGGCCGGCCGGTAGAGAGGATCGCCCACGACGGTGTTCATCCACGAAAGGCCGGGTTGCGCGGCGTACGCGCTCTCGGCCAGGGTGAATCCGTCGAAGAGACGTTCCGCGAACAGATCAAGGTGCGTGGTCAGGGAGAGGTAAGGTTCGTAAACGTTGCCCAGCACGGCGTCCGCTCCTTTGTCGAGCAGCGGACCCACCCACCACTTGAAGGGGTCGCGCACACTCGTCGCACTGAACGAATGGATGTGGCAGGCCACCGCGCCGCGCTCGAAGTGAAAGCCGCCGCGCGTGAAAGGCCCCGCCGGTTGCTCGGAATACCAACCGAAGTACAGCGCGGCCTCCATCATCGGAAACGCGGTGGAAAACATGGCCGGCTCGTTGTCGTCGACCGTCGGCAGCGCGTAGGGAACGACCTCGTCGTGGAGCTTGGCGATCCAGCCATCGCCTTCCGCGAGCGGACTCGAACCAGAGGCCAGGCCGCGGCCGTCGAGGTAGCAGCGGCCCCACAAGCCGGTTTGCTCGACCGCGACCGAATCCTCGATCATGCGCTTGACCATGGAAACGGTCGGCGCATCCAGCCGTCCCGCGAGCATCATGCCGGGCGGACGGCGTGCTTCCGCGAAATGGCTGTACGACCGGTAGTAAGGATTGGGCACGATCCCCGAGATCGCCCGGGTGAACAGGCCGAGCACGGTGAGTTCGGAGTCGACGCACGCGCCGTTGGCATCCTTGAGTGGCGAGGGCTGGTTGCAGAAGTCGCCCGCGTAACCACCAGTTTGCTTGATCCGTAGGGGAACTCCGCGCATGAGCACCAGGAAACAGACTTGGTTGCTCGTCACGGTGCTGGAAGGTTCCGCGCCAGGCTTGTCGGGCGTGCGCTTCCACCAGCCGCGTTCGTCGAAGATTCGCCGGAGCGGTCCCGCGATTTGGTCGTCGTACTCCTCGCGGCTGATCTCCTCGTCGGTGGAGCATCTCAATCCCACCTCCCGTGCCGGCGCGATGCCGCGTTTGTCCGCGTAGAAGTCGGCTAATTCATGGGAGAGCGGGTCACTCTGGTTGTAGACGACCACGGCCAAGCGGGCCGGATTGTTGACGGCGAACTGGTTGGCTGATCCGACCTGCGCGCTGCCCGCAGGAGCGATGGCGAGCAACCCGGCCGTGAGCAGGGCCGCGAACGCCCATTTATCGTCGCCGTGTCGCCGCCGCCTCATAGGGCAATTTTTAACCCGTCGTAGGCGACGTGGATGCCCTCCGGGAGAATCTTCCCGGTCTCCACGTGGCCGAGGTCGTGACACAGGTGGGTCAGGTACGTGTACCGGGGCCGGACGGCGGCGGAGACCTCCAGCGCCTCGTCCAGGCTCATGTGGGTCGGGTGCGGCCGGTGGCGCAGCGCGTCCAACGCGAGCACCTCGACCCCGGCGATGATCTCGCGCACCGGCTCGGGAACGGCTTTGCAGTCGCTCAGGTACGCGAAGAGTTTGCGGCCGCCGCGTGCAAAAAGATAGCCGTTGACCCGGATGCGTCCGTGCGGGACTGGCAGCGGCGTGATCTCGGTCTCGCCGATGCGGAACGGCCCGTCCACCAGATGTGGCTCGGGCTGGATGTAGCCGGGGAAGCGCGCGGTGCCGTCGAAGGCGAACCGGAACACGCGTTGCAGATCGGTCATCGTCTCGGTGGCGGCGTAGATCGGCAGCGTGTGGTCCGGCAGCAGGTCGCAAAAGCGCCGCAAGTCGTCGAACCCCATGATGTGATCGGTGTGCGCGTGCGTGTAGACGACGGCGTCGAGGCGGCGGACGCGTTCACGCAGGCACTGCGTCCGGAAGTCCGGCCCCGTGTCCACGGCGAACGCCGCTTCCGGCGTTTC
>CAXTOX010000002.1:0-17772 GCA_964245885.1 uncultured Chthoniobacterales bacterium | reverse complement strand
CGACGAGCGCGAGCGTTTGTCGCGTGGATCAGGAGACAAGCACACCGGGCAGTCGCAGGCGATCATCGGCACGCCCTGACTGGTGCCCGTGCCGAGAAACGTGACTTGAAAATCGCCCATTGCGTCCGCTTGAGAAAACCCGTCCGCCAGCTTACACTCCTGACCCGTGCTCGCAACGCTCTCCTCGCTGCGCATCAAGAATCTGGCGCTCGTCGAAGAACTCGACTGGCAGCTCGCGCCCGGGTTCGTCGTCGTCACCGGGGAGACCGGCGCGGGCAAGTCCGTCATCCTCGGCGCGCTCAAGCTCCTGCTCGGCGAGCGCGCGGAAAAAACGCTCCTCCGCACCGGAGCGGACTCCTGCACGGTGGAAGCGGCCTTCGACGTGCACGACTGCGGCGCGCTCGACGCGGAACTCGACGAACACGGCCTCGAAGGCTGCGTGGACGGCGGGCTGATCGTCAAGCGCACGTTCACGCAGGCCGGGAGCAACCGGCAGTTCGTCAACGGTTCGCCGACGACCTTGGCCGTGCTCAAACAGTTGGGCGACCTCCTCGTGGACCTGCACGGCCCGCACGATCACCAGTCGCTGCTCAGCGCGGAGCGGCAGCTCGACCTGCTCGACGCCTTCAGCCGCGCGGAGGGCACCCGCCGGGAGTACGAGGAGATCTGGAGCCGGGTGGGCAAGTTGCGCGAGGAACACGCCAGCCTCGCCTCCAACGAGGCCGCGCTCGAACGCGAACTCGCGCTGCTGCGCCATCAGGCCGCCGAAATCCAAAACGCCGCCCTGCGCGCCGACGAGGAGGACGAACTCACCGCCCGCTACGCCCGTGCCGCCAACAGCCGCCGGTTGATCGAGTTGGCCACCGGCGTCGCCCAGGAACTCAGCGAAAGCGAACCTTCGATCCTGACCCGCCTGTCCGAAACGGCGCGGCTCTTGCGCGAACTCGAAAAGATCGACGGCGACGCCTCGCCGATGGCCGCCTCGCACAATTCGGCCGTGGTGGAACTCGAAGAACTGGCGCGCTCGCTCGTCAGCTACGCCGAAAAGCTCGACCTCGACCCCGAGCAACTCGCCGAAATGGAGGAGCGCGTTCACCTCCTGCAATCGCTCAAGCGCAAGTACGGCCCGACGGTCGAGCAGGTCATCGAATTCGGCGAACAGAGCGCCGCCCGCCTTCAGAAAATCGAACACCGGGGCGCGGAGTTGGACCGGCTGCAAGCCGAGATCGACACGGCGCAAGGGGAGTTGCTCAAAGTGGGTCGCCAACTCAGCGCGTTGCGGCTGGAGGCGGGACCGAAGCTCTCCGAAGCGGTGCGCGTCCAGTTACGTGACCTCGGCTTCAAGAAAAGCGAGTTCGAGATCCATCTTTTGCAGTTGGACTCCCCGAGCGCGACAGGCCTGGAGACCATCGAGTTTGTGTTCGCCCCACGTTCGAGCGGGCTAGAGACGGTCGAGTTTCTGTTCGCGCCGAACCCGGGTGAACCCGCGAAGCCGTTGCGTTCCATCGCTTCGAGCGGCGAGATCAGCCGCGTGATGCTGGCGGTGAAGAGCGCGCTGGCCGACCAGGACGCGGTGCCGCTGCTGGTATTTGACGAGATCGACGCCAACGTCGGCGGCGAAATCGCCCACGCGGTGGCGGCGAAGATGCGCTCCCTCGGCGAACGGCATCAGGTACTCTGCATCACGCACCTGCCCCAGGTCGCCGCGTTGGCGAAGGCGCATTACGTTGTCTCGAAGGAGTTCACCGAGGAACGCACGTACTCGCGGCTGGCCGAAGTGAAAACGAAGGCGCGCGTGAAGGAAATCGCGCGGATGCTCGGCGGCCAGGGCGAGTCAGCCACCGCGTTGGCCAAGACGATGCTGAGCGGCAAAGCGAACGGGGCAAAAGTTCCTGCGGCCTCGGAAAGCGTGTAAGGCTCACCGCCGCAGGCGTCCAAACCGACATGTAGGACTACCTGGCGATTGACGACCGGTCGCTTCGCGGGCTGCTCAGGCAACTTCCGCCAGGAGCGCCGTCCGGACCCGCTCGAACTCCTCGTGCAGTCCGACCACCTTGGCACCCGTTTCCGTCATCTTGCCCACACGGCCCATCTGCTCAATTTCCGCGCACAGGTCGTGCAAGTCGTCCGCGCCGAAATTTGCGCTCGCGCCCTTGATGCTGTGCACGGCTCGCACAAAATCCTGCTGCTGACCTTGTTCCAGGGCAACGTCCATGTCAGCGAAACGCGCCGGCGTGTCGGCGATGAACAACTCGATCATCTCCTTGAGGAAACCGTCGTCACCCTCCGATTGCAGGCTCTTGAGGGCCTCGAGACTGTCGCGGTTGAGCACGGCGCGCTCGACATTTTGGTGGGACGATCCGTTCGTGCTCATGGGTTGGTAAACGACGGCGGCCACGGCGGCGCGCAGTTCGCAGCATTGTTCGAGGGCGGTTTTCAGGCGGTTGGCTTTGACGGGTTTGCTGATGTATTCGTCCATGCCTGCTTCCAGGCACTTCTCGCGGTCACCGGTCATGGCGTTGGCGGTCATGGCAATGATGTAGGGGCGGCGCGGACCGTCGGGCCAGCGGCGGCGGATCTCGCGGGTGGCTTCCAGGCCGTCCATCTCGGGCATTTGGACATCCATGAGGACCACGTCATATTCCTTGGCTTCCAGCGCTTGCACGGCCTCCAGCCCGTTGTTGGTGGAGGTCGCCGTGTACCCGATTTGTTTGAGCAGGCCGAGTGCCACGCGTTGGTTGACCATGTTATCCTCGGCAATCAGGATGCGCAGGGCAACGTTCGCAGACGATGTCGGGACCGGTGCCGCCCCGTGCGCGTGGCCGTTGATAGCAACCCGCGCGTGCGAGCCGTTCGTTCCCTGGACCGGTCCGTCCGCCGCCGGCGGCTCGTCGGCGCTTTTGAGGTCGTGAGAGTTCGGCACGGCTGCGGCCTTGATGGTGAACTCGAAGTTCGAGCCCATCCCCGGCTCGCTTTCCAGCCAGATCGCTCCGCCGAGCATTTCACAAAGCCGATGGCAGATTGCCAATCCGAGCCCCGTGCCGCCGTGCTTGCGGCTCGTGGATGCGTCCACCTGGCTGAACGCCCGGAAGAGCCGGTGCAGCTTTTCCTCGGGAATCCCCTCTCCGGTGTCGCGCACGGTGAAATGGAACATCCACGGATCAATCGCGCCGACGTGCCCGTGGTTCTCGACCTGTTCGCTCAGGTGATGGCCGGTGACGACCACGTCCACGCGACCGCCCGCCGGGGTGAACTTCATCGCGTTCGAGATCAGGTTGAAAAGAATTTGGCGCACCCGCGTCACGTCGCTGACCAGCACCTCGGGGATGCGCGGATCGACCTCGCAGGCCAGCGTTAGCTCCTTGCCGACCGCCTGCACGGAGAGTAGATCGACGACCTCCTTCAAACACGGCCGCAAGGCAAAGGGCTGATTATCGAGTTCGAGGCAGCCGGCCTCGATCTTCGAGAAATCCAGCGCGTTGTTGATCAGGCTCAGGAGGTTGTCGCCGCAGGACGCGATCAGGCGAACCAGTTCCTCTTGCTCGGGCTTGAGTCCGGTGTTCAGGAGGAGCCCGGTCATACCGATGATCCCGTGCATCGGCGTGCGGATCTCGTGGCTCATCATCGAGAGGAAATCGCTCTTGACCTGCGCGGTCCGCAGAGCCTCGTCGCGCGCCTGCGCCTGCGCGGCGGCGGCGTAGCGTTGCGAGGAGATGTCGTGCACGGTGCCCTCGTAGTATTGGCAGCACCCGGTTTGGCCTTTCACCGCATGGATGCTCTCGGAAACCCACACGGTCGTGCCGTTGCGACGGTAGATCTCGCTCTCAAAATCGGTGACGCGGCCCTCGGTCCGCAGCAGCCGCAACAACTCATCCCGACGTTCGGGCAGCACCTGGAGCGGCCGGCCGAAGTCCGTGGCCGTCGCAAGGAAATCCTCGACCGAGTCGTAGCCGTAAAACCGGGCGGCGGAGGGGTTCGCGTTCAGGTACTGGCCCTCGCAGTTCACCTGGAAAATCCCCTCCGCGACGTTCTCGAAGATGCCGCGGTAGTTTTCCTCCGCGGCGCGCAGGCGGTGGAGGGCGTGGTTGAGTTCCGCCGTCGTCAGTTCGACCTCGGCCATCTTCGCGAGGTCGCGCAGGGCATCGCGTTGTTCGTCGCTGAAGCTGTGCGGCACCCGGTCCAGGACGCCGAAGGCACCGATCGCGTGTCCCTCCGGCGACAGCAGCGGCTGGCCCGCGTAGAAACGAACGTGCAGCTCACCGGTCACCAGCGGATTGTCGTGGAAGCGCGCGTCCAACGTCGCGTCCGCGACGACGAGCGTGCGCTCGGGATGGAGGATCGTGTGCGCGCACGGGCCGACATCGCGTGGAAGCTCCGTGCAGTCCAGCCCCCGTTGCGACTTGAACCAGACGCGCGTTTCGTCCACCAGCGCCACGAAGGACATCGGCACCGAGAACAGTTCGGTCGCTAGGCGCGTGATGCGGTCAAAACGCTCCTCCGGGGGCGTGTCGAGGACGTGCAGGCTGCGCGTGGCAGCCAGCCGCTTTTCCTCGTCGTAGGGTGGCGGGGGTTCGATCATGAACGGACGGCGCCTGCGAGTTGGCTTTCGTCCGCCACGGCGACGGGCACGCCGACACGTGCCGGCGGCGCGCTCTGGCTGGCAAGCCCGGTGTCCCCGAGCGTGCCGCGCAGGACGTAGATCAGGCCCTTGACCGCCAGTTCGATGTAGGAAAACGGCTTGCCGATGAAGTCGTCCCCGCCGCTGAGGCTGGACTTCGCGCGGCTCTCGAACCCGCTGAGCGCCGTGACGAAGATCACCGGCGTCTTGGCGTGCAGCGGCATGGCGCGCAGTTTTTTGCACAGGTCGAAGCCGTTCATGCCGGGCATCTCCACGTCGAGGAACACCAGGTCGTAGCTCTGCTGCTGGAGGAGTTTGAGCGCCTCGTCGGGATGGCTGACGGCCGTTGATTTCAACCCCGCCTTCTCTAACGAATGCCCGATTACCCTTCGGCTGATGATCTCGTCGTCAACGACGAGGATCTGCTCCTGGAGCGGCTGGCCGGTCTCGTGGATGCCGGCGTTGGTGAACAGCATGGCCAGGAAGTCCACCGCTTGCGTCAGCGTGCGCTTGGTCGAGGGATTGAGTCCCTCAGGCTTCGTCTGGAACTCCCGCAGCATGGCCTCCAATGCCCCGGACAGACGCGCGACCTTCTTGAATCCGGCGATGGCGGCGTTGCCCGTCAGCGAATGCACCCGGGTGTAAAGCTCGAGCAGTTGGACGGATTGCGCCTGGGCATCTCCCTGACTGCGGAGCAGCACCTGGAGCAAACCGCGTAGCGTTTTGACGAACTCCGGCGCGCCTTGCAGCAAGGACTCGCGGATTTCGGCCTGGAAGTCGCCATCTTCCGGCGCGGGCTGCGCCGGGGCCGCCGCGCGGGCGTTGCCCGCCGGAGCGGACGAACCGGCCGGAACGGTCAGGGGCGGCAGTTCGAACTTGATGGACTTCTGCGGCGCGTTTCCGAGGACGGCACCGCTGGGCAGGAAGATTTCGTTGAGCGCCACGACCACGTCGCGGGGCGTCGCCGCCGCTTTGTTGAACAAACGCAACACCCCGGCCGCCTTGGCCTCCTCCTCCACGTCGCGGGTGTAGATGTTCGTGAAGACGAGGACCGGCAGTTTCTCGAACTTCTTCTGTGCCCGCGTCTTCTTGAGAATCTCCGAGCCGGAAAGCCCTCCCGGCAGCAGGAGGTCGAGCAGCAGCGCGTCCGGGTTCAGCGTGTAGATGTCATGGAACCCGGTCTCGCCGTCGAGCGCCACCTCGACCTCGTAGCCGGCGGCCTCGATCTGCGCGCGGTAGATGCCCCCCACCGACTCATCGGCGTCGATGATGAGGATTTTTTTGTTCACCGGGGTGACGCTCGGCGCGGAGGGCACCCCGGTCCCCAGCGAGATCGTGCGCGCCGGGGCCACCATGCTCGCGGCAACGGGAGCCGCCGGAGCGGGTGTCTCGGCGGGAGCGGCGTTCGGGTCAGCCGGCGTCGCGGCCGCGGCCGGTGCGTTGCGTTCGACGGGTGCGGCGGTAGGCGCGGCCTGTTTGGCCCGGGGCTGCGCGGAGAGCACTCGCGGAAACAGGGCGGTCTTCAGCGCCGTGAGGATCTCCTCGGGCTTGACTTCGGCCCGCTGGAAAACACGGTTCGCGCCCGCGTCGAGCGCGGCCATTTCCTGGTTCACGCGGCCCGCCTTGTCGCGCACGAAGACGCCGATGAACAAACCGCGCAGTTCTTCCTGGCTGCGGATTTGCTGGACCAGGTCGATGCCGTTGATCTCCGGTCCGTCGTCGATCAGGAGCGCATCGAAGGAAAAACCGTAGAGAATGTCCAACCCTCGCGGACCGTTCTCGACGCTTTCGACCCCGTAGCCCGCGGTCTCCAGCTCCTTCCTCCACCGCTTGGCCGAGGTGTCTTGGGTTGCTATGACGAGGACGCTTTTCGACTTTGGCAGGCGCTTGCCCGGCGCGGAATCTTCCGGCAACTGGCTCATCACGATCTCGCCCGACTCGTTGCGCGAAGACAGACTCGCGGCGCGCTCATCACGTTGGAATATCCGGCGGAAGAAACCGCCCTTGGGTCCGTTTTCAGAATTGCTCATAAAAGAAACGCGCTGGGATGGTAGATTTTAGAAACTCGGTTGAACTCCGTTTGAGCGGATTTAGGTGGATCAAGTGGTCAGCGCGGCCGGGCGGTTGGTCGCGGCTTGGCAGATTGTTTCAGCACAAAGGCAGCCAACAGCGGGGCAGTCAGGCTCCCAACTTGCTGCAAGTAAGAATGAGCAGGTTCTTGGCCCAGATTCTGGAATGCGCGATTTTTGTGACAAGTCGCTGGCGGAAAGCAGGTTGGATTATTATACCAGCCGCCTCACCACGAGCTACGTCGCTGCCCTTATCAACGTCGGCACGCTGGCCCTCGGCCTATTCGCGATGCTTTTTGCGCCAATCCACTCTCAGGGTCGGTAGGCGACAATGATCGCTTTCAGCGGGCGGCAGCGGGCGCTGCCAGACGGCACTGACGATCCGACAGCACGAGTCTCAACTTGGCAAGCGACGGCAAACCCTGATAGCCCTGACGGCCAGCGCCCCCTGCGATGATCGTGAGAAGTGCTTGTCGTCCGGGATGGATGACTTTCTCGGGAAACCTGCGCGTCAGGACGAACTCGCCAAGACGATATCGCGCTGGACTCCGTGCGCGACCGCGCCGGTTCTCACCAAAAAGTGATTACAGACAGGTCGTACCGGCGGTCGGGGTCGAACCGACACTCCCTTGCGGGAACAAGATTTTGAGTCTAGCGCGTCTGCCAATTTCGCCACGCCGGCAGTGAAGTTCCACGTTCCAACTTATGCGACTGAACCGTGTCGCGTTCGGATTGCAGCCGAGTGCAACGACGAACGTCATGCCACACTTACTCCGGCGCGTGCCAGCCGCAAGGGGAAAAATCGTTTCGACTTCTGCGTCGAGAGCACGGACGGATCATCCAAGTCACCCCTCAATCCGGCCGTGCCGTCCCCTGGTCCGAGTCGCCGCGGCCCGTGAAGAACCTTTGCAGCTTCTCACCCGTGTGGCGCATCGTGCGGTCTACCGCCCGGCCCGTGCGACCCACCGTGTCGCCCACCGCATCCGTCGTGTGGTCGAGGGTGCGACCCGCGCGCGAGAAGAAGCCCCCTTCGTCCGGTGCCGTCGCGCGGTCGCGCGCAGTGGTTTCTTCGTCGTTCCGCGGCGGGGGCACGGGACGCACGGTGTGGTAAGTCGTGGTGGTCGTGGTGGTCGTGTTCCGCGAAGGTCCGACCCGGGTCGGCTGGACCGAATCGTGGTCGATCTCCGCACTCGCCAAGGTGCGTGGCGGTGATGAGGGCGGCGGAGCCTGGTCGAAGCCGTTCGAGGAAATCAGTTGGCCGTCATGCGCGGCCAGCCGCACTCCGCCGACGCGCGTCCCCGCCTCGTTGTGCAGTTCGAGGTCCCACACGGGCTTGCTGCTCGTGCTGCTGACGCGCAACGTGTAGTCCAAAGCCGTGAACGGCACCTTCGACTTGCGCGCCTGCGCATTTGCCGCGTCGAACGCCCCGCTGGAATCGAGGTTCAGGTCCTGCAACTGGATCGGCTTGAGCGACGAGACCTGGCCGGACGCGTTTTGCGAGACGATCTTCGCCCCCTCCACCTTGATCTCCCGCGTTCCCCGGCCGTCTTCGGTGATCACGATGCGCCAAACCGCCGGCTGCGGGGTGCCGCCGCGGCCGGTGACCTCGACCACCCGGTTGAGCGTGTCGGAGCCGAGCGACTTGCCCATGGACCGCAGCGCGGTGTAGGCCGTGGCGCGGCCGCCCTCCTCGGCACGGCAAGGCCCGGTTTGGAGGGCCAGCAGGCCGACGATGAACACAGGCAGCAGGAATTTTTTCATAAAGCGCAAGAGTGCGAGCAGGCGTCGTTTTTCGCCACAAAAATTCTAGCGCCGCGCGGCGGTCTGTCCACCCGGATGCCACGGTAGGATGGCGTTTGGCTTGCCAGCGCCGCGTTCATCGGTTAACGAAAACATCCAGCCCCTCGTGTTCATGCCAACATCCGAAGCTCTCCCGCCCGTCCCGCCGACCGTCGCGGTCCGACGCGAGACGGTGCCGGGTTCGCGGGACTGCCGCCCCGCGGAGGAGCTTCTCGCCCTCTACAAGGGACTGGTCGAAGTCAGCACGCTGATCAACGCGATCACGGACTTCAACGAACTGCTCACCGAGATCATGGACGTGGCGTGGCGCGTGATGCGCTCGGAAGGCAGCGCCCTTTTCCTGCTCGACGAACCAACGGACGAGTTGCGCCTCGTCATCGCCCGTTCGGCGACCGGTGAGATCGTCTCCGCGCACCAGGCCGTGCCGCGCCAAGGCTCCGTGGCGGGATGGGTGTTCGAGCACGGCGAGAGCGCGCTGATCCCGGACGCGTATGCCGACCCGCGCTTCTATCCCGGCGTGGACCGCCGGACCGGCTACCGCACGCGCGCGATCCTGTGCGTACCGCTGTGCCGCCGCGGGAAGCCCATCGGGGCGCTCCAGGTCCTCAATCCGCTCGGCCCGGACCGCCCGAGCTTCGACGCGGCGGACCAGGATGCGCTGGAGTCATTCGCCAACCTCGCCGCGACCGCCATCGAGAAGCTGCGCTTCCTCGACGAGCAGCGCCGCCGCGCGCGCTTCGAGCAGGAGATGCACATCGCCACGGAGATCCAGAAAAATTTCCTGCCGGCCGAGCTCCCCGTGCGGTCCGACCTGGCATTTGCGGCGCAGTACCGCCCGGCGATGGACGTCGGCGGGGATTTTTACGATGTTTACGAAGTCGGGCCGGATGAACTGTATTTCGTCGTCGGCGACGTGGCGGGGAAGGGTGTGCCGGCCGCTTTGCTGATGGCGCAATCTTTGAGCATCCTGCGCCTGATCCTCTCGCCTGGCATCGGTCCGGCGGACGTGCTGGCGCGGTGGAACGAGAACCTTTGCCGCCGCTCACTGCGCGGGCTTTTCGTGACGGCGATCGTCGGTCGGATCGTCCCTTCGCTCCGGCAGGTCGAGATGGCCAGCGCGGGACACTGCACGCCGTGGATCGTGCAGGACCGCGCGGTGAACGAAATGGAGATCGCCAGCGGTCCGCCGATGGCGATTCTCCCGGCGGCCCGGTACGCGGCCAGCACCGTGTCGCTCGCGCCGGGCGAATGGCTGACGATCTACACCGATGGGCTCACGGAAAGCCGGAACTCGGCCGGCGAGGGGGCGCAGCTCGGCTCCGCCGGGGCACGCCGCCTGCTCGAGAAAGGGTTTGCCAGTCCGCAACATGTCGTGGCAACACTCTCGCACGGGGAAGCCTCTCACCGGGGCGACTCTCCTCCGCAGGACGATCTCACCCTGCTGGCATTTGGATTCCGTGCATGAACCTCCCTCCGCCCCAACTCGCGCGCCGTTGACGGCTTCTCGCATGACGAACCGCGAGATCGAGTTTTCCAGCCACGCCGGCAATCTCTCGCTGGTGCGGCGTTTCGTGCGCGCGTTCCTCACCGAGCAAGGCTGCACCGCCAATCTGATGGATCTGATGGTCCTGGGCATCGACGAAGCTTGCACCAACGTGATCCGCTATGCGTACGGCAATGCACAGGACGAATTGATCCGGCTCAAGCTCGAACACTTGGGCGGCGTCATCCGTTGTCGTTTGCGCGATTACGGCCAAGCCGCCGACCCGGCGCAGATGAATGGGCGCTGCCTGGAAGTGGTCCGGCCCGGCGGGCTGGGATTGCACCTGATCCGGCAAGCGTTCGATAACGCCTACTATTTGCGCCGGCCGAAGGGGACTGAACTCGTCCTCGTCAAATTGCTGGTCACCAGCGGTCCGGCCTCGGGCGGGGTGGATCGTTCCACGCAGGCTGCGTGATGGCAGGGCCGGCGCTCCGTCTACCTTACGATCCAGAACCGTCCCGGATTTGCACCGTCTCGCCGAGCGCGGTGGAGTAGAGCAGCAGCCGGTCCACGGGGCGACCAAGTCCGTTCGCGAACACCTCGGCGTAAGCCTTCAGCTGCGGGGCGTACTTCTCGGCTAAGCGCCGCAGGAAACCCGCGTTATCCGTGTCGGACGGACGGCGGCGGTCGGTCTTCCAATCGACGATCCACAGCTTCGCTCCGCCGCTCGTCAGGACGACCAGGTCCATGATGCCTTCCATCCACTCGTCGTTCTGCCGCGGATGGGAAAACGGCATCTCCGGCAGGAAGACCTCGCCGTCTTCGAGAAACTCCCGCCGGGCGACGCTGGCGGTGAACCGCTGCAACTCCTCCGCCGCGCGCGAGGTCCAGGCGACCGAGGCGGCGATGCGCGCGCGCTGGTCGCGGAGGTACGCTTCGCGCTCGTGCTCGCCGCGCGCCCGCCAGGGGTAGCGTTCGAGGACGGCGTGCCACCAGTTGCCGTAGTCGATGCCGCCGATGCCGGCGAGAGGTTCGTCCGTGCCGGCGTCCAGCAGCCTGATTTCCTCGCCGGCCAGGAGGCGGTCGTCTTCACCGTCGAGGCTTTGGCCGTGCGAATCCAACGCGCGCACATCGGCGCGCACCCCCGGTTCCGGTGCGGTTTTGTTGTGCACCAAGCCGGAAGGAAGGACCCGGCGCGGGATCTGCCGTGAGATCGTCGCCGCCCGGCCCAGGCGGCGTTTGTTCTCCTCGAAGTAGTGTGGACCGGGGTCTTCGTCCGCCTCTTCGGAAGAAGGTTCGCTCTCCGCGACAGGCAGCGCGGGCGGTGCGTCGAGGATCAGGGGAAGATCGAGCTTGTCCCAGCGCGCGAGTCCGAGAAAGTTCGGCATCCGGCCGTCGTAGAGCTTGCTCCCATCGGGCACGACCAACAACCGCCGGGCGCGCGTCAGCGTCACGTAGAGCATGCGCTGGAATTCCTCCTCGCACCGCGTCCGGCGTTCGTCGCGCAGTTCCGGGTCCACCGTCACCTTGCTGAAATGGATCTGCGTGCGCGTGCCGGTCTGCTCGACGCGGGGAAACGGCTGCGGGCGCTCGCGTATTTCGCAGCCCAAGCCGAGCGGGATGACCACCGGCCATTCCAGCCCTTTCGCCTTCAGGCAGGTCAGGAACTGGATCGCGTTGTTCCCGCCGTCCTCCATGGGGATCGGCTGTTGGAGGGCGTCCACCAACCCGCGCGCCCACACGCGGAAGGTGACCCCGGCGCATTCGGCGCGCAACGCCCGGGAACGCAGGCCGTCGAGCGCGGCGGACGATTCGCCGACCGTTTCCAGACGCGCCGCCAGCGCCGTCTTGCGCAGGACCATGTCTACGTAGCGGCTGAGCGTCCCACAATCGTCGCCGGTCGTCAGCCGCGTGGCGGCGTGGCCGTGGCCCGGCATGTCGACCGGGAACGAACGGCGCAGTTCGTGCAACAATTCCAAAGCGTGCCGCAGCCGGGTGGAAGGAACCGGGCCGTTCTTCGTGTGCGGATGGATCGTCGGCGGGACCTGCGGCCAGAACGTCAAACCCGCCCCCCCGCCGGCGGTCGATTGCCGGTGCAGCCGGGCGAGGTCCACGTCGGACACAGCGAAGATTTCCCGCAGCACGCCGATCAACTCGAACCGGTCCCACGGATGCACGAGCACATGGAAAAGCGCCGCCGGCCAACTGTGCCGGGCCAGTTCGCCCGCGGTCCTTTTTTGCGAGAGCAGGCAGCCGGGGAGGTCGCGCTCGGCGAAAACCGCCGCCGCCGTTTCGAGCCAGCGCACGCGGGGCGCGATGACCGCCACCTCCGACCAGTGCTTGATCCCCAGTCCCTCGCGGCCGTGGGTGACGAGGAAGTCCGCGATCTGGCGGCACTCCCCCGTCACCCGCGCTTCCAGGCCGGCACTCCCCTCTCCTGGCTCGAGCGCGTCGAGTTCGAGCCGCCAGGCGCCGCCGTCGGGGCAATCCGGACGTAGGGCGAGTGCGCGGAACTCCACGTAGGGTTGGGGCAGGCGTCCGTTCGTGAAGACGGCGTTCACGACGTTGATGACCCGGCGCGGACAGCGCATCGTCACCGAAAACTCCAGGTGCCGGCCTCCCCTCCCCGCGCGGTAAGCCTCAATGTAGCGGCGGTAGACGGCGAGGTTGGCTCGTTCGCTGTAGATCGCCTGCTGGTCGTCGCCGACGAACGAAAACCGTCCCGGCACCGGCCCAGGGGCCGTTTCTTGCTCGGGCCACGCGCCGGGCTCCGCGCCGTCGGGACGCGCGATCTCGGTCAGGATCGCGAACATGTCGGCGTCCGTATCCTGCGCCTCGTCGAGGATCACGCGGTAGCCCCGCCCTCGCAGCCGCGCGAGCACCGCCGGGTCCTCCACCAGCCGCCGGCACCAGAAAACCTGGTCGCGGTAAGTCATGAGTCCTTTTTCGAGCCGGTAGTCGCGGAAGGCCCGGGCGATGCGCACCACGAGCGCGCCGGCCGCTTCGTTGAGCCACCGCGCGTAGGGTTCGACGGCAGCGGCCACGGCGGCGAGGAACGTCTTGCTGCCGCCCGTGTACCCGGGCAGTTCCACGAACGGCGCGCCGCCCTCGAACTCGGCGATCCACGTCCGCAGGTGCCGCTGGTGTTCACGGGTGCGGTCCTTCGAGCGGCCGCCGTCGTCGTCCAGCGCGGCGGCAAAGTCGAGCGCGGGGGGTTCGTTTTCGGGTTGAAAGAGGCCGGAAACCTCCGAGACCTCCGGCCCAACGGTCCGGGCGAGATCGAGAAGCTGCTCGAAGCTGAGGTGCCGGGTCACCCGCGCTAGGAGGGGTGCGGGCAGGTCAAGCGCATCGACCGCGCCGCCCTCGCAGAAACGCTCCCAGAGCGCCGTTTCGTCGCGCTCCTCCAGTAGATCGACCGTTTCCGGCAGCCCGAGGAAACGGCCCTGTTCGCGGATGAGCTTCAGGCAGAAGCTGTGGATCGTGCCGAAGAACGCGCCGCGCAGGTCGGCGAGGAGATTCTGCCGGCCGGAAGCACTCTGGTCGAGATGCTGGAGGACCAGGTCGCGGGTGCGCACGCGCAACTCCTCGGCGGCCAGCTTGCCGTAGGTCACCACGACGAGGCGCGAGAGGACGTTGCCTTCTTGGTACCGACGCAAGGCGAGGTTGGCGATGCGGCGGGTGATCGCGGTGGTTTTACCGACGCCGGCACCGGCGGACACGCAGAAGTTTTCGTCGAGCGATTCGACGAAGGTCCGGCGCGCGTCGTCGTCGAGAAGGGGCTGGGCGTCGGAGTCGTGCACGGCGAGAACGTGGAACGGACTCGAGCATGCCTCACCGCTGCTCGCGACGGAAGCGTGGAATACAAACGCTCGCAACGTTGCGACGAAAAAAGCCCCGTGCCGAAGAATCGGCACGGGGCTTGGATAAGCAGTCTGAACTGGACGGGGCTTACTTCGAGCCGACTTCCTTGTCGCCCGCGTCGAGCCATTGGAACATCGTCGTGCTGGCCGGGTCCAGTCCGTATTCGGCGCACTGCTCCGCAAACCACTCCTTCTTCTCCGGGTGATGGTAAGGGTTCATCTTCTCCATCGAATCCGACCAACCCCCGATTTCCTCAGGACTTTTTTTCGCGCCGTTCGCATCAAGGAACTTGGCGAGGGCTTCGTCGTCCGCGCCGCCGACAATCTCCTTCTTAATGTCGGTGTAGGGCACGCCCTTCCAATCGAGCAGCATGTGG
This sequence comes from uncultured Chthoniobacterales bacterium, assembly GCA_964245885.1. Taxonomy (GTDB): domain Bacteria; phylum Verrucomicrobiota; class Verrucomicrobiia; order Chthoniobacterales; family SZAS-18; genus CAHJWO01. The sequence goes on along the minus strand of CAXTOX010000002.1, from coordinate 3,565 downwards.
TCGAGCGGGCAGTCCGTGTGGTACTCACCGACGTTGCCGCCGAGAAAGTCGGCGCGGGCCTTGTCGGCCAGACGGGCGAGGATCACGTATCCGCCGACGCGGCTGGAGGGACTGGCGGGAGCTTCTTGGGTGAGGTCTTTGGCTTGGGTAGACATGGGATTTTGAGTTTGAGCGACCATGAGCAAAACGGATTGCCCGTGCGTTCCGGCCGTGCGCGGGTGGCCCCCGCCAGGCCGCATTGGCAACGCCCGCGCTCGGGCGGAGGGAACACGCGCCGGACCCACTTCCATCCATCCCATGAAAATAGGAAATCTGCTCCGCCCAAAAGAACCTAGCTGAAGCTGGAGAATTTGCCGTTTCTGATCCTGGCCGTGTTATGCCTTCTGTCCCTGCTGTCCCGTCTCTTCCTGATCCTGTGACCACCGTTATGCCCTCCGAAGATCAGCCGACGTTGGTGAAAGTACCCGTGCTAGGCCTGCTGTTGTACTGGTTCCTCTTCGCGTTGGCCGCTCCAGTGAAAGGCGTACTACCGGTTGTTGAGCAGCATCAAACTGACGATCAGCGCGGCCAGGAGCAGAGCCACACGCCAAACCGCGGCCGGTTTTGGTTGCTCCCGCCTGGTTCGCAACGGTGGAGGGAAGGAGCGCCTAGGCCCAGAACGCGTATGTAAACACGGAAGCCGGCCGACGTCAATCGTTCCGCGCCGGCCTCCGGGGAGGCGGACCTTCTTCCGCCAAGTGTTCGGAGCTTGCGGCGTGCGCCGGGTTCATCCAGCCTGACGCGGAAGCAAAACGATGACACGCGTGACGATCTACACGGACGGAGCCTGCCTGGGCAATCCGGGGCCGGGCGGGTATGCCGCCGTGCTGATCCAGGGAAAACACCGCAAGGAACTCTCCGGCGGTTTCCGGCGCACGACGAACAACCGCATGGAAATCACGGCGGCGCTCGTCGGCCTCCAGATGCTTAACCGCCGGTGTGCGGTCGCCCTCTACACCGACTCGAAATACCTCCAGCAAAGCATCAGCCTGGGCTGGGCAAAACGTTGGCAATCCAAGGGCTGGATGAAAGGACCCGATAAGCGGGTAAGCTGGGACTTGTGGGAACAACTGCTAAGCGTCTGCAAACGGCACGAGGTCGAGTTCGTCTGGTTGCGCGGGCACGCGGGAGATACGGAAAACGAGCGTTGTGACTTTCTTTCCGCGCAGGCCGCACGGCAAAAGAATCTGCCGGCTGACTTGTTCTACGAGCAGCCTGCATCCCGGCTGTCGTCCGTTTCGCCCACGTTGCTCGACCTTTGAAAACTCCCGCCGCAGGCGTTCGTCCACGAAGGTAGGGATGGCTCTCCGAGCCGCTCCCTAACTTGCTGTGGCTACTCCTCGCCAAGACAACGCGTTTTCCAGGAATAATAGGGAGCAGCGGCTCGGAGAGCCATCCCTACCTTCGTGGACGAACGCCTGCGGCGGCCTAACCCAGACGCCTTCTGGCAAGTCGGTGTTCGCGCCGCTTACAGCGGCAGCCACTTCCGGCCGTCTTTGCCGAGCAAATCGTCTGCTCCCTTCGGCCCTTGGCTGCCGGCGGCGTAGAACTCCGGCTCGCCTTCTTTCCACGCGTCGATCGCTGGCTGCACCACCGCCCAACTCGCCTCAATGTTGTCCGCGCGCTGGAAGAGCGTCGCATCGCCGATCATGCAGTCGTACAGCAGTGTTTCGTAGCCGACGTTAGGCTTTTCGTCGAAGAACTCCTTGTATTTGAAGCTGGTGTCCACCTTGCCCAGTTTCATCACCGGCCCGGGCACTTTCGCGCTGAACTGCGTGTCCATGCCCTGCTCGGGGTCCACCATGATCTTGACGATGTTCGGTGTGAGCTGGTCCACCGGTGTATCCTTGAAAATCTGGTAAGGCGCAGGCTTGAAGTGGATCGCGATTTCCGTGCGCCGCGCTGCCAGCCGTTTGCCCGTGCGCAGGTAAAACGGCACGCCTGCCCAGCGCCAGTTATCGATGCGCAGCCTGGCAGCCACGAACGTCTCTGTCCGACTCTGCGGATCGACGCGCGCCTCCTCACGATAGCCGTTCACCGCCTGCCCAAACTCTTCCCCCGCCGTGTATTGACCGCGTACCACCTCGTCTACCCGCACCGGATGGGTCGCTTCGACGAGCTTGGCTTTCTCGGTGCGCACATCCTCGGCGGCGAATGAATTCGGCGGCTCCATCCCCACCATGCAGAGCAACTGGAACAGATGGTTGGGCACCATGTCGCGCAGACAGCCGGTAGGCTCATAAAATGCGCCGCGCTGCTCCACCCCGATGGTCTCCGCAGCCGTGATCTGCACGTGGTCGATGTACTCGCGCCGCCACGTCGGCTCGAACATCCCGTTCGCAAAGCGCACCGCCATGATGCTCTGGATGACTTCCTTGCCCAGAAAGTGGTCTACGCGGTAGAACTGGCTTTCGTCGCCTTGTTTGAGGATGCGTGCATTCAATTCCCGTGCGCTTTGCAGGTCGCTGCCGAAAGGTTTTTCGATGATGACGCGGCGGAACTGGCCATCCACCTGCTGGAGCAAGCCGCTCTGCCCCAAGTGCTCGACGATTGAACCGAAGAAGCGCGCGGCCACCGCGAGATAGAACACGACGCTGCGCCCCTGCCCGATCTTGTTGGTGATCGTCTTGTACGTGTCGTCCTGGTCGAAGTCCGCCTTGACGTACGACATCTTGGAGGTGACCCCGCCCCACTGTTTTTCGTCGATGGCGGGCGTGTAGAACTCCGCCGTCTTGTCACGGGTAAACTCCTGCATGGTCGCGGTCAGCGATTGCCGCCAGCCGTTGTCGTCCGTGTCGGTACGATCCAGGCCCACGATCTGGAAGTCGTCGGGCAACAAATGACTGCCCGAGAGGTTGTAGAGCGCGGGCATCAACAGGCGCTTGGTCAGGTCGCCGCCCGCTCCGAAGATGACCAGCGTGCAGGGGGGCGCTTCCTTCGTGCCGGAGGGACCGCTGTCGAGACTTTCGGTGGGCGTCATGGTGAATGGAATCGCAAGGCGCGGAAGTTTTGGCCTCTTGGTTTCAGCGCACGTGGCAGACCGCAAATCTCCTTCTGGCCAGCAGGCGTGGGATGATAGGAAGCCGCACTCGCCTTTTTCCTCCTCCGCCGCCTTGGGAAACTCGCTCGAACCGGCTTGCCTTTATGAGGAAGTCGCGCATAATTGGTGCCGTCAGTCATCCCGGGGGTATAGCTCAGTCGGTAAAGCGTCTCGTTCGCAAGGGGTATTCACCCTAAAATGACCCATTTTACCAATGCGGTCTCGAGTGGACTCACGTGACCCGAACAGTCCGATCACTGAAGCCAGTTCTCTCTGGAATGTGGACTGGGGCTGTCACGAGTGGACCCAAAAAATATCACCGGGGGACCTGACGGGGGAACCCAATTGACGGCTCCTGCCTAGGGCCTGTTAACACAAGCGTAGAGCATCGAAGATGAGGGCGAGGTGCACGAAGGCAAGGAAGAGCACGTCGAGTTTGTCGGAGCGCGTGCACACGCGTCGGTAGCCCTTGAGCCGACGAAAGAG
>CAXTOX010000001.1:47166-114984 GCA_964245885.1 uncultured Chthoniobacterales bacterium | reverse complement strand
CATGCCGCCAGCTTGCCAGCCAGTCGTGGCTCAATCAAGCGAACTATGCTCTAGGATTGCCTCGGAGAGGCAACCCTACCTTGGACGCTGCCGCTTCGCGGCGGGATCACTCCACCGCCGGCTGCTGCTGCGTCAGGCAGTGGAACGCGCCGAGTCCCCAGATCAGTTCGCGGCAGTCAATCGGCACGATCTTCCGCGTCGGCATGGCTTGCCGCAGCACGCTCGCCGCCCACGCGTCGTGCGGATCGCCGAAGGTCGGCAACAGCACCACCTTGTTGCCGATGTAGAAATTCGCGTAGCTCGCCGGCAGGCGCTGCCCTTCGCGCACGATCTTCGAGGGCATCGGCAGCGTCAGCACGTGCAGCGGCGCGCCGTCTTCCGCCGTCATCTCGCGCAACCGGTGGAGGTTTGTCTGGAGCGGTTCGTGGTTGGGATCGAGTTCATCCTCTTCGATCACCGTGACGACCATCGTGCGGTTCACAAACCGGGTGAGGTCATCGACGTGCCCGTCCGTGTCGTCGCCCTCGATGCCGTCGCCCAGCCAGAGGATGTTGCGCACGCACAGGAAGTCTCTGAGAACCGCCTCGATCTGCGCCTTCTTGAGCGTCGGGTTGCGGTTGGGGTTCAAGAGGCAGCTTTCCGTGGTGAGCAGCGTGCCGGAGCCGTTCACGTCGACCGAGCCGCCTTCGAGCACGATGCCGGGGCTGTACACCGGCAGCCCGCCCAGCGTCTCGGCCACGCGCGTGGGCACGGCGTCGTCGTGGTCGAACGGCGGGTACTTCCAACCCCAGGCGTTGTAGTCGAAGTCGAGCACCGCCATGCGCGGGTCCGCCTCACGCGTCAAAAAAATCGGCCCGTGGTCGCGGCACCAGGGTTCGTTCGTGGGGATGTGGAAAAACCGGACGTGCGCGCAACCATCCGGCAGCGCGGAGAGATGCTTCCGGACGGCGGCTTCGTGCTCCTCGTTGCAGACGTTGATGCACACCGGCTCGCTCTCGCCGAGCGCGGCGACCATCTTCACGAGCGCGGGCACAGCGCGTTCGTAGCCGCCGCCGGGGAACGAGATGCCGTCGGGCCGCGGCCACGACAACCACGTCGCGGCGTGTGGCTCCCACTCCGCGGGCATGCGGTATCCGAGGGCGGCAGGAGTGTCGGACATCGTGAATTGGCTGCTCCGGGGCGCAGACGTGACGAACGAAATTCTAGCGTGGTCGCCGTGCGGACGGGAAGCGTTTCTTAATCGATCAAGCGGCGGGTAATCTCCGTGTAGGCTTCGATCCTGCGGTCCCGCAGGAACGGCCAGTGGGTCCGCTGCTCCTCCACCCGCGCGAAGTCAATATCTACTACGACGGTTTCCTCGTCGTGGATGCCCCCTTTCGCCAGAATCTGCCCGGCGGGATCGCAAAGGAAACTCTGTCCCCAGAACTCAATGCCCGCGCCGCCCGCCGGCCTCTCGTGGCCGACGCGGTTGACGGCGGCGACGTAGCAGCCGTTGGCGATGGCGTGGCCGCGCTGGATCGTCTCCCAGCTGGAGTGCTGCCCGTGGCCGTACTGCTCCTTCTCACCAGGATGCCAGCCGATGGCGGTCGGGTAAAAGAGGATCTGCGCGCCGCTGAGCGCCGTCAGCCGCGCGCCCTCGGGGAACCACTGGTCCCAGCACACCAACACGCCGAGCTTCCCCTTTTTTGTATCCCACGAGCGAAAGCCGAGGTCTCCGGGCGTGAAATAAAACTTCTCGTAGTACAGCGGGTCGTCCGGGATGTGCATTTTCCGGTAGCGGCCCAGCATCGTGCCGTCCGCGTCGAGCACGATCGCGGTGTTGTGGTACAACCCGGCGGCGCGGCGCTCGAAGAGCGAGGCGATGATAACGACCTTCAGCTCGGCGGCGAGCTGGCCGAGGAGTTCGCTCGACGGACCGGGGATGGTCTCGGCGAGTTGGAAGTTGGCGTGGTTTTCCTCCTGGCAGAAGTATTGCGAGGCGTAGAGTTCGGGCAGGCAGACGATGTGCGCGCCCTGCGCGGCGGCAGCCCGGACCTTCTCGACGGCGTGGGCGCGGTTTTCGTCCGGGTCGGGCGAGCAGCGCATCTGCACGAGGGCGACGCGGGCCTTCTGGTTGGCGGAGGCAGGTGGGTTCTCCATGGGAAATCCGTACGTAGGGAAGGCGGAGGCAAAATGCAACTCCCGAGTCTGCGACAAATCGTTCGCACGGAGATGGGCCGTCCGGTTGAAGTCGTGCCTCGATCTTCTATCGTGTGGCAAACACCCTTTGCTTTATGATCCGTCCCATCCGTTGCCTCGCCGTTCTGTCCGCCGCCACGTTCGCCGCGCTTTCCCCCGTGCGGGCGCAGAGTTCCAGTCCCACCGCGCCGGTGCAGGACGTTCGCGTCGTCCTTCACACCGACAAGGGCGACATCGAAGCGACGATCTTCGCCAGCAAGGTGCCGCTGACGGCCGCCAATTTCCTCAACCTCGCGCAGCAGAAATTTTATGACGGCCTGAAGTTCCACCGCGTCATCGCCAACTTCATGATCCAAGGCGGCGACCCGAAGGGCACGGGCAGCGGCGATCCCGGTTACAAGTTCGAGGATGAGAAAGGCGACGCGGGCAAGTTCGACAAACCGGGGGTCTTCGCCATGGCCAACAGCGGCCCGAACACCAACGGCAGCCAGTTCTTCATCACGCACGTCCCGACGCCCTGGCTCAACGGGCACCACACGATCTTCGGGCAGGTCACCAAGGGCCAGGACATCGTCAACAGCATCATGCAGGGCGACCACATCAAGAGCATCGACATCCTCGACCTCGACAAAATGGCCCCGTTGTTCGCGGCCGAATCCGAGCGCATCGAGAAGTTCAACGCGCAGATGGTCCATCCGCCGAAGCACTGAGGTACCCTGTCATGAACAACGACCCCGCCGCCCGCCGTCTCCAGGTGTTCGCCGACCCCGCCGCGCTGGCGCGCGCCGCCGCCGAGGAACTCACCCGCCGCGCCGTGGCGGCGGTCCGGGCGGGCCGCACGGCGACGGTCGCGCTCTCGGGCGGTTCGACGCCCAAGGCGCTCTACGCGCTCCTCGCCGACGAACCCGCCTTCCGTGAACGCCTGCCGTGGGCACAGACGCATTTCTTCTTCGGCGACGAACGCACCGTGCCGCCCGACCACAAGGACAGCAACTTCCGCATGACCAAGGAGGCGATGCTCGACAAGCTCGGCGACCTGCTGCCCGCCGCCAACGTCCACCGCATCCACGGCGAGGAAGCCGACGCCGCCAAAGCGGCGACCGATTACGGCGAGGAAGTCCTGGAGTTCTTTGGCCAGAACCAGCCGCGGTTCGACCTGATCCTGCTCGGCATGGGGCCGGAGGGACACACGGCGTCGATCTTTCCCGGCACCACGCCGTTGCGGGAAACCGCGCCGGTCGTCTCGGTGTACGTCGAGAAGATGGCGACGTACCGGATCACGTTCACGCCGCCGTTGCTGAACAACGCGGCGGCGATCATGTTCCTCGTCGCCGGGCAGGACAAGGCCGAGACGCTCGCCGCCGTACTCGAAGGTCCGTCCGAGCCGGATCGTTTCCCGGTGCAGGGCATCCACTGCACGGCCGCCGGCGGCGAAACGCTCTGGCTGCTCGACCGCGCCGCCGTCGCGAAGCTGCGCCAGCCGCCGCAGTAAAAAGCATGGACGCCCGCGAACGCTACGCCACGCTCCTGTGGCGACTGGGTTCGTCCGGTCAATGGGACCGGGTGCTCGCCGCCGCGCGCGATTGGCTGGCGGAAGACCCCGCCTGCACCGAAGCCCACCAGCACGCCGGACAGGCGCTCGTGAACCTCGAACGCTACCAGGAAGCTCTCCCGCACGTGCAAAAGGCGCTGGCGGGCAACCCGGGCAGCGCGTTCCTGCACCGGCTGGCGTCCATGGCGTGTTTCCAGCAGTCCCACCAGCGCAGCGCCGACCACCACATCGAGGAGGCCCTGCGACTTGCGCCGCGCGACCCGATGAACTGGTACCACCTCGCGCGGATGCGTTACAAGAGCGGGTCGTACGACGCCGCCGCCAAGTACGCCAACCGCGCGCGGGAACTCGACCCCGACAATGCCGACATCATCAACCTGCTGGCCCTCTGCCAGCGCGGCACGTCCGCCGAGCGGATGGATTATTACACCCAGGCGTTGAAGATGGACCCCCGCAACGCCGTCGTCCTCAACAACCTCGGCGTGCTCTTCCTCAACGACGGCAAGTACGCCCAGGCCGCCGACTACTTCCGGCAGGCGCTGACGATCAATCCGCGGGACAAGAACACGCAGGAGAACCTCGAAAAGGCCGTGCGCGGGTGCGACCCGCTCTACCGGGTGTTGCGCTGGCCGCGGGTGGTCATCGCCCTCTTTGCCATGCAGAACGTGCGCCGCGATCCGGGTCGCGCGGCGTTGCGGGTGCTGTTCTGCCTTTTTGCGGGACGCTTCCTCCTTTTCGCCTACGGTTTCTGGCTGGTGTTCGGCGTGGCGTTGCTCAGGGGCTACGAGTGGATCACGCTGCCCGACCTGCGCGAGCAGACCGGGGTTCCCGGCGCGCGGCGCGGGGGGACCCTGCGATTCTGGCGCTGGCCGCGGGCCGTGCGCGTGGGGCTTTACCTGGTGGCCTACGCCGCCGCGAGCGCGGCGCTGGTCCAGACCATGCGGCAGTGGTTCACCGACCGGCAGTTGATCGAGACGGTTTACATACTGGCCGTCATGGTGTGCTTTTACAACCTGGCGGGCCTCCTGTACCGCGGCGCGCGCGGACGGTACACGACGTGGCGCGGGGAGAGGAACCTGCGGCGCATGGAGAAGCTTTCCGCGCGGCCCAACACGATCTAACCTCCCATCCATGAACGATCAGACGCTCCGGTTGCTCGAAAAAGCTCTCGCCGTTTCCCCGTTTGACTGGGAAACCCGCGCGGGCCTCCTCGAAGCCCTCCTCGATGCCCGCGAGCACGCCCGCGCGGCGGAGGTCCTGCGTGCCGCCCCGACCGTTCCCCTCGACGAACCGGCGCAGCTCCTCAAAGCCGAGGTCGAACTCGCCACGGCCCCCGCCGACGCGATCCCCACGCTGGACGCGCTCCTCGCCCGCAACAAGGCCTGCGCGCCGGCCTACCTGCTCTTTGCCCGCGTGTACCGCCAGCTCGACCGGCGCGAGGACGCCCGCCGCAAGTACGGCGCGGCCACCCTCCTCGACGAATCCCTCGCCGACCCGGAACTGGCCGGCTGGATCGACGGGAAGAAAGCCCCCGCCGACGACGTGCTCACCCCGGAGGACGAGGCGCTGCTGGCCGCGATCACCGCCGGCGGCGACACCGGCCCGGCAACCGCCGACCACGCCGCGAGCAACCGTGCGCCCGTGGACGCCGATCCGACGCGGCGCATCACCTTCGCCGACGTGGGCGGCATGGAGGACGTGATCGAGCGGGTACGAATGAACATTATCTACCCGTTCAAGAACCCGGAGGTCTTCCGCAAGTTCAACCGGAGGCCCGGCGGCGGCATCCTCATGTACGGCCCGCCCGGCTGCGGCAAGACGCACCTCGCCCGCGCGACGGCTGGCGAGTGCAACGCACAATTTATCTCGGTGGCCATCACGGACATCCTTTCCAAATGGATCGGCGAGAGTGAGCGGCACCTGCACGACATTTTTGAAAACGCCCGCGCCCACGCGCCGGCGGTCTTGTTCATCGACGAGATCGACGCCATCGGCATGAACCGCTCGGACGCAGGTTCGTACCAGGCCCCCATCGTCAACGTGCTCCTGACCGAGATGGACGGCATCCAGGCCAAGAACGAAAGCCTCATGGTGCTGGCCGCCACGAACGTGCCCTGGCGGGTGGACAGCGCCCTGCGGCGGCCGGGACGGTTCGACCGGGTGCTCTTCGTGCCGCCGCCGGACGCCGCGGCGCGCAAGGCGATCCTCGACATCCACCTGCGCGGCCTGCCGCTGGCCAAGGCGCTCGACCTCGGCAAACTGGCCAAGGGCGGCGAGCGGTATTCCGGGGCGGACCTGCGCGCGGTGGTGGAACGGGCGGCGGAACGGGCCATCTACCAGGAAATGCGCACCGGCAAGTCGAGCGAATTGACGCAGGCGATGCTGGCGGAGGCGATGAAGGAGACCAAGCCCTCGACCGCCGAATGGCTGGAAACGGCGCGTTCCTACGCGACGTACGCGAACAAGACCGGTCTGTACGACGATCTCGTGGCGTACTTCGAGAGATGAAGCGTTTTCCGGTTGCTCGCAGAGTTTCCAGCCCCAGCAGGGACGCAAGAGCTTAGCCCACGGCGTGAGCCGTGGGAAAGCCTGCGGCACCACAAAGCCCCGGCAGGGGCGCAAGAAAAGACGCGGGCCAGCGGGACCACCGAGCAGATTTTCTTACGCCCCTGCCGGGGCTGGACTGGTGGGCCGAGCTTTCCCACGGCTCACGCCGTGGGCTAAATTCTTACGCCCCTGCCGGGGCTGGAAAGAGCCTCACAGGCAAACGGAAAGCGCTTTAGAACACCTCCGGCTGCCCCTCTTCCATCAGGCGCACCTGCGGCTCAATCCCAAGTTCGCGGGCGCGGGTGAGAAGCCTTTGCGGTGGTTCGCTCAACGGCTCGTAACTCAACCGGAACGTCCCGTAATGCATCGGCACGAGCGTGCGAGCGCCGAGTTCCTGGAACGCGCGCACCGCCTCCTCCGGGTTCATGTGGACATCGCGTTTGCTCGGCGCGTCGTAGGCTCCGATGGGCAGCAGCGCAATCTCCACCGGGCAGCGCCGGCCGATCTCCTCAAAACCGTCGAAATACGCGGTGTCCCCGCAATGGAACACGCTCCGTTCCCCCGCCGACAGCACGAACCCGCCGAAGCCCCGGTGCTGATCGTGCAACAGCCGCGCGCCCCAATGGTGGCACGGCGTCAGCGTCACCGACAACCCGCTGCCGAACGCACACGTGCCCCAGTAGTCGAGTTCGTGGACGCGCTCGAAACCGAGGTCGTGCACGAGGTTGCCCACGCCGAATGGCACGACGATGGGCTGGTTGGCCGCCACCGCCTTGAGCGTACGGCGGTCGAGGTGGTCGAAATGCGCATGGGTGACGAGCACGAGGTCGATCATGGGCAGCGCCTGGAGGTGCAGACCCGGCTTGCGCAGCCGTTTGATACCCTTGAGCCACAGCGACCAGTTGGGGTCGATGAGGATGTTCAACCCCGCGATCTGCACGAAAAACGAGGCGTGCCCGATCCAGGTGATGCCGACCTGCCCGGGCGCGAGCGGCGGGAAATCGGGGGTGGTGTTGGGCGTGCCCCCGCGCGGGGCGAGGAGCGAGGGCAGCAGGACTTCCGTGAGGTAGTTGCGTTTGTGCCAGCCTTTCTCCAGCTTCACGCCGACCCGTTTGGCGCGGGCGTTCGGCGTTCGCGGCGCGGCGGGGCTGTCCGTGCCGTCCACGGCCGGAACCGCGGGCGTGGGCGGCACGACGGGAGCACGGTCACGGTTTCGCTCGCCCCCGGCAGCGGCAATTTTCTGCCGGCTCTTCCTGAAATCACTCGCCACGGCGGCAAGCTAAAGTCGGAATGCAAAATGCAAAATGCAAAATGCAAAATGCAAAAGTCCGGAAGCCGTCAGGCAAGATCATCGGGCTGTGGCAACCGCTCTGAACTTCTACCTTTTGCATTTTCATTTCCCCTTCCCCCGCAGGTAGAGCCTCATCTGCGCGCAGTCGATGACCGCCCGCTTCTCGCGCAGGAAGTCCGCTCCCAGATACCCGTCGATGGGCAGCTTGCCCGGCTCGTTGAGCGCGGTGTTGACCGAGATGTCCGACGCCGCGATCACCGCCGAGCCTACCTGCACGCTGCTCAGCTTCAGGTTGTCCACGATGCCGATGTCGATGCGCCGCCGCCCGCCGCCCGCGCCGCCGACTGTGAAATTCGTGCGCTTGAGCTTGACGCCTGCCTTGCGGCTGACCGTGGCGTCCAGCAGCGTGATCGCCGCGCCGGTGTCCACCAGCCAGAGCACGCGCCGGCCGTTGACGTTGGCCGTCACCTCGAAATCGCTGATCGACGTGTGCTTCATCGCGATGTCGCTGTAGCCGTACCCCGCCAGGAACCGGCCCAGACCACCGCCCCGGCCGTTGGCAGCGGGCTTGGCGTAGAGTTGCAACGCGGCGCAGTCGATGACGAACGAAAAGTTCTGGAGCACGTCCGCGCCGATGATCCCGTCGAACGGCCCCCCGCCCCGCGGCCGGCCCTGGTTGAGCGCGCCCAGGTCGCTGACGCCGAGCAGAAACGGGCTGGTCGCGCAGGGACCGACCTGGAGGGTGCTCGCCAGCGCCGCCTCGATGCGTTCGCCCGGCCCGCCGACCGCGCCGACGACGCGCACGCCGGTTTTTACCGCCGAAAGGTGAAACTTCCGCAGGCTATGTGCGTCCACCACGGTGATCTGTGCTCCTGTGTCCACGAGGAAGCGGCCGGTCACGCCGTTGATCTTGGCGGAAACCTCCAGGTGCGGCCCGACGTTACGGCGCAACGCCAGCGCCGTGTAGCCCTGCGGCCGGAGGAAATCGCCCACCGGCGCGTTGTCCTGCACCACCGTGGCTGTCACGAGCGGCTCGGCGGCCACGCTTGCCAGCGGAACGCAAGCCAGCAGGCCCGCGTAAAGCAGGGCGGCCCGCCGCGCGAAGGTGCGGGCGGGACAGCGGGGGGGTAGGACGGCCATTCGGCGAGTATCCTCCCCCATCCCCGGCAACAAACAAGCGGGAATGTGCTCCGTTCCCGGCCACGGTGCGCCCGTGGTCCGTATTGTTTCGTATCCGTTTCGGGAACCCGCCGGGCTCCTCCCGGACGGACCGTTTTTACCTCCTCATTTATGTCGAACCTCGCCGAAACCTTTCAGAGCACCCTCCAGCAGATCGAGCAATCCCGTGACCCCGAGGCGCTGGTGGCGCTCTTCGGCGACGACGCGGACCTGCTCAACCTCGCGTTGACCGAGCCGATGAAGGGCCTCGACGGCGCGCGGAAGTTCTGGACGAACTACCTGTCGGCGTTCGAGAAGATCCGCTCGACGTTCCACCACACGATCTACACCGACAAGGACGCCGTGCTCGAATGGGTGAGCGAGGGCGTCATCGCCGCCAGCGGCGAGCCGTTCAACTACCGTGGCGTGAGCGTGATCGAGCACGACGGCGGCAGGGTACACCGCTTCCGCACGTACTACGATTCGGCGGTGTTCCTGCCCGGCGGCGCGAAGCACAAGGAGACGGTGTAAGTCTGTGCGGCAAGGTTGCATCGGCCGTGTTCCAAATGGCGGCGGACCACGATCACCAACGGGTGCATCAGACCGCTGCCCGGTCGAGGCCATCGGCACCGACGGCGTCGTCTGAAAGCATCGCCGCAGGCGTCGTCTCAAGGTAGGGTTGCCTCTCCGAGGCAATCCAAATATTTCTGGAGGGAACGTCAAACGACGGACCGATCAACCAGATAAAATTAGGATTGCCTCGGAGAGGCAACCCTATCTTGGATGACCGGCCGCTTCGCGGCCTGTTCAGAGAAGTTTGCATCCTCTGCTGCTGTGTCGGAGGTTGCCGACGTTCCCGGTCGGTTATGATCCCTTTGCCTTTGCGCTCCTCTCTGCTGCGGCTGGCAGCGGCCACTCTCTGCCTGTGGTTCGTCCTGTCCGGCAGCCCCGTACACGCGGAGGAGCCAGCCGCCACACCAGAAATCCTCCCCCTCGGCGCGACCCCACCGCAGATCACCTCGCTCTATGGCCCCATGCTCCGGCACAACGCCCGCGTGCGTCACCACGAAATCCTGGAAGGCGGCACCGTCATCGACGGAGACCTCTACAGCCGCAACGGCCTCGTCGTCCGCGTGGTCTACCACGGCGGCGTGTCGGTGCTGCTGGAATACACCCGCGTGGCCAGTCCGTTGACGATCCACGACGCCAACCTGTTGCTGGCGGTGAACGCGGCTCCCTCCGCGACGTGGGAGCCTGGCAAGGACAGCACGGAAACCAACCGCTTCTACCGCCGCTCCGATGGCAAGGCCCTCGCCCACTACACCACCGAGGCCGATGGCAGCCTGCTCATCGCGGCCGAAAACGTCGGCAGCGACTTCTACGGCGGCAAGCTGATGGATGGCCGTTAACCATTTCTCATCGATGGACCTACAACTCTCTGGAAAAACGGCACTCGTCAGCGGCTCGACAGCCGGGATCGGCTACGCCATCGCGGCGGCGCTGGCCCGCGAAGGCGCCCGGGTTGTCATCAACGGCCGCACCGCCGCGCGGGTGACGGAAGCCACCGGGCGGCTGCAAGAGCAATCCGGCGGCACCGGTGGAAAAATCTCCGGGATCGCCGCCGACCTGGGGACGGCCGACGGGGTCGACACGCTCACGGGCAAGCTTCCTGCGGTGGACATCCTCGTCAACAACCTAGGCATCTTCGAGCCCAAGGCGTTCGCGGACATCACCGACGCCGACTGGACACGCTTTTTCGAGGTCAACGTGCTCAGCGGCGTGCGCTTGAGCCGTCATTACCTGCCCAAAATGATGGCTGCCAAATGGGGTCGGGTCGTCTTCATTTCGAGCGAATCGGGCATCAACACGCCCACGGAGATGGTCCACTACGGCTTGACCAAAACCGCGCAGCTCGCCCTCTCGCGCGGCTTGGCGCAAACGGCGGCGGGCACGGGGGTCACGGTCAACAGCGTGCTGCCCGGACCGACGAAGTCCGAGGGCGTGGGCACGTTCGTTGGCCAGATGGCGCGCGACAAAGGGATCACCCCCGAGCAGATGGAGGAGGATTTCTTCGAGCACGCACGGCCCTCGTCGCTGCTCAAGCGGTTCGAGACGGTCGAGGAAATCGCCGACGTGGTCGCGTTCGTTTGCAGTCCGCTGGCCGCGGCGATCACCGGCGCGGCCGTACGGGCGGATGGCGGCGTGGTGTCGAGTATCATCTGAGGAGTGTCATGTCCGACGAGATGCCCCCTTCACGCCCTTGGATCGCGATGACCGCCGGCATTCGCCGCCGCACGCTGGCCAGTGGCGCGGGCATGATGCAGATGGTGGTCGAGTTCGAGGCACGCGCGCGTTTGCCCGAGCACCGGCATGTGCATGAACAAGTGACCTTCGTAGTCAGCGGCAAGCTGCGCCTGACCCTGCACGGCGGCACCGAGACGCACGAACTCACCGCCGGAGAGTCCTTTTACCTCGCGTCAAACGTCCTGCATGCCGCCGAGGCACCCGAGGAAGCGACGGTGCTGGACACGTTCAATCCGCCTCGCGAGGATTTGTTGGACCGCGACCGCGAAGGCTAACGAAGCCTCTTTCCCGCATCACGCGTCGACAGCGTTTTTCATTTGCGTGTGGAGTCCTCCCAGCCCCGGCAGAGGCGTAAGAATTTAGCCCATGGCGTAAGCCGTGGGTCATCCACGGGGTACACGCCAGCCCCGGCAGGGGCGGAAGAAAAGACGTGGGCCTTCCACGGACCGTCGTACCGGTTTTCTGACGCCCCTACCGGGGCTTGGACGTGGATGGGAACCTTTCCCACGGCTCACGCCGTGGGCTAAACTCTTGCGCCCCTGCCGGGGCTGAAGACCTTACGCGCAACCAGAAAACGCTTCAGGACACTACGTTCTGTGGTTTGCCGACGAGGAACGCCCGGATGTTGGCCACCACCGTCGCCAGCAACCGGCCGCGCGCCGCCTTGGTGGCCCAAGCGATGTGGGGGGTAACGAAGCAGTTCTTCGCTGTCAGCAGCGGATTGTTCGCCGCCGGAGGCTCGGTCGAGAGTACGTCCACGCCCGCGCCCGCGATCTTGCCCGTGTTGAGCGCCTCGGCGAGGTCGGCTTCGTTGACCACGGGACCGCGGCTGGTGTTGAGCACGTACGCGCTCGGCTTCATCGTCGCCAAACGCGCGGCGTTGACCAACCCCTTCGTCTCCGGCGTCAACGGGCAATGCACGCTGAGCACGTCGCTCTCACGGAAGAGCGTGTCCAAGTCCACCATTTGCACGCCGGGAACCTCTGGCGAACGCTCGGCGCGGCGGGTGGCGAGCACGCGCATCCCGAGGGTTTGCGCGACCTGCGCTACGCCTTGCGCGATGGCCCCGAAACCGACCAAGCCCATCGTCAGACCTTCGAGTTCGACCAGCGGAAAATCCCAGTAGGCGAAATCCCTGCTCCGGGCCCAGTTCCCCTGTCGCACGCTGTTGGCGTGGTGGCCGACGTGCTGGGTGAGTTCGAGCAGGAGCGCGAGGGTGAGTTGCACCACCGACGCCGTGCTGTAGGCGGGCACGTTGGTCACGACGATCCCGCGCTCGTGCGCCGCCGCCAGATCGATGACGTTGACGCCCGTGGCGAGAATGCCGACATACCGGAGCTTGGGCAACTGCGCGAGCGTGTCACGGTCGAGCACGACCTTGTTGGTCAGGAGGATCTCCGCGTCCGCGGCCCGCGAAACGGTGTCCTGCGGGCCGGTGCGCTCGTAGATTTGCGGACCGTCGCCCAGGTCGAGCAGCGGACCCCAGTTCAGGTCGCCGGGATTGAGCGTGTAGCCGTCGAGGACGACGAGTTTCATCGCGGCCAATTTACCACTAGGGACGCCGCCTGGTTCGGGTGCAGCTTGGTCTCGATCTCGCTGCTCGGGAACCATTGGTAGAGCATCAGGTAAACGATCACCCCTGTCACCGACACGTAGAGCCAGATCGGCATGGTGTACGCCGAGACCGCCCGGTGCGCCCCCCAACGCTGCCGCAAAGCCGGCACCACGCTGGAGACCACCAGCGGCACCACGGCAAACGCCAGCAGGACGTGGGTAATCAGCAGCGGGAAATATACCCAGCGCATCGCACTCGGGCGCGCCGGGTCCGGGTAGTCGAAGTGGATCGAACCGCCGGGCACGTGGTAATGGAAATACAGGTAGCAAGCGAGGAACGCCGACGAGGTCACGATCGCCGCCGTCATGCAGACGATGTGCGCGGTCTTGTACTCACGTCGGGCCAAGGCCCAGCCGCTGGCTATGAGCACCGTGCTCGCGCCGTTGAGCGTGGCGTTAAGCGCGGGAAATTCGGCGAGTGTCATGCCTACGCGGGCATCCCGGCCGCCGCGGCTTCTTCCGCTTCCAGGCGGGCGAGCATGGCACCGTGCCGCGCGGCAATCACCTGGCAGGAGCGGTACATCATGAAACCCAACCCGCCGAGGAGCGCGGCGATCATGAAGATCATGAAAAAGATGCTGATTCCAAACCCAAGGCTCGCGCCGTTCAGCGGCGGAACCTTGCCGTCGGTGCCGGGCACAAAGTTCTGCTTGCAGCCGGGGCAAGCCTGCGCGGCGGTGTGCGCGAAGATCAGCGTTGCGCCCAACAGCCAGGCGGCGCGGTTTGCGAGTCGGGAAACAGTGGCCTTTTTCATGGAATTGCCTTTCTCAATTTGCACCAAGCGAGCACGGCTTCAAGCACGGGTGTAAGTTCATTTCGCCCCGGGCGGCTCGCGCAACAGTTCGCCCACTCCCGTGAGCACCTGCTGCACGACTTCCTCGTTGGGGGTGCCGTCGGGCATCGTGGCGTCGTAGGAACCGCGGATCACGCCGTCGCGGTCCACCAGGGCGATCCGCGTGTTGTGGATGTACGCGTTCGGGTCCGTCGGATCATCCACCTTCTTGACGGTGAATTGAAAAATGTTTCGCGCGAGGTCGTACGTTTTCTCCCGGTCGCCGGTCAGGAAGAACCAGTGGTCCTCCGACGCGTGGAAGCGCGCGGCATACTTGCGCAGCACCTCCGGGGTGTCCATCTCCGGGGCAATGGAAAACGACACGATCCGCACGTCGCCGTGCTTGTCCTTGTTCAGCGCCTGCTGGATCTCCTGCAAACGACTGTTCATCCGCAGGCACGGGCCGGGGCAGGCGGTGAAAAAGAAACTCGCCAGCCACACCTTGCCCTTCAACGCCGCGGCGGATTCCAGCGGCTGTCCGCTCCGCTCGGTCAGGGTGAAATCCGGCACCCGGTTGAAACGATCCAACGCCGTACCCGCGGGCCGCTCCTGCGACTTCCACTGTTGACGCACGAACCCGGCGAACAAAGCCAGCACGATCAGCCCCAAGGCGCTCCAGACCAGCCACTGCAGCGTCCGGCTGACCGGCGCGGCGGCTGGCAATTCCCGCACGGATGTCGAGGCGGGAGGCATCACGGCACCGCCGACGTTTCCGGCACCATCGCCGGATGGATGAAGAACGGCAGCACGTACATGACGAAGAACAGGAGGATCCACACCACATCCACGAAGTGCCAATACAGTGACACGCACGTCAGAAAGGAGTGGCGGTGCGGGGTGAACTTCCCCGCCAGCGCGTAGAGGGTCGTGAACGCCAGGAAGATCACCCCGATGGACACGTGCAGCCCGTGAAAACCGGTGAGCAGGAAGAAATTGGCGCTGTAGGTGCCGGCGGTGTTGAACCACAGGTTTTCGTGGTTCTTGAGGTTCGTCCACTCAAACCCCTGAACCGTGACGAAGATCGCGCCGAGCAGCGTCGTCAACCCGATCCAGAGTCCGGATGGTTTGCCCTGGGCCACCGCTTTTTCACCCCGCCAGAGCGTGTAACTGCTGGCGAGCAAAAGGATCGTGTTGCCGCCCGTCAGCTTGATCGGCCAGGACTCGTGGATCCAGTCGGGCCGGTAGGCACTGCCACGGCTGATCCAAAGGATGAGGTACGCGCTGATCAGCCCGGCGAAGAGCATCGCCTCCGAAGCCAGGAAAGTTAGCATGCCAAACTTGGCCAGGTTCACGGGCGGCACGTCACCGGCGGTTTCGTGGGCGGGATTAGCGGTGGAACTCATAAAAGGGGTGCAGGCTTCACGTAAAGCAAGGCGCGGTCGTTGGCAAAACAAAATCAGCCACGGACGCCGGTTTGCGGCCTGGAACGAGCAGGGAAGTCTTGCGTTGCGGATCCACGATGCCGCCGTTGGTCCTCACGACGCCGCGCATCCAGAGGAAGATGGCGATGGTGAACGCCACGGCGAAGACGATCAGCGCGATGAACAGCCAAAAATTGGCGCGGCGCGTGGCGGGTGAAAGCGGGTCCATTTCTATGGAGGTGGGATGGACAGGCCGCGGCAGATTTTGCAGGCTAATCCGAGGCCAATAGACTTCCTGCAAAAGTCAGAGTTTAGCCACAGATTTCGCAGATTTCCGCAGATTGAAAGAAGGGTAAGAAGGGGTTCCCTCCTTCTTTCAATCTGCGGAAATCTGCGAAATCTGTGGCTAAACTCTGACTTCATCGATGGGACTTTCGGCTCCCAAACAAGAAAACTTCCAGCCGTCCAACCCGCTACGTGGGTACGACCTTCCCCAACGCCAGCAGCACCAACAGCAGCGGCAGATAAATGATCGACGCAAAGAAAAGCTGCCGCGCGTACCTGCGTCCCGGAGCCAACTGCATCCGCAAGGAATAAACGATCATGCCCAATCCGAGCACGAACGCCCCGAGGAAATATCCCCTCCCCGCCATGCCGATGACGCCCGGCACGAGGCTGACCAGCAGCAGCGCGAACGAATAGTTCACCGCCTGACGGCCGGTCACCGCGCCAGTCTCGTCGAAGTTGGGCAGCATCACGAAGCCCGCCCGCGCATAGTCTTCACGGAACATCCAGGCAATCGCCAGGAAATGCGGCATCTGCCAGCAGAACAGGATCGCGAACAACGCCCACGCCTCGTTGTCCACCGTCCCGCGCGCCGCGGCCCACCCGATCATCGGCGGCAGCGCGCCGGGGATCGCGCCCACGAGCGTGTTGAGCGTCGTGCGGCGCTTGAGCGGCGTGTAGGCAAAAAGGTAAGTGGCCATCGTCAACGCCGCCAGGGCGGAAGACAACAGGTTGGCCAGGAAGTACAGGTACGCCAAGCCACCGGCCACGAGGCCGAAGCCGATCAGCAGCGCCGTGTCCGGACGCATGCGCCCGGACGGCAGCGGCCGTTCGCAGGTCCGGTGCATGGCGGCGTCGGCGCGGCGCTCCAGGAGTTCGTTGAGGGCGGCTGAGCCTGCGGCGACCAACGCCGTGCCCAGCAGTGCGTTCAAAGCCCGCGCCCAATCCATCGCCCCGCTCCATCCCATGTAAAAACCTGCCAGCGTGGTGAACAGAACCAGCGAGGTCAACCGCGCTTTGATCAGCTCGCAAAAGTCGGCGAATCGTCCCGGCACCGCTTCCTCGACCACCGTGGGCACATCGGCGGTGAGGCTGACCACCGGATCATCCGTCGTTGTCCCTGGATCGGCCACGAGGTCACAATCCACCCGGGCGACGGGGGGCGTCAATACCGCCGGCTTCATCAGCCAGCCACCTCCACCACGGACCGCGTGTGCAGGCTCGCCGTTTCCAGCTCGATGGCACGCGGGCGCGTCCAGCGGCGCAGAGCCGCGTAGGTCACCACCCCCCAGACGAGGGAGGTCGCGCCAACGGCAACGTGCGCCGTGGCCACGTCCGCCGCTTTCTGCGTCCAGATCGTGTAGATGCCCAGAGTAATCTGCACCGCCAGCACCGCCGGCCAGGCGGTTCCCAACCAGCGCAAGCCGGTCGGCAGGAACGCGCGCCGCTTCCAGGCCAGCCATCCCACGCTCAACACGCCAAGCAGGATGATTCCCGCCATCATGCGATGCGTCATTTGCAGATGGATCAGGCCAAGACTCGTCGACGGCAGGTGAAGGTCCTCGGTGCGATGGAGGTTCAATGCCGGCATGTCGCCCCGGTGTACCTGCGGCCACCAATGGCCATAAGCCTTCGGAAAATCGAGGATGGACAATCCCGCGTGCGCGTGGCGCATGGCCGCGCCCAGGCCAAGCTGAAGGTAAGTCAACACCGTCGCCACGGCGGCATTCCGGCGCAAGGGTGCCAACGATTCCCGCGTGTCTTCGCTCAGCGGGTTCTGACCGAGCCGCGACCACCAACGCGATTGCGTCAGCGCGAGAAACGCCATCAACGCGAAAAACGCCTGCGCGAGCAACGCGTGCGGCACGCCGATCCAATCCTTGAGCATCGTCACGCGCAACCCGCCCAACACGCCTTGCAGGATCACCGCGCCGACCGCGAGATAACCCACCGAACGCACCCAGCGGCGGGGTTCCGAGCGCGCCAGCCACACCGCCAAACCAACCGTCAGCATCCCGACCAGCGAGGCAATCAGCCGGTGGGTGTGTTCAAAAAAGATGCCGCCGACCCAGCGCGACACCGGGAAAGCAAACATGTTGTAGCCGTACGAATTCGGCCAGTCGGGTACCGTCAGGCCGGCATCCTTGCTCGTGACCATGCCGCCGCTGCAAATCAACACCAGGATGCACACCGCCACGAAGACGGTGTAGGCATGACGCCACAGTGCGTAAGTCGAAACCGTTTGGGCGGAACGTTGGACGGTCACATTGCTCATCTGGGAATACCCTCAAGCTAAACCGAACCTCTTCCCGGCCGGGGCTTCGTGCCCCACCGGGAGTTTGCTGTTGTGGTGCCTAGTGCGCCGGGATCTCGACGCCGGCCGTCCGCTTGACCTCACGCATCGGCACGTTCTGCGGCAGGAAGTCGTCTTCCATGCCCGGGATGCTGTACTCGTAAGGCCCGTGGTAAACACGCGGCGTGGTGGGGAAGTTGCCGTGGAGCGTCACCGGCGAGGGCAAGGTCCATTCCAATGTGGACGCACGCCACGGGTTGTTCGACGCCTTCTCACCGTACTTCAGGCTCCAGAAGAAGTTGTACCAGAACACCATGAACGACGCCCCCAACCCGAACGCGCTAATCGAGATGAACTTCTGCAACGGTTGGAGGTAGCGCAGGTGCTCGTACTGCGTCGGGTCGGCGATGCGGCGCATCATGCCCGCCAAACCCATCGTGTGCATCGGGAAGAACGTCAGGTTGAAGAAAATGAACATCAGCCAGAAGTTCCACATGCCCATCCTCTCGTTCATCATGCGCCCAAACATCTTCGGATACCAGAAGTACACCGCCGCCTGCAAGGCGAACAGACTGCCGCCAAAGAGCACGTAATGGAAGTGCGCCACGATGAAGTAGGTGTGGTGGATGAACAGGTCGACCGGCGTAGAGGCCATGAAGATGCCCGACAACCCGCCGACCATGAACATCATCACGAACGCCAGGCAGAAACACATCGGCGTCGTGAAGCGGATGCTGCCCTTCCAGATCGTGCCCATCCAGTTGAAAACCTTGATGGCCGAGGGCACCGCGATGACCATGGTCGAGAACGAGAACACCGCTGAGGCGACCAGGTTCATGCCCGAGACGAACATGTGGTGCCCCCACACGATGAAGCCCAAAAACCCGATGGCAACCATCGAGAACACCATCGCGCGGTAACCGAAGATCGGCTTGCGGCAAAACACCGGCAAAATTTCGGAGACCAGGCCAAACGCCGGCAGGATCATGATGTACACTTCCGGGTGGCCGAAGAACCAGAACAGGTGCTGGTAGAGCAGCGGGTCGCCGCCCGTGCCGTTGCGCCCGCTGAAGAACGTCGTGCCCATGTTCAGATCCAGCCAGAGCATGGCACCCGCCGCCGAGAGCACCGGCACCGCGAGCAGCAGCAAAAACGCGGTCACGAAGAGCGCCCAGATCGACAGCGGAAGACGGAACATGGTCATGCCCGGACAGCGCATGTTCACGATGGTCGTGATGTAGTTGAACGCCCCCGCGATGGAGGCGAGACCGTTGACGAAGATGCCGACCGCCCATGCCGACTGACCGTAATGATAGGTGTTGTAAGCCGGGTCGCTGCTCAACGGGGCGTAGCTCGTCCAACCGCCCGCTGCCGCGCCGCCCACGTCAATCGGCGTCTTGGTGTCGTTGGTTAGCCAATGCCAGAAGCCGGTGACCTCGCCGCTCCAGAAACCGCTGAGCACGATCACGCCTGACAGGAAGAACAGCCAGAAACTCAGTTCGTTGAAGAACGGGAACGCCATGTCCGGCGCGCCGATCTTGAGCGGGATCAGGAAGTTTCCGAACACGCCGATGAGCAGCGGCATGATGACAAAGAACACCATGATGGTAGCGTGCATCGTCACCAGCATGTTGTAGCCGCCGGGCAGAACCGCGCCATCGGGTCCGACGATGTTGGCCGGCAGGAAGTGCCCGAGCACCGGGACGGCCTTGCCGGGGAAACCTAACTGCCAGCGCATTCCCATCGCCAGCAGTCCGCTGATGGCTCCGAAGAAGAAACTGGCGAAGAGATACTGGAGGCCGATCATCTTGTGATCGTGCGACCAGACGTAGGTGCGGAAGAACCCGTGATGAACATGGTGCGCTTCGTGCGCGTGTTCCTCCGTGTGCGGGATGGAGTCAGCAGTGATGGCGGCGGACATGGCTTGGTCGGTTCAGGCTTTGGATTGAACGAAAAATGCGTGGGGTCTCAGTAGTTGACGGCTGCCACGACGGGTGCGGATTCCGTGGCGGCGACGGGTGCCGGGACGGGCGGCTGGTCTTTGGCTTCGTGCGCCTTGATGGCACCGGCGCTCTTTTCATCCACCAGCTTCTGGTAATCTTCCTGGCTAACCACGTCGATCTTGGCCTGCATGTTATAGTGGCCGGTCCCGCAAAGCTGATTACACGCGAGCGCGTAGTGCCCGACCTTCTCGGGCGTGAACCACACCCAGTCGATCTTGCGCCCGGGCAGAATGTCCTGGTACATGCGGAACTCCGGGACGTAGAAAGCATGGATCACGTCTTCCGAACGCAGGATGACATTTACCGGACGGTTCACCGGCAGCGTTAGCTGGTTCTCGCTCGTATAATCATCCTGGTTGCGCGGGTCTTTGGGATCAATGCCGAAGTCGTTCGTGCCTTTTTCGATCCAGAGTTGGTCGTAATTGCCTAGCGTGTCGTCTTTACCCGGATTCCGGATGTGGAAGCCCCACTGGTAAGCAACGATGTCGATGCTGAGCGCGTCCTTGGGCGCGGGACCCCGCAACTGGAGCCACACGCGGTCGCTCCAGAGCGCCAGGATGATGAAAATGGCAGCCGGCGTGGCCGTCCAGATCAACTCCAAGCTGTTGTTGCCGTGGCTGTAGACCGCCTTCACGCCTTTGCGGTAACGGTACTTGACGATGAAGATGATGTACGTCGTCGTGACGACGATGAACATGAAGAACGTCAGCCAGAAAATGACCATCAACAGCAGGTCGGTCTGGTGACCGCCGGTGGTGACTGCCTTGGGCGTCCACCACATGTTATGGTCACGCAACTCGGCCCGCGCCGTCGTCGCGGGACCGGCGAGCAAAGCCGTACACGCTGCCGCCAGCAGAGGAAGCCAGCGGGAAGACGAACGGCGGGTGAGAAAACGGGGCAGCAAGGAAGTCATGGCGGATCGGGACCCCGGTTGATACACCTGCCGCGGGGCAGCGATATTAGACATTCTAATAGTAGTGACTGAGACGATGGATGTCAAGCTCAGGGAGTCGGTGCCGGGGCAGGTCCCTGACCAGCCGGAGCCGCCTGCGGTTTAGCCGCGCCGGAGGTGTCGTTCGGCGCGTTCACGCCGTTGATCGTGGACGGGTTGCCGGGAGGCGCACCCACCGGAGCCGCCGGGCTGCCGCCGTCGATGGGACCGGGCGGGGTCTGCAAGAGTTCAGCCTCGGTGTAGGAATTGTCGTGCGCTTTGGTGGCGTCCCGGGCGGCCTGGATCGCACTCTCTGGAATCGGGCCAGCCGCGTTGCCGCCGAGTTCACCGCGGATGTAAGTCAGCACGTCGGAAATTTGCTTGTCGGACAGCACAGTGGACCACGCGGGCATCTGGTTGTTGTAGACTTCTCCCTTGACGTGGATCGTCCCCTGGATGCCGTGCAGCAGGATCAGCGGCAGACGCTTGGGACCATCGCCCACCACCCACTCGGAACCGACCAGCGGCGGGTACTGCCCGGCTTGACCCAGGCCATTAGCTTGGTGGCACTGCGCGCAGTTTGCGATGAACACGCCGCGCCCACGCTTTTTGCTGGCCGCGATGGGATCGACGGGACCCGTGGGGCCGCTGGGCTTGTAGTTGGCCTCCTCGTTGAACACGTCCCCTTGAAAGCCGCCGCTGTACGAACCGAGATAAAGCCCGGCCCACAGCACCAGGGCGGCGCAGCCCGCGATCACCCACGTCGGCACGGGGCGGAACCGGTCGGCGGCGACGGACGAACCTATCGCGGCCGGGTCGGGGCCTTCCGTGTCGGGACCGTGGTGCGCCTCGTGTACCCCGAACGTGGTGCCCGGGGTGCGGGCTTCGTTGAAAACGCTGTAATCCTCCTCGTTGGTCGCGAGGGGGTTTGTCTTGACGATATGCTCTTCGTGCGGGGACTCGAACGCGTCGTGCGGCGCGATGGCATCGTCGTTGGTCAGATGGTCGTCGGGCTTCATCAGAAAGGGGAAATGCAGAATGCAAAATGCAAAATGCAGAAGTCAGAAAGCAGCAGACTAAGGATCAAGGGTACGATCCGGGGAGACAGAAAAGACGCATGACCTGTCTTTCCGGACTTCTGCATTCTGCGTTCTGCATTCTGCATTTTCCTATTGGGTATCGGGCGCGGCCTCCTCGGGCGCTTCCGGCAGTTTGTAGCTGCTGCGTTTGAGCGAGAGCAGGTAGGCGACCAACGCCTTGGCGTCATGGCGCGGAACCACCTCGTAGCCGACCGGCGGCAAGTCGTCGCCGGTCAAAGTCAGGGCCTCGGTCGAAGGCTGGCCGACGATCTTGCGCGTTTCGTAGAGGAAGTGCATCGGCGGGCAGATTGAACCCGGGCTGACGGACTCCGGCGCATACTCGTGCTGGTAGAGCCAATCCGCTTTGTCGCGCCGCACGCCGACGTTGGCGAGATCGGGTCCCAGGCGGGAGTTCCCCAGGTAGGCGGCGCGGTCGAGCACGTAGTCGCGCACCACGGTCCGGCGCGCCCCGACCTCGCGGTCGATGTCGGCGCTGTCCGCGCGCGAACGCACCTGCTGGCTGTGGCAATACACGCACCCGTTGGCGGCGTACACGGCGCGGCCCTGTTCGGCCCAGCCGCTGAAGCCGGCGGGCGACGGGTCCTTAGTGTCCGGATCGACCTCGGGCACGAGCCGGCCGGCCTGCACGTACGGGATGAGCACCAGCCCGAACCAGGAAGTCAGGAACAGGCCGAGCAAGCCGAGGTAAAGGGAAATGGGTCTCTTCATGGAACGGAGGCGGCGGCGGTCGCCGGGGCGGCGACGTTGGACGAGGGCGTCCGGGAGAACGGCCGCGGCAGCAGCAGGGCCGTGTGCTGCACGGTCGGGTTGGTCCACAAGACGCGCAGGAGCACGAGGATGAACGACGCCGCGAGGCAGACGTGGCCCGCCGTCAGGAGGAGCACCGCCACCCACTGCGCCGCGAGGAAGGGTTTGACGAAGCTCAGGATCGCGAGCGCGGGTTCCTTCGGATCATCCAGGCCGAAGCCCTGCACGATGCCGCCCAGGGCGAAGCTCACCACGCCCAACCCGAGGCCGACCACCGCCAGCCAGAAGTGCGCGCGGATGAGCGAGGGCGATTCCCATTCCGCCGACAGGATGCGCGGCACCATGTAATAGAACGCACCGAAGAACACGAAACCCACGAAGCCGTAGCTCAACAATTGCGCCCCGGCCGCCGTGAGCAGCGTGAAATGCGTCACGGCGCTCACGCTGCGAAAAGCGGTCAACGCCATGAACAGGACCGTGGCCAGAAAACAGATGATCGCCACCGACACGAAGCGGAAGCTCGGGCTGTGCCGCACCGCTTCCGGCCGCTGGCGGGTCGAACCGTGCAGGTTCGTCACGATGGCCGTCATCGGGATGAGCGAAAGCACGGTCGCGGCGATGGACACGCTGAGAATCCACGCCGGCACCGGCCCGCCGATCAGGCTGTAGGCACCGCTCCAGCCCGCGAACAGGAACCACGTCCAGAAGCCGACCTTCGCCCAACGGTAGCGGTGGATCGGCTCGCCGGTCGCCTTCGGCACCATGTAGTAGGCACCCGACAACGCCAGCGGCACGAGGAAGGTGCCCATCACGTTGTGCGTGTACCACGCGGCGACGACGGCCTGGACGGCCGCCTGTGTGTTCAGGAAGAACACCACGAGATTCGCCGTGCCGTACACCCACGGGAACCACAAGAACGCCGCCAGCGCGTACCATTGGGAGATGTAAGCCTGTTCGCCTTGGCGTTCGCGGAAGAGCAGCAGCGCCCAGATGGCAATGAACACGAACGCCGTGAACAGGATCGGTGAGACGTAGCGGGGAAACTCCAGCCCTTCGTACGAACTGCCATGGCCGTAAAGGATGGAGCAGATCCCCAACGTGACGCCCACGTTCCACAAAGCCCAGGCCGCCGTGAGGATGCCTCCGTGGCGCAAGGGCACCCGGCCCAGCCGCGCCAGCACCCACAAGCCGAGACCCATCGCCAGCGGGAACTGCCAGCCGTAGAGCATGGCATTGGTCGCCGCCGGATGCACCCGGCCAAACGTCAGCCAGGAAACTCCCGCCAGAAAGCCGGGCACGTTCAGCTTGAAGGACGCGATGCTCGCCAGGGCGGAACCGAGCAGCAGCCACGAGACCGACGAGGCAAAGAACAGCAAGGTCGGCAGACGCACGGAAGCGTCGATCTCCCTGGCCAGCGTCGCCACATCGGAGGAGAAGCCGGCACCGCCGGTCTTCGGATCGGAGGCGGGCGTGTCGGCTGGCGCGGGGGCAGCGGGAGCAGTCAGAGGGGCGGCGGACGGTTGTTCACCGCTGCCTCCAGGACCACCGATGGGAAGAGTTTCAGGACCGACGGAACTCATGGCGTGGATCGTTTACGAACCAAAGCTAACCGGGCGTGCCGCCGGGGGTCGCGCCGGGTGTTTTCGGATTGGGCGCGGGGGTGTCTTGCGGCGCGGCGGTGGCTGGGGTGGCGGGAGGGGCCGGGTTGGTCAGCGGCTGGGGCTGCGCGCCGGAAGGCGTGGGGCCGCCGGTCGTTTCCGTGTTGCCGCGGGCCGGGGGTGAAGGTTGCGGGTTAGCGCCGCTCGCGGCATTGCCGGGGTTGAGGGCGTTGTTGGTCGCGGCCGGGGCGGCGGTCGGAGCCGGTGTGCCGGTGGCCGCGGTGCCGACGGGCGGCATCGCGCCCGCGCCGGGGGAGTTGGCGGGCGGCGGGGTAGCGGACGTGCCGGGCGGTGCAGGCGACGGTGACTGCGCCGCTGCCTGGGCGGGCGAGGGCTGGCCGACGGTCGGGTTGGACGCCGGCGGGTTGATGTTGCCGTTCTGCGGCGAGCCGGCCCCCTTGTCCGGCGAGGTGGGTGCGGCGGCGGGCTGCGGCGGCGATTGCGAGAGCGGGTACGCCGCGTGCGGTTTGTTCGTCTGGAGGTCCACCACGGCCAACTGCATCGCTTCCCACATCGGCACGCGGATTTTGCCCTTCTCCTTGTCGAAATAGCTCGGGGGATCGTTGAGGTAATGCGCGTCGTCCGTGTTGCGTTTCAGCAGGATCGCTTCCCGTTCCTTGACCCGTTTCTGGTCGAGGTTCTCGAACCGGTCCGTGCCAAAGTATCCGACGAACAGCCACGCGAGGAACCCGGCGACCAGGATCAAGACGATACCCCAGAAGAACGTTTTACCGGAGTGAAAACCTGGAGGCAGACCGCTGCCCGTCGATGCGGAGCCGCGAGCCGCGCTCGTGGTCGAGGGGTTCGGTTCGGTGGAAGTGGCCATGGGAGAAAAGCAGGTAAAACTCGGGTAGAGCCTCAGTTCACCAAGCGCAGGGACTCGGGCAGGCGGGCGTCGTGCCGCGCGAGCAGCGGATGCCGACCGAGCGTGCGTAGGAACACCAACACCAGCGGGCACCCGATGGTCACCAGCGCGGCGAGGTCGACGATCATCGTGAGCGGACGCACCCCCTTTTCGTGGACGAAAGGATTCACGATGAAGTACCAATCCGCCGCGTGCATGAGCAGCACCCAACCCGCGATCAATGCCAACCGCTTCGGGTTGGTCTTGGCCGCACGCGGGCAGAGGAGCGCGAACGTGACGAAGAAGTGACAGGTCACCTCCAGCCCGATGGCCCACACGTTCCAGCTCTCGGTGTTGCGCACCACGAAGAACTCCGTCTCCTCCGGGATGTTGGCGTACCAGATCAGGAAGAACTGGCTGAAGGCGATGTAGGCCCAGAACACCGTAAAGGAGAGCAGCAGCTTGCCCATGATGTGGAAGTGCTGCGTGCTGATGATCCCCTGCAAGTAGCCGGCCCGTTGCAGCAGGAAGCTCACGATGATCAACGTCGCCATCGAACTCCACGCCGACCCGGCGAAGACGTAAACGCCCCACATGGTCGAGTACCAATGGTAGGAAATGCTCATCACCCAGTGGATGGCCGCGAACGTCAGGAGCACGCCGAAGAACGGGATCGAGGCAAAGGACACCCCGCGCGCCCGGGTCGAGTACCCGAGGTCGTTGCTCTTGTCCTGCCTGAGCGAGAGCCAGCGCAGGATGAACGACGCGCTGAAGAAAAAGCTGAAGTAGATCACCGTGAACACCGCCCACGCCGTGGGATTGAGCAGGATGTGCTTACTGTCCAGGGAAGGCTCCGTGCCGGCCGGAATCTTCATCCACTTGTAGAGGAGCGGCGCGCCGAAGGCCATTGGGATGAAGAAGAACGGCAGCACCGCGAACGAGTTGGTGGCGGTTTCGAGCAGGCGCTTGATAACCGCGCTCCACTCGGCGTCCATCGTGTAGTGAATCAGAATCCAGAACAGCGACCCGGCCGAGATCGTGAAGAAAAACATGAACGCAAACAGCCACGAGACGAGGAACTGCTGCGCGCCCCAGCCGGGGACGAACAGGCTGGCGAGCATGACGAGCGCACCGACGCCGGTGGCCACCAGCAGCCCGAAGATGACGGGGCCGAGGTTCGCGTAGCGGAAGCGTTCCTCTTTCAGCGTGGCGACGGTTTGTTGAGGATGCGTGGTGGCGCTCATGGACGGGAAAAAGGGAATCGAACTACGGCTTGGCGGCGACGATCCGCTGTTCCTCGGGAGGCAAGTCTTCCATGCGGACTTCCTGCGACTTTTGCAGCGCGCGGATGTAGCAGACGATGGCCCAGCGGTCGTGCACGGTGATGTTCGCCCCGTAGCCGTTCATCGAGTTGTGCCCGTTGGTGATCGTGTAATAGATCTCGCCGTCCGCCATCTTGAGGTACTTGTCCAGGTGGTAGTTGGCGATGTTCGCCAGCCCGTACTGGCTGGTGACGCCGTTGCCCGCGCCGGTGCCGCCGTGGCAAACCTGGCAGTTGATCGTGAACCGCTCGCGGCCCTTTTCCAACAAAGCGGGAGTCACTTCCAGCGGGATGCCCGTGCCCCACTGGTCGCCGATCATGCCGGTGTCGTAGTAGGTCGGCCCTTCGGTGAACGCGAGGCGCTCGTGTTCGTCGGCCGTCTGCACGCCGTCGGCGTTGCCCACGATGGAAGCGGCGGTGTGATGAGGCATCTCGAAGCCCATCGGCACCACGCCGTCGACGGGACGGCGCGAGGCCACCCCATCCGCAAAGAACTTGCTGGGCTGCTGCGGCTTGACCTTGGACTGAACTACCATGTCCGGGAAAAATTGGAACGGGCGGTTCGGCGAGTGGCGGCCGCGCGGCCCGGCCACGATGGCGACCATCAGAACGGCAACGAGAAAACCGAGGAGAAGATATTTCATGCGAAACAGCGTCGGGACGATGGCCGCAGCCTACTCGTCGTAAACCATCGTGATGTTCGTCGCTCCCAGGCCGGCCAGGAAGTCGCTCGTGCCTTTTTCGGTGAAGCGCGCGTCGCTCGCTTCCACGACCACGAAGAAACCGTCGTCCGTGACCTTCTGGAAGCGGTCCCAGTTGAAAAGCGGGTGGTGCCAGCGGGGCAGGAGGTTGAGCGCCAGCATGCCGAAGACCGCGCCGAAAGCGGAGAAGAGCACCGTCAACTCGAAGATCACCGGGAAAAACGCCGGGATCGTCGTGATGTTCACCGGCTTGCCCTGCACGATGAGCGGGTAAAGGTAGATCGAGCTACCGAGTTCGAGCAGTAGGGCGGTGGCCGTGCCGGTCAACCCGCTCACGAGCACGATGTAGGAGACAGCCGACTTTCCCAGGCCCATCGCATCGTCCATCCCGTGGATCGGGAAGGGCGAAAACACGTCCCAGCGTTTGAAGCCGGCGTCGCGCATCTTCTCGGCCGCCTCGAAGAGCGCGGCGGCATCGGGGAACTCGGCACCGAGGCCATAGGGCTTGGCGGTAGCGGTGGGAAGCGGCATAAGAGGAGGACTCTAGAAGGTGAGAGACGTGGGAAAGAGCCTGATTTCTACCTTTCTACGTCGCCTTCGGTCGAAGCCGTCGCGCGGGTGCGCAGGCCGTGGCCCGTGCTCCCGTCGGCGGCGTGTTCCTGGCCTTCGGGCAACAGGTGGGTCGGGTCGGGCTGCGCGCCGGCGGCGTAGCCGTACGAGTGGCCGTGGCCCGAGTGCGGGTCGGCCATCGGCGTCACGCCCTTGACCTCCGCAATAGCAATCATCGGCAGGAAGCGGATGAAAAGCAGGAACAGCGTCATGAACAGGCCGAAGGTGCCGATGAAGGTCACGATATCCACCCAGGTCGGATGGAACATGCCCCAACTCGAAGGCAGGAAGTCACGGGCGATAGAGGTCACGATAATCACGAACCGCTCGAACCACATGCCGGCGTTGACGAACATGCACGCCCAGAACACGGTCCAGATGCTGCGCCGGTTCCGCTTGAACCAGAAGATCTGCGGCGTGATCACGTTGCAGGTCATCATGGAATAGTACGCCCACCAGTACGGAGCCCACGGCAGCTTCGGGAACGGATGGTAAATCGCGTGCACGAGGTCCGTCACCGGTCCGGCCACGCGGGAACGCAGGAAGGCGTGTTCCTCATACATGTTGCCGCCGTACCAGGCGATGAAGAACTCCATGATGTACGCGTAGCCGACGATGGTGCCCGTCATCAGGATGATCTTGGCCATCACGTCCACGTGCCGGGCAGTGATCATGTCTTTCAACTGTGGGTAGAACCACTCACGCATCGGGATCAAGAGGGTCAGCACCATGGCGAACCCGCCGAAGATGGCTCCCGCGACGAAGTAAGGCGGAAAGATCGTCGTGTGCCAGCCAGGGACGACCGACGTGGCGAAGTCGAAGGACACGATGGTGTGCACCGAGAGCACCAGCGGGGTTGAGAGCGCCGCCAAGAGCAGGTACGCCATCTCGTAGTGCCGCCACTGGCGGTTGCCGCCGCGCCAGCCGAGCGCGAAGAACCCGTAACCATAAGCGGCGAGCATGTTGCCCCTTGCCTTTGCGCGGTCACGCAATGTGGCAAGATCGGGGATCAGCCCCGTGAACCAGAACAGCACCGACACGGTGAAATAGGTGGACACCGCGAATACGTCCCAGAGCAGCGGCGAACGGAAGTTCGGCCAGATGGCGTACTGGTTCGGCACGGGGGCCAGGAACCACGCCATCCACACGCGGCCGACGTGCAAGCCAGGGTACAACCCGGCGCACATCACGGCAAAGAGGGTCATCGCTTCAGCGGCGCGGTTGACCGCAGTGCGCCAGCGCTGACGGGTCAGGAACAAAATCGCCGAGATCAGCGTGCCGGCGTGGCCAATGCCGATCCAGAACACGAAGTTCGTGATGTCCCACGCCCAGGCGACCGGAGTGTTCTCGCCCCACACGCCGACGCCGGTGAGGATCAGGTAGCCGAAGCACGTGAAACACGCGGTCGCCAGCAGGACGCTCGGCACGAAGAGCATCCACCACCAGCGCGGCGTCTTCTCCTCGGCCATCTTGCAGATGTTGTCGGTGATCCAGTGCAGCGAACGCCCGTTGGCGACCAGCGGCGTGCGCAGATCGGCCAGGATTTTCGCGGCGCGGGGGTTAACCTCGGCGGGAGACGGCTCCGAAGCGGTGGGCGGAATGGTTTCGACGGCGGTGGCCATGGCTCTAGGTTAAGCGGCGGGTACTACCGGGTGATTTGCAATTAACGTTCGTCATGCGCGCCTTCGTGCGCTTCGTGCGAGACGCCGTGGTTCTTTTCGTTCGGCATCTTCTCTTCCTGGATGCTCTTGAGCGGGTCGTTGGCGGGGTTGCCCAGGAGGGTCTCACCCACGAGCTTCGCGCCGGGCATCGCCGGGTTCGGATTGCGCAGGCGCGCCTGGTAACTCAAACGCGGGCGCACGTTGAGGTATTCGAGCATCTTGTAGTCGCGGTCCTGCTCCTTGACCTTGGAGACCTTGCTCTCCGGGTCCCGCACGTTGCCGAAGACGATGGCTCCCGCCGGGCAGACCTGCGCGCACGCCGTCGTGAACGAGTCGCGCGGCACCAGGGTCTTGGCCGAATCGCGCGCCACGCTGAGTTGGTTGATCTTAGCTTCCTCGATGCGCTGCACACAGAACGTGCATTTTTCCATGACGCCGCGCATGCGCACGGTGACGTTCGGGTTCTTGGAGAGCTTCTTGATCTCGGGCATCCCGTTCGTGCCGAACGGCCCGAGGTACGCCTGCGACTTGCCCTTCCACGGGCCTTCCTTGATCGGCTCGATGCTGCGCTCGTTGTAGTTGAAGAAATTGAACCGGCGCACCTTGTACGGGCAGTTGTTCGAGCAGTAGCGCGTGCCGATGCAGCGGTTGTAGGCCATCACGTTGAGGCCTTCCTCGCTGTGGATCGTCGCGTTCACCGGACAGACGGTCTCGCACGGGGCGTTCTCGCAATGATGGCAGGTGACCGGCTGCGTCAGGATCTGCGGATCATCCGCCAGGGTCGGGTCGAACGCCGGGTCGGTCTCATCCCGGCCACCGTTGGGATCGTTCTCCTGTTTGCCGTTGTCCTTGGTCGCCACGCCGGGTTCCTCCGGCGAAGCAGTGCCTTCCACCGTCGAATAATAACGGTCGATGCGAATCCAGTGCATCGCGCGCCCCCGGCTGACCTGGTCCTTGCCGACGACGGGAATGTTGTTTTCCGCCTGGCAGGCCACGACGCAGGCGTTGCAACCCGTGCAGGTGTTCAGGTCAATCGCCATGCCCCATTGGTGCTGCGACTCGTAAGCGGGGTTGCGGTACAGCGAGACGTTCGGCGGGATGTGGGCGTCCATGCCCATCAACTGCACGAAGCTCTTGCCTTCCTTGAAGTCGTTCCCGGCGTTCTGGCGGTACACGTCGATGGGCAGCTCGCGCACGAGGTTGCGCCCTTCCATCGCCTGATGCTGCTGGGTGGTGACGAGTTGGTACGTTTCCGCCGTCTTGTTGATCTTGGCCCCGGTGGCGAAGTACGTCGTCTTGTCCGTGCGCAACGGGTAGGCGTCGAAGCCGGTGTCCATCCCGACGCGGCCGACGACCTTGCGGCCGTAGCCGAGCGCGACCGTGAACGAATCGTCCGCGTGGCCGGGCGAGACGAGCGCCGGCCCCTTGATCTTGCGGCCGCCGGGAATCTCGATCTCCACCACGTCGCTCTGGGTGAAATCACCGCCGACAAACGCACCGTTGCCGTACACGTCGAACGCCTGCTTGTTGACACCCAGCCGCTTGGCGGTGCGCGGGCTCATCAACACCGCGTTGTCCCAGCAAATCTTGGAGATGGGATGCGGCATCTCCTGGAGCCAGCCGTTGTTGGAATAACGGCCGTCGTCCAGCTTGTAGTCCTGGACGAGGACGACCTCCATGTCTTCCGCGCTCGTGGCGGCGGGCGGAAGCTGGTCCTTGAGGTTTTTGCCGACGTAGTCGCGCACCACGCCGATATTAAAGCTCGCCTCGCCGGTGTGTTCGGCGAAAGCGGAGCCGGGCACGAAGCCGTCACGCAGGAAGGCGTTCCAGGCGAGATCCTCGCTGACACCAGTCGTCGTATTGAAACCTTTCCAGGTCTCCCGCACGAGAGTGGGTTTGTCGTTGGGTTCCTGGCCCAAGAGCATGACCATCAGGTCCAGGTCGCTCAACCCGCCGAAGAGTGGCAGGATCATCGGCTGGATGATGTTGTACGTGCCGTCGGCCGAACGCACGTCGCCCCATTGTTCGAGGAAGTGCGCCTGCGGAACGTGCCACTGGGCGATCTGGCTGGTCTCGTCCTCGTAGTAGCCCAGGCGGACGACATTGGGCACCTTCTTCTGGGTGTTGATCCAGTCCAGGTTGGCCAGCGCGTTGTACGCCGGGTTGCCGCCGAAGACGAACAGGTTCTTGATCTTCCCGCCGTTGATGTCCTCGGTGAGCTGCGAGATAGACAACGGCTCCGCGCCGCCGCGTTCGGGGGCAGCCACGGGAACCAGCGTGTGGCCGATGTTGTCGAGCGCACCGTTGATGGCGTAGACCAGCGCGTGGACCGCCGCCGGCTGGCGCGGGCCGGTCACGACGAGGCATTTGCCCTTGTTGGCGACGAGGTCAGCGGCCGCCTTGGTGATCCATTCGTCGGAACCCTGGAAGGTGCCCACGCCGTTGTAGGCGTCGATGAGCGCGCCGAGCGCGGGTCCGCCGATCTTCTTAGCCAATGCCACGGCGAGCGCGCCGATGCGGCTGGCCTGGCAGCGCAGGCGATGGTCGGCCACGCCGCCGGTGATCGTGTAGCGGTTCTCGACGACGTAGAGCCGGTTCATCGAATCCGTGGCCTTGGCGACACGGCGGCGGTTCGTGTAGTCACGGGTGGCCTCGATGCCGCCCTCGTCCAGGTTCAGGAAGTCGCCGTCGAGCGAGAACACCACGTCGGCGCGGTCGAAGCGCGGGGTCAGCCGCAGGCCGTCGCCGAAGGCCGCGCGGGTGGCTTCCACCTCGTTGAAGTGCCGCAACGGATCGTACAAATACCAGCCGAGCGCCGGGAACTGCTTCTTGAGTTCACCCAACAGCCGGTCGCGTGTGGGCGAAAAAGTTTCCTCCACCAAGATCGCCGTGTCCGCACCGCCGTTGGTAGCCATGGTCCCGCGCAGATCCTTGACGAAATCGGCGAACTTGCGCGCGTCGCTGGCCTGTCCGCCGTGCACGTAGCTCCTGGAGCGGTCCGGGTCGTACAGGTCGAGCAGCGCGCACTGTGCGAAGGGGTCGGTCGAGCCGTTGCTGAGCGGATGAAGGCTGTTGCCCTCCAGCTTGATCGGGCGACCGTCCGTGGTCGAGGCGACCAGCGGCATCCCGCCCCGGCGGCGGGGCATGGACGTGGCGTAGAGCACGGTCTTGCCAGGAACCAACCACTCGACCGCCTTGGAGTAGGGAATGAGGTACGTCTCGGGCCGGCGGCAGCCGCCCAGGCCGAAGCCCGCCAGCGCCAGCGAACCGCCCATGAGCCGGAGGAACGAGCGGCGCGACACGTCGTCGCCTTCCATCTCAGCCGCGCCGGCCGGGAACTCGCGCTCCAGGTAGTCGCGGAACTCCGGCGTGTCCTTCAGTTCCCCGAGACTGCGCCAGTATTTGCGGCCCGTCGGGTTGGGCTGCTCGGGCGGATGTTGAAAAACTCGTTTCATCGCGGACGCAAAAGGGCAAAAATCAGCGGTGGCAGGTCGCGCAGGTTTGCTTGGGCTGCACGTTCCAGTCGTGCTTGAGCTTGGTGCCGATTTCCAACTGGGTCCACGGCTTGCCGGTGTCGGGGTTGGTGCCCATGTCCGAGGGCTTCCAGTCGAGGTGCGTGATCTCGGAGAGCGGGCGGAGGAACTGCTCGGGGTTGCGGTGGCAGTTCAAGCACCACGCCATGCCCTGCGGCTGGTCCTGCCAGACGACTTCCATCTCATTGACCTTGCCGTGGCAGCTCACACAGGAAATCCCGCGGTTCACGTGCGCCGCGTGGTTGTAGTACGCGTAGTCCGGTACCCGGTGAATGCGCACCCACTCGATGGGTTTGCCGGTCTGCCAACTGTCGCGCACGGGCTGGAGCTTGGGGTTCTGGGTCTGGATCGCGCCGTGGCAGTTCATGCACGTCTGCGTGTTGGGCACGTTGGAGTGCCCGCTGACCTCCACGTAGCTGTGGCAGTAGCGGCAGTCCATGCCGAGCTGCTGGACGTGGATGGTGTGCTGGAAGGGAACGGGCTGCGTGGGCATGTAGCCGACGCGCGTATACTTCGGCGTGAAGTAATACCAGATGCCGAGTGTGAGGGCCGTACCAACTAGGCCGCCGAAGAAAATCGCTTTCGGCGCGAGGGTATTCGACCAGCGAGGGAAGAGGTTGGCCATGGGTGGTCCAGGGAACGGGTCAGCGGTGACAGCAGACGGACGTTTCCGCGTGACCGGACGACGATGGAATCACGCTAGGGAAACGGGTCGGGTTTGCAACAGATTTTGGTACGAAAGATTCGGCGGGCAAGGATGTGATGAAACGCGCTGCAAACGAGAAATTTAACGCGCGCTTGCGGTGGCAAGACACGAAAAGGGGTGTGGATGGGCAAGGACGAGCCATGGGCGGAACGCTATCGTAGGTCGGGCCGCGCAAGGTCGTCAACGGCGGAAACGGGTATTTGTGAAAAATTTCACAAGCCTCTTTCTGAAGGCGGGTCCAAGCGCAGCAAAGTCCACCCCGAATATTCGCCGCGTTGGACCCGTTTGTCATGGACAAACTGGACCGCCGGGAGGCTCCCGCGGCCAAGCGCGGCGGTGGCTTCCCTTTCATCTTCCGTTCGCACAAGCAGATACCGGATGGACGGTGGCAGATCAGAAATCCGTTGGAGGTAGACGGGACCTTGGCGCAGGTAGAACACGAAGGGCACAAACCCCGGCCGGAGCATCGCGGTGCGTTCACCGGCGAGAGCTTCGTTGATCCTCGCCGCCGCGGGGCGCACGCTCTCGGTCCTTTGTGCAATGGGGATCGCGCCGACCGCGTAAACGGCGGTGATCAGCGCCAGCGCCGCCGCGCTCGCCAGGGCCAGCGCGTCCGGCTCCCGCCAATGGTGAATCCGCTGACACAGGACCACGGCGATGCCCACCTCCGCCAGCCCGACCGTCCAACGCCACCCTTCCCGGCTGCCGAGCGCGACGGCGACGGGTGCGGCGAGCATCACCACCCACAGGCAAACGGCGACGGTTCGCGCCCAGGCCACCGGCAGCCAGACGGGTACCCGCCAGCCACGCACGAGCACCAGCGCGAGCAACACGCTGGCGGGCGTCAGCAGCGGCAGCGTGTAGCGCGGCTGTCCCCCCGGCGCGAGGCTCACCGCCAGGAAACACCCCGCCACCGCCCAGCGCAGGCCGCGCGCGAGGGCGGCGTCGAGCGTTTGCTCGGGGATGCGCCGCCACGCCAACGGCAGCAGCACGGTCCACGGCAGGTAGTTGGCCAGGCCGCGCGGGAGGTTGAGCAGCCACGTGGCGAGGTGGAACTTGTCGTTCACCTCCATCCGCCCCTGGAACTGCGCCAGCCACACGCCGCCCACGTCCCCGGCGGCCGTCTGCCGGAGGTACGGCACGGCCCACGCCATGAAGATTCCCAGCATCAGCACGACGCCGACGAGGTGCGGCACGTTCAGCCAGTCACGCCGCCGCCCGGCGCAAACGAGCACCGCCGCCACCACCACGTAGAAAAAAATGAGGTGCAGCGGCCCCTTGGTCAGCAGGCCCAGCCCGAGGAACACCCACGGCAGCGTCCATGCACGCCAGGAAGGCTTGCCGTCACGTTCGACCACGTCCCGCCGCCACGCGCCCAGCCACAGGACGACGGCGATGCCGGTGAGGCTCAGGTAGAGCGCCTCGATCTCGGCCAGACGCCCCTTCTCCATGAGGCCGATGTTCGTGAGCAAAAAGGTCGTCGCCAGCAGCGCGCCGCCCTCCCCGAGCCAGCCGCCCAATGCGCCGACGGTGCAAAGCCCCAGCGCGAGCACGGCGAGCACGCTCGGGGCGCGCGCGGCCCATTCGTTGTGCGTGTCCCCCGCCACGGCGAACGCCCCGGCCGCCAGCCAGTTGATGAGCGGCGGCTTGGCCAGGTAGTCCACCCCGCCGATGGCCGGCACGATCCAGCGCCCGGTCTCCAGCATGGACACGGCCGGCAGGAGGCGGCGGCCCTCCTCGCCCTTGATTTCGAGCGAACCGAGGCCGGGCAGGTAGATCGCGGCCCAGATCAGCACCACACAAGCAAACGCCTGAAAACGGCCTGGCGAGAAACGGGACGGCTCCATGCGCCCCAGCAAGCCACCAAATCCGCACGAGGAAAACAAATCTTTGCGGCCGGCTTGCCTCCCGTACCGGCCACGCGGCCCCGGCGCGGCCCATCCAGGCCGGGCGGGACACCATTACGCTTGGCGGGCACGTTGTGCTTCGGTAAACTCCCGATTCGTAGCTACGTAACCTCTCCGTCATCCATGAGTGCCACCCGAACGACGATCCTCCGCGTTTTGGCCGCCCTGCTCGTGCTGCCGGGCGTCGCCGGCGCGCAAACGCTCTACAGCCACGGGAATCCCAGCGCAGACGAACAGTTCATGCTCGAACTCCTCAACCGTGCCCGGGCAAATCCCCCCGCGGAGGGCACTCGTCTGGGACAGACCGGTTTTGGCGGCTACGCCCTGCGGCCGCCGGTCGCTTTCAACGCCGATCTGAATGTCTCCGCCCGCGCGCACAACGACGACATGGCGGCCCATGATTATTTCAGCCACACCGGCAGCGACGGCAGCACGCCGGGCGACCGCATCCAGGCAGCAGGGTACGTTGCGCCCTCCTACGGGGAAAACATCGCCGACGGCTTCCCCACGGCGGAAGCGACGTTCGACGCCCTGATGATCGACCACGGCATCGCCGACCTCGGGCACCGCCGCAATTTCCTGGAGTTCGACCGCACCGGCAATTTCTTCCGTGAGATCGGCATCGCTTCCGTCAACGGCGGGGACACGACCCAGGATTTCGGCTACCGGGCCGGCGTGACCTTGCTGTGTGGGGTGGCTTACCAGGACAGCGACGGCAACGGGTTCTACACGCCAGGGGAAGGCGTCGGCGGGATCAAGGTCGCCTCGCCCGGCAGCAGTTCCTACGCGGTGACCAGCGCGAGCGGCGGGTACGCGCTGCCGATGGATCTACTCCCGGCGAACGCCGCCGCCCCGCAAACCACGGTGACCTTCACCCTGACGGACGGCACCACCAGAACGTTTGCCGCGACGTTCACGCCCTCGATCAACGCGGCGAACATGTCCGCCGGCGGTGCCTACGACAACGTCAAGGTAGACTTCGTCGTCGTCGATCACCCGGCTTTTTTCAGCGGGGAAACGGCTCTTTCAGACGGCGTGTACTACCTCGACTTTTCCACGAGCCACTATTTCGGCTACTACAGTTACCTCGACGATCCGCGCTACGTGTACCACTTCGACCTCGGCTATGAATACGTGTTCGACGCGGCAGAC
Organism: uncultured Chthoniobacterales bacterium; assembly: GCA_964245885.1. Lineage (GTDB taxonomy): Bacteria > Verrucomicrobiota > Verrucomicrobiia > Chthoniobacterales > SZAS-18 > CAHJWO01. The sequence goes on along the minus strand of CAXTOX010000001.1, from coordinate 78,696 downwards.
GGCAATGCAGGCGTATACTTGTACGACTTTGCCAGCCAGACGTTCTTCTACAGCAGTCCGACGTTCCCGTTCCCGTACCTGTACGACTTCAGTATGAACACCATTTTGTATTACTATCCCGACCTGGACAACGCCGGGCACTACAACACGGACGGGACGCGCTACTTCTACCGCTTCGACACCGGCAAGACCATCGTGAAGTAAAAAGTTCGGGACTTGCGGTTGGCGAAGGGTTGTACTAGATAGTCGCTCTGCTTTTGCCCTGTGGTGAAATGGTATCACAGAGGTCTTTGGATCCTCTTTTCATGGTTCGAATCCATGCGGGGCAGCTCCTTTCAAGGACCGTCCTAGGCGTTCTCGACCCGGCCGCGCACCCGGTGCAGTCCCAGCGCGCCGTGCGGCACCTGGTCGCGGAACTCCTCGACCTGCTGTTCCCCCTCGCCGTTCACCGCGCGCACGGACACGCGCACGTCGTCGGACGCCGCAGTGGGCGTCCACTCGTAGCGCCACAGGCTCCAACTGATTTTCGTGCCCGGCTGGTGAATTTCGGCGGGCGCGTAGGTTTGCCCGCCGTCGGTGCTCACCTCCACCCGGCTGATGCCCTTGTCGCCCCCGTAGGCCATGCCGCGAAATTCCACGGTTCGCCCCACCTTGAACGGCTCGACGAACCCGCCGCCCCCAACGGCCGGCGCGTCGACGCGGCTGGTCGTCGGCACGAAGATGTTTGGCCCCCAACCCTGCTCGGTGTAAAACCCCACCCCCTCGATCCCGTGCCGGTTGATCTTCAGGCGCGGGTCGTCCTTGGCCAGGAACTCCAGCCGCGTGACCCACTTCGGGTTGCGTTCCCCGTAGATGCCCGGCACGATCATGCGCACCGGGAACCCGTGGCGCGGGGGCAGCGGCTCGCCGTTCATTTCCCAAGCCACGAGCGTTGTCCTCTCGTTGGCCTTGGAAAGCGGGAAGGTCTCGAAGAAGCCGTCCGCCGCGTGGAACAGGACGGCCGCGCTGTCCGCCCTGGGTTGGACGGCCGCCAGCAGGTCGGGCAGCGGCACGCCCTTCCAAACCGCGTTGGAGATCAACCCGCTGCCGACGCCGTAGGAGATGCATTGCATCGTCGTTTCCTGCTCCACGGCGGGGAGGGCGGTCAGTTCATGGAAGGTCCAGATCCTGGGCGACTCGACGTTGCCGACGATGTCGAAGCGCCAGAGGTCGCGCGCCACGTCGGGGTCCACGAGGTTCTTGGTGACCTGGTAGAACTTGTCGGTCGGCGTGATCTTCTGCACCTGCGGCCCGCCGTACTGCGTGCCGTCGTAGTGGAAGGTGCCGACCTGGTAGAACCGTCGCAGCATCGCGGCCAACGCGGCGGCCGTCAGCGCGCCCAGGCCGCCGGCCAGGAAGCGCCGCCGGGTCAGACCCGCCGTGGACGGCTCGGCGGCGCGCGGGGTGGACGGCGGGACCGTCAGCAGACCATGGAAGAACAGGATGGCCGCCCCGCACACGCCGAAGGACGCGAGCATGCCGAGGGCGCTGAGGACCGCCGCCACGGCGGGCGGCCGGCCGTGGTAGTTGGTCAGCAACTGCGGCCAGAGCAGGCCGACAAACAGCGCCCAGACGCCGAGCACGCCTGGCGCGATGAGCCACCAGCCGCGCGGATCGACCAGCGGGCGGCGCGCGTTCCGGTCGTCCGACCGGGATCGCCACCCGATGAACAGGGCGTAGACGATCCCGCCCGCGACCGCCGCCGCGAGCTGGCCGATCAGTGCGCCCATGACCCCCTGGATCTTGAGTTGGGAATAGCCGCCGGCACGCACGAGGGCGTCGATGAAAAACTTGACCGTCACGAACGGGAACACCCGGTCGAAGATCATTTCGGTGGGCGTGGCGACGTGGAAGAACAACCGCAGAAACGCCATGAACGCCAGCATGACCAGCCCTCCCAGCAACCCGGCCGCAGCCCCGCAGACGAGCTTCTTTAAAAGCGAGGTCCGCGGCGGAAGAGAAACTCGGTCATCCATGGGAGAACGAAGGTTTTTGGTAAAGTCAGGAAGCAGCAGGCCAGCGTCGGAGACGGACAAGATCGTGCGGCGAAGGAACTACATCCAATAATAGCGTCCGGCGAAACGCGAAATGCGTCTCGGGCGCGCTCCAAGACATCCGGGGGAACGCACCCGGCGTCCAGAACGTTTGTGCTGGGACGGTTTCCACACAGGCAACGCGGTTGCCGGTTGTCACATGGTAGGGTCGCCTCTCCGAGGCAATCCAAATGTTTCTGGCAGGAACACCGAACCACAGGCACGGTTAGGCGAGCCAAATTAGGATTGCCTCGGAGAGGCAACCCTACCATGATTTGGACGACCGGCCGCAACGGCCTGCCCGCACGCCCTCCGAGAGCTTACCCGCCCTAAATCATCATCCCGCCCGACACTTCGATGCGCTGGGCGTTAACCCAGCGGTTGTCCTCGGTGAGGAGCGAGGCGATCATCGGACCAATGTCCTCCGGCAAACCGGGACGGCCGAGCGCGGTCGCGTCCGACACCATCTTGTTGACCGCAGGATTGTCGCGGACCATCCCGCCGCTGAAGTCGGTCTGGATGGCCCCCGGCGCGACCGTGTTGACGGCGATCCGGCGCGGCCCCAGTTCCTTCGCCAGATAACGCGTCAGGATCTCCACGGCGCCCTTCATGCAGGCGTAGGCGCTGCTGCCCGGAAAGGAGACGCGCGTCAAACCGGAGGAAACGTTCACGATGCGGCTCCCGTCATTGAGGAGCGGCAGGAGCTTCTGCGTGAGGAAGAACACCCCCTTGAAGTGAACGTGGTAGAGGCCGTCCAAGTCTTCCTCGGTCACCTGGTCAAAGGGGGCGCGGTGAGAGGTGCCGGCGTTGTTCACGAGATAGTCGAAGCGGTCGGCTCCCATGCCTTCCAGGGCTTTGGCTGCTTCTTGCACGAACCCGTCAAAGGCGTTCACCTTGCCCGTGTCCAGCGGCAGGGCGACCGCCGTGCCGCCGGCCTCGCGGACCGCCGCCACGACGTTGTTCGCTTCGGCGCGGTTCGAGTAGTAGGTGAAGATCGAGCGCACGCCACGCTTGGCGAGGCTGAGCACGGTGTTGCGGCCTAGGCCGCGGCTGCCCCCGGTGACAATCGCGATCTTGGCGGTGAGCTCAGAGAAGTTTTCTGTTGGCATAGAGTGAGTGGTTTTGGCTACGGCACAACCTGCCCCGCCCATCTGGCCGTTGAAATACCCGAACCTTCCGACTTCTTGCCTATTCCTGCTCGAACGTCTATATCGGGACGTCAGGAAGAAACGCTCCCCATGTCAGACTCTCTGGTAGAGACCGTCACCCGGTACACGAACAGCCGCGTGGGCCAGAGCCCGTTCGTCACACCCATCGCGGGATTTGCCATCCTGCGCTCGGATCATCCGAAACCTCCCTCGCACCGGATCTTCAAACCCGCGCTCTGCATCGTGGTCCAGGGGACCAAGTGGACGATGTTCGGCCACAAACGGTTCGAGTACCGGGCCGGACAGGCGCTCGTCGTCAGCCTCGAAATCCCTTCCTACGGCCGCGTCGTCGAAGCCACGCCGGACAAGCCTTATCTGAGCGTGGTCATCGAGTTCGACCTCGCCACGATGCGCGAGGTCATGGCAAGCCTGGGCGGCGTGGACCGACCCGGCGGCGAGGCAGGCGGCGGCGTGTTCGTCACCGACTTCGCCGGCCCCATGGCGGACTGCGTGTTGCGGATGGTGCGCCTGCTGGAGACGCCCCGGGCGATCCCGGTGCTCTACCCGTCGATGATGCGCGAGTTGTGCTACTGGCTGCTGGCCGGTCCGCGCGGCGGCGACATCGCCCGGATCGTGCTGGCGAACGGCCAGGACCGGCGCGTGATCACCGCGATCCAGACCCTGCGCGAACGCTTCACCGAGCCGGTCCGCGTCGAGGAACTGGCCCGGACCGCGCGGATGAGCCCCTCGGCGTTTCACCGCCAGTTCAAGGCACTCACCGCCCTGACGCCGCTGCAATATCAGAAGCGCCTGCGCCTGCTGGAAGCGCGCAACCTCCTGCTCGCGGACGCGGCGACGGCCGAAGCGGTCGCATTCCGGATCGGCTACGAGAGTCCTTCGCAGTTCAGCCGGGAATACGCCCGCATGTTCGGCGCGCCGCCCCGGCGCGATGTGGTCCGACTGCGCAGCCCGTTGCGCGCTGCGGCGGGCCGCCTCCGCTGAGTGCGCCGCCGCGCCGCGGGCATTCCCTCCTTGCATTCGGGATGGTGCATTTGACAGTAGGCCCGTGCAGTCAGAAGAATTTTCCCACGGGGACCCTGAGACCAGTCCAACGGTCACGCAAGTCCTGCCGCCCACCGAAGACCCGACCATCAACGAGGCGGTCAAAAAACTGGTCAAGCAGTGGGGCTGCGACCATTCGCCGGAGTTGATTGAGGAAATGGTCGGCACCGTGCTCAAGATGGCGCAGGACCGCATGAGCGTCGCCGACCTGAAGATGTACAACCGCTCGCTCAAGGAGCTACGCTACGCGGCGCGGCTTTTCGCGCAGTACCGCCCGGTCCGCAAGGTGTCGATCTTCGGCAGCGCGCGCACTTCTCCCGAGGCCCCCGAGGCCGTGGCGGCAGAGCAGTACGCCCGGCGCATGGGCGAGGAAGGCTTCATGATCATCACCGGCGGCGGCGACGGCATCATGGGCGCAGCCCAGCGCGGGGCGGGCGCGCAGCAGAGTTTCGGGTTGAACATCCGCCTTCCCTTCGAGCAGGGGGCCAACGTCACCATCGACGGCGACCCGAAGCTCATCAACTTCAACTACTTCTTCACCCGCAAGCTCAACTTCGTGAAGGAAAGCCACGCCATCGCGCTTTTCCCGGGGGGCTTCGGCACGATGGACGAGGGTTTCGAGGTGCTGACCCTGCTGCAAACCGGCAAGGCCAAGATGATCCCCATCGTGCTCGTCGACGAACCGAACGGCCACTACTGGGAAACCTGGGACGCCTTCATGCGCGGCCACCTGCTCAAGCTGGGGCTGATCTCGGAGGAGGATTTCTCCCTGTTCCGCCTGACCCGCAACGTGGAGGAAGCCGTCGCCGAGACGGTCGGGTTCTACAAGGTTTACCAATCCAGCCGCTACGTGGGTCAGCAGATGGTGATTCGCCTGGCCCGGCGGTTGGCCGACGCCACGGTGGAGGAACTCAACGACCGCTTCGGCGACATCCTGCGCAGCGGCCGGTTCGTCCAAGGGAGCGCGTTGCGCCAGGAACGCAACGAGCCGGAGATCGCGCACCAGCCCCGGCTCATCTTCACACCGAACCGCCGCAACTTCGGCCGGATGCGCGTGCTCATCGACACCATCAATCAAAGCGCCGCACCGCCGGCTGGAGAATAGACTTCCGGCAAGAGTCGAAAGTCTAATCCTACCCGGGAAGGTCGCACAGCTTTTCGAGCGTCCGTACGGATTCCGGAAGGGTCGCGCACAGGGCGAGGGCTGTTCTACCGTTGCTATCCCGTAGCTCCTGGTGGCCGAGGCCGCTCCCTTTTCCCGTCTTGAAGATCATCTCCGCAACGCTGTAGCTCTCCCAGTCAGCGGGGCGCGCGACCACGCGGAGTTCCAAAGCCTCTGCGATGGTTCGGATCCGGGCGCGGTTGGTCGTGCAGACGATCAGCAGCGTGCGAACGCCCTGGTCCGAGTTCATCGCCTCGAACGCGAGGCCGTCGCCGGCGTCCAGGGACGCCTGGCGCAAGACCTCCAGAAAAGTGCCGCCCCACCTGGCCCAGATGATAGGTGCGACGGCGTCGAGTTTCGGCATGTCCAAACGTAGCAGGTTGACTCTTGCGCTCCTGCCGGGGCTGAAAGCTCCACGCGCAACCGGAAAACGCTTTAGTATCCGCTCGTCGCCTCGGAGAACGTGTAGGCCGCCTGGTAAACCCCCGTGCGTTCCTTCTCGATCTGGCGCAGGAGATCGTTGAGGAGCGCGCTCGCCCCGAAACGATACCGCGTGTTGTTCAGCCAGGCGTCACCCAGCGTTTCCTTGACCGCCACGAGGAAATGCAGCGCCAGCTTGGCCGTGCGGATGCCGCCCGCCGGCTTCATGCCGATGGCGGTGCCGGTCTCCAGGTAGAAGTCCCGGATCGCTTCCAACATCACCTGAGTGTTGGCGAGGTTGGCGTTGTGGTTGGTCTTGCCGGTGCTCGTCTTGATGAAATCCCCCGGCCGCAAGCCTGCGCGCATGGCGAGGAAACTCGCGGCCCGGATCTGGTCGTAGCCGTCCAGCTCGCCCGTTTCCAGAATCACTTTCAGGCGCGCGTCGCCGCAGGCTTCGAGCACGGCGGCGATCTCGTCGCGCACCTCGCCCACGCGGCCGGAGAGGAGCGCGTTGCGGTTGATGACCATGTCAATCTCATCTGCCCCGACTTTCACCGCCGCGCGCACCTCGGCGAGCCGCGTGCGCAGCGGGGCCTGTCCGCTCGGGAACGCCGTGGCCACGCTGGCGACCTGCACCGGGCTGCCTCCCACGCAGCGCTTCGCGGCGGCAACCAGGGCGGGGTACACGCACACCGCCGCCACGGGCGGCACCGCCGGGTCGGGCGGGTGCGGGGCGAGCGCCTTGGCGCAAAGCTGGACGATCTTTCCCGGGGTGTCCTGCCCTTCGAGCGTGGTCAGGTCCACCATCGAGACCGCCGTGCGCAGCCCCCAACGCTTCGTGTTCTTCTTGATCGAACGCGTCGTGAACGCCGCCACGCGCGCCTCGACGCCGACCTTGTCCACGGGTCCCACGTCATCGATCAGGCGGCGGATGGAAAGCGTTGGCATGACTGGTTTGAGGTGGGTGTTCTCTTTCCTTAGCGGCTTTGCGGATTTTGCGCGAGGCTCTTATTATTCGGTATGACTTCTCCCGGTGTGACGGTCGTTGGCAGTTTCGTGCAGGACCTGACTTTTCGTTGTGCCGACTTCCCGCGCCCCGGCGAAACCGTCGTGGGCCAGTTCGTCACCGGACCGGGCGGCAAAGGTTCCAACCAGGCGGTGGCCGCCGCGCGCGCCGGCGGGCGGGTGGCGTTCGTCGGCGCGGTGGGCGACGACGCGTTCGGCACGGCGGCGGGCGAGTTCCACCGGACGGAGGACATCGACTGCCGCCTGGCCGTCAAACCCGGCCAACCGACCGGCACGGCGGGCATCCTCGTCAACGCGCATGGGCAGAACGAGATCATCGTCTCCCTCGACGCGAACAACGCCTTGACGCCCGCCGACGTGGAGGCTCACGCCGACCTGCTGCGCGGCTGCGCCGTCATGGTCACGCAGCTCGAAGCGAACCTGGAAGCAGCCGCTCACGCCATGCGCCTCGCCCGGGCGGCGGGTGCGACCGTCCTCCTCAATCCCGCGCCGATGCGGCCGGACTTCGACGACGCCTTGCTCGCGGACGTGGGCATTCTCGTCCCCAACGAGGCTGAATTTTGCACGCTGGTTCATCTGTTGCCGCAGACCAGCGCCGGCGTCGGAGCGGACTTCGACGCGCGTGCGTTGGAAACGCTCGCCGACGGCGATCTGCACGCGTTGTGCCGGCGGGTCGGCGTGGCGACGGTGATCGTCACGCTCGGGGCGCGCGGCTGTTTCGTGTCGGGGGAGAGCGGTCACACGTTCATCCCGGCCGTGCCGGGAATCCGGGCGGTGGACACCACCGGCGCGGGCGATGCGTTCGTGGGGGCGTTGGCGGCGGCGCTGGCGGAACGGGGGCCGCGCGGGATCGAGCGGGCCGCGCGTTTCGCCAACGCCGGAGCCGCGTTGTCCGTCACCCGGGCCGGCACGGCTCCGGCCATGCCGCGGCGCGCGGAGATCGAGGAACTGCTGGCGCGGCACGGTTGATCCGCTCGCCGCAGGCGCTGTTCCTTCTACGCGCCAATTGGATGCCAGATCGTTTTGTACTCGGTGAACTCGGCGATTTCCTCCACCCCCTGCGCCATCGGCGCAAACCAGTCGACCGCACCGGCCGCGCGGGTCTTCGACCGCTTGACGGAAGCCGCCGCCCCGAGCGCGAGCGTCTGGCGTTCGGCGTCCGTGACGCCCGCCGCGTCCACCGCGCGCAACGCTTGGTGCGTGGCGAAGGTCGGCAGCAAATCCGCCCGCCGTCCGGTGAGCAGGTTGACCACGCCGCCGGGCAAATCGCTGACGGCCAGCATTTCTCCGAGCAGGATCGCCGCCAGCGGCGCTGCCTCCGACGCGAAGGCCACGACCGTGTTGCCGCTGACGATGATCGGCGCGAGCTGGCTGACCAACCCGAGCAAGGGCGGCGCGCCGTTCTCCGCGAGCACGCCGACGACGCCCATCGGCTCGGGCAGGGTGAAGTTGAAGTACGGGCCCGACACCGGGTTGGTGTTGCCGAGCACCTGCGCGAATTTGTCCGACCAGCCGGCGTAGTAGACCAATCGGTCCACCGTGGCGGCGACCTCGCGCGCGGGGTCGGCGGCGGGTGATTGCAGCGCGAGGTTGGCGGCGAACTCTTCCGCGCGCGATTCGAGCATTTCTGCGAGCCGGTAGAGGATCTGACCACGGTTGTAGGCGGTGCGTTTGGCCCAACCCGGACCGGCCGCGGCAGCGGCCTCGACGGCGTTGCGCAGGTCCTTGCGGGTGCAGAGCGGGACGTTGCCGAGAAGCCGTTCCTTGTTTTGCAGATCGTAGACGGGCAGGACGCGTCCGCTTTCCGAGCGGATGAACGCGCCGCCGACATAGACTTTGGGGGTTTTGGTGATGGGCAGGCGAGTCATTGGTCGTAGGGTAAAATGCCTCTCGCAAAGGACGCGAAGGAAGAAGTAGAGGGGAATCAGAAGGAAGGCGGATCGTCATGCTTCGCTGGCAAACCATTCGCCACCCGGATAATGCCTTCCTTGAGCCGAACACACGAAAAATTGAGCAGCAATCCGAGCCGCTTTCCACTTAACCTCAATTGGGTAAGCAGTTGTTTGCGATGGGCGTTCGTCAATGCCTCGACCGCCTTCAACTCAACGATAACCAGATTGTGAACAACCAAATCGGCACGAAAGCCCGCCTCGAACTGGATACCATCGTAAACAGTCGGGATCGGGACTTGTCGCTCCACCGACAATCCTACTTTTCTGAGTTCATGCGTCAGCACTACTTCGTAGACCGACTCCAGCAAACCCGGCCCCAACTCGGTATGAGCTTTGAAAGAGGCATCCAAAATCTTTCTGGAAATATCGTCTTCCGTCACTTCTCTGCTCCTTTGCGTCCTTAGCGGCCTTTGCGAGAGGCATTTCAGCCCAGCTTGACGTAAGCGCTCAACCCCTGCCGCCCGCCCTCGCGGCCGAAGCCGCTTTCCTTGTACCCGCCGAAGGGTGATGCCGGATCAAATTGATTAAACGTGTTCGCCCACACCACACCGGCCTTCAGCGCGGCGCTCATCTGCAAAATGCGCGCACCCTTGTCCGTCCACACGCCCGCCGACAAGCCGTACGCCGTGTTGTTCGCCTTCTCGATGGCCTCCTCAATCGTGCGGAACGTCAACACGCTCAGCACCGGCCCGAAGATCTCCTCCCGCGCGATCCGGTGGCTCGGCGTCACCCCGGTGAAGATCGACGGCGCGAACCAATACCCCTTCTCGGGCAACCGGCAGCCCGGCGGCTGGTACAACTCCGCGCCCTCCCGCTCGCCCACCGCGACCATTTCGCGGATGCGCTGGAGCTGCCCGCGCGAGTTGATCGCGCCCACGTCGGTGTTCTTGTCGAGGGGATTGCCCACGCGCAGGCTCGCCAGACGCGTCTTGAGCTTCCCCACGAAAAGGTCGGCGATGCTCTCCTGCACCAGGAGCCGGCTGCCCGCGCAGCAGACGTGCCCCTGGTTGAAATAAATGCCGTTGACCACGCCCTCGACCGCCTGATCCAGCGGCGCGTCGTCGAAAACAATGTTCGCCGCCTTGCCGCCGAGTTCGAGCGTCAATCGCTTGCCGCTGCCAGCCGTCTCGCGCATGATCGCCTTGCCCACTTCCGTCGAACCCGTGAACGCCACCTTCGCCGCCAGCGGATGCCGCACGACCTCCGCGCCCACCTCCCCCGCCCCGCACACGAAGTTGACCACGCCCGGCGGCAGTTCGGCGTCGCGCAGGATCTCGGCGAATTTCAACGCGGTGACGCTCGTCGTCTCGGCGGGCTTGAGCACCGCGCAGTTGCCGCACGCCAGCGCCGGGGCCAGTTTCCACGCGAGCATGAGCAGCGGGAAATTCCACGGGATCACCTGGCCGACCACACCCAGCGGCTGCGGCCGGCGCGGCCCGGGGAACGCGTAGTCCAGCTTGTCCGCCCAACCCGCGTGGTAGAAGAAATGCGCAGCCGCCATGGGCACGTCAAAGTCGCGCGATTCCTTGATGGGCTTGCCGCCGTCGAGCGTTTCGGCCACCGCGAACTCCCGCGCGCGATCCTGCAACAGCCGTGCGATGCGGAAAAGATATTTGCCGCGTTCCGCCCCCGGCATGGTTCCCCACGCGCCGTCGAACGCCGCCTTCGCCGCCACGAACGCCGCGTCCACGTCGGCCGCTTGTGCCAGGGCGATTTCCGCGAGCTTTTCCTCGGTCGCGGGATTGATCGAATCGAAGTACCCGCCTTTTTTCGGCGCGACGAATTTGCCGTTGATGAAGAGTTCGTAGCGGCTGCGAATCCCCGGTTCGGCGGTTTCCGGCGCGGGGTCGTACGGCCAGAGGTCGCCGAAGACCAGCGCGGGTGCGGACGCCGCCGGCGGGCGATGGCGTGGGACTTTGGCGGGGAGGACGAAGGACGCGGCGGGACGGGACACAAATCGGAACCTAACAACACCCTGCCGCGGAAGTCACGGCGATTCCCGGCCGCGCAGCGGCTGGTCGTTAACAAGGTAGGGATGCCTCTCCGAGGCAGTCCCTAATTTTTCTGGAAGGGCACGTCGAAGGACAAGCACGTTCATCCAAGCAAAATAGAGAATGCCTCGGAGAGGCATCCCTACCTTGATGGGACGACGCTTGCGGCGGAGCGTTTCCTAATGAGGCATCAAGCGCGCGACCGTCGCCGCGATCCGGTCGCCCGCGAGCACGATCCGGCGTTCCGCCAACGCGCGCGCTTTGGTGGCGTAATCCCCCGGCAGCGGGGGCAGGACCATCTGGTCCTTGTTGCTGGTGCCGGGCAGCGTCCCGCGGCGGTACACCACGTCAATGGCCAGTTGCCGGCCTTCCAAGGCCCACGCTTGCACATCCTTGGCAGCGTCGAGTTCGGCCAGGACGGCGCGCGGATACTTCTTTTCCAGGTCGGTGGCGTGCGTGACGATCTCCGGGTAATCCATCATCACCGCGCCCATGCCATCCCAGTAGGTGTGCAGATTGATCGAGTTTCCCGCGAGGTTCACGAAGAAATCGTTCCCGCCCTTGTCGCCTTTGGGGTAGGTCGCGTTGAACAGCGCGACGCTGTGCAACGGCTGCATGATGTCGCCGGTGAGATGGAGCAGCCAGCAAAAGTAAGCCGCCCGGTCGACCGCCGAAGTGTCGGGAGCCGTTACCATCTTCTCGCAGAACGCGTAGGCCGAGAAAAGGTCCTCCGTGCCGGTGGGCGGCGGCTCCATGGAGAAGTCGGGCGGCACGAGCGGAAAGTCCACGTAATGCCAGATCGGATGATCGTACGGGTTGGCGGGTTTGTCGGGCGGGTCTTCCCGGCGCTTGCGGATGTCGTCGGGCCAGCGTGCGGCCATCATGAAAACGTAGCGGCCGAAATCAAAGTCCGGCGCGTCCTGCGGTGCCATTTCCTTCCACTTCGCGTAGTCCGGATTAGTTTCCAACGTCTTGACGGCCCAGGCGCGCTCCTCTGGCGTCATCTGATCGTACGCGATGGACGCGGTCATCATGTGGCCAGGTTGGTTCCAGGCCGAGGCCGGCGCGTGCAACCGCAAAAAACAACCGGCTGCGCACAGCCAAACGGCCCAACGACGCCAGCCCGAGCGAGGTACGATTTCCATGAGCGGGTCAGTCTAACGAGAGCAGGAGGATTGTCAGTGAGATTCCTCTACCCGGCGGAGAAAAATCTTTGTCACATCGCACGGTCATACTCCGCACAGATTTGCACGGGTGCGACTTGACGCTTGGCGAGCGTTGCGAGCATCATGACGCGCCATGACGACGTTCGCTTCCCGCTTTTCCAAAACCTTCGGACCGCGCCCCGCCAGGGCCGGACGGCTGCTGGCCTGTGTGGCGGCGTTCGCCCTCGTTCCTGGCTTGTCGCTCCGGGCCGCGCCCACTCCCGCCGCCACGGCTTCCCCGGCGGCCAGCACGCCGCTGGATGCCCTGGACGCGGCCGCGTTGCGCGGCCATCTCAACGAACAGGTCAAGGTTCGCGGCACCCCGACCGCCAGCGGCCACAGCAAGGCGGGGAACGTCGGCTACCTGAATTTCGCCGGCGCGCACCAGGCCGTGTCGCTGGTGTTTTTCTTCAAACCCGGCCAGACCGGCGCGCTGAGCAGCGAGGACGATCTCAAGCCGTTCGTGGGCAAGGCCATCGTCGTGACCGGCAAGCTCGCCGAGTACAAAGGCGACCTGCAAATCGTGGTCGAGTCGCTCGACCAGATCAAGGTCACGCCCTGACCCAAGGATGGCAACGGCAAGCCACCAGAAGAAAACTTGCGCACGGCTGCGGGCCACCTCCCGGTGTACCCGCAGTCGGCGACTGGAAATTTGGTTTGGTCCTCCCCGCGTTTCAATGATGATCGTAAGGGCGACCCTGCGGCACTGGCATCGTGAAAGCACCCGCAGGATGCAGCAGGCGGCTTATGCAGCCTCCGCTTTGCCGCCGAGCAGACCAAGGGGACCCGCGAAACGGCGGCGCTGGTTCCAGCCGAGCGCGCCGACGAGCAGCAAGCCACCGAAGACCGTGGCAGGTTCGGGCACCGGCACTGGGTCAAAGGCGATCCCGTAAAAAGCTTGGGTCCCAGTATCTGTGACCAGCGTCGAGAAGGAACCGGAGAGACTTCCGCCAAACCCGGAGGTGTCGGTCAACGACTGCAGGGTCGAAGTCTCCACGCCGGAAGAGTTGGAAGCAGTGGTCACGAACAAATTGACACCGTTAGCGGCGTTCTGCCGAATTGCAATGTCGTTGACTCCGCTCAGCGTGAGCGCGCCGCTGGCCGTAAAGGTGGACCCTGTTCCGCTGTAGGTGAACTTTTGAACGGCTGAGGTGGAGGCAGTGGTGTTGCTGATGGTGTAAATCGTATCAAACCCGTTGTAAGCAGTCCCTGTCCCCAAACGGGCGAAAGCATATGAATTGTACTGGCTCGCGGTCTGATTGGAACCGAACAAACCCGTCGTAGTCTGGGTCCCGGTCGTCGGCTCGCCGCCGCCGAGTTGAAACACTTGCTGACCCGGCGTGCTTGAGCCCGACGAAAGGAACAGATTTCCGTTGAACGTGGATACTTGGCGGGTGTTCCCGGCCAGCAGAGTGGTGGTGGCCACTGCGGTCGAGTTCGGAGTGGCAGGTTGGCTGGCGGTGGTGGCGGCTAAAATCCCGTTCGCCCCGGAAAGATACACGGTCGTGCCGGTGTCGTTGACGGCCGCGCCGCGGAACGTGTTGGATGATCCCTGAAGGTTGAGGTTGGTGTTGACCGTCCCAGTGCCGAGGTTAAGCGTTCCGAGCACCCGGTTGACGGAATTTGCCGTCAAGTTGGCAGTTCCAACATCGGCTCGGTAACCCGCAAAGGTAACCGTGTTGTTCGCGTTCAACGAGAGGATGCCACCGGCCGTCGAGTTCCCGGTGATTACGAATTCGTTTGTCGCCCCACTCGTCGAGGAGGGGACGGCAATGGTTTGGGTCAAGGTCACCGAGGTCGCATCCGCGCTCGGAGTGTATTCGAGCAGCGAGACCGACTGACCGCTGGACACCGTTCCGTTGGCAGCTTGCAAGAGGACGAGGTCGCCGGGCGTGACCGCAATCTGGGCTTCCAGCCGGTGGTTCGAAGCCAAGATCCCAGCAGCGAACACGACGGCTCCCACGGTCAACTTCCGCGTGGATATTTTCATGAACAAGGTGATTTTATTTCGTCCAACCAGACTGCACTCTCGGCATTGTCGTCCCTCGTCCGGTCCGTCTTGGCACGCCAACGTCGTTTGGTGACATTGTTGTCACGGACGGCGCCTTTCATTTTCTTGTTCTCCCTGCCCCGCACTCGTTTCCAAGCCGTCCTCATGCCCATTTCTCTCGATCCCGCCCGCACCGTCGCCGCACTCCGGGAACTCCGCGCCCTCACCGCCGACGAGCACGGCGCGCAGCGAGTCGCGTTTACCCCAGCATGGACCGCGGCCCGCGCGTGGTTTGAGCAAAAGCTCGCCGCGCTGCCTGGCGTCGAAGTCCACGCCGACGCCGCCGGCAACCTGTGGGCCACTTTGCGCGGGGACTCCGAACGCGCCCTGCTCATCGGCGGGCACCTCGACTCCGTCCCCAACGGCGGCTGGCTCGACGGCTGCCTCAACGTCCTCGCGGGCCTCGAAATCCTTCGCCGCTTCCACGCGCAGTACGACGGCCGCCCGCCGGTGACCGTCCGGCTCGTGGACTGGGCCGACGAGGAAGGCGCGCGGTTCGGCAAAAGCCTCTTCGGCTCGGCGGCTTGCTCGGGCAACCTCGACCTCGACGAGGCGCGCGGCCTGCGCGACCGCGACAGCGTGCGTTTGCCCGACGCGTTGCGCGCACTCGGCATCGACTTCGAGCGCGTCAAGGAGAGCGGCCGGGAACTCGCCCACGCCGCCGCCTACCTCGAACTCCACATCGAACAGGGTCCCGTCCTGCTCGATCTCGGCTTGCCGCTCGGCACCGTGCTCGGCACCTTCGGCGTGGAGCGGCACGCCATGACCTTCCACGGGCAGGCCGCGCACTCCGGCAGCACGCCCATGAACCGCCGCCGGGACGCGTTCCTCGCCGCCGCGCGGATGGCCCCGGAGATTTACCGCATCACGGACCGGCACGGCGGCGTTTGCACGATCGGTTCTTGCACGACGAAGCCGGGGATCGTCACCAGCGTCGTGGAGGAATGCCGGATCACGCTCGACCAGCGCCACCTCGACGCCCCGGCACTGGCGAGCATGCTGCAAGACGCGCAGACGGCCAGCGAGCGGTTCGCGGCGGAGGGGAACGTCACGGTGACCTGGGAGCGGATCTGGAGCATCGCGCCGCGTCCCTTTCACCCGGATTTACTCGCGCTTTGTGACGACGCCATCGCGGAAACCGGCGCGCCGGTTCACCGGCTGCCGTCGGGACCGTTGCACGACGCCGCCGAGGTGGCCCGCGCCGGGGTGCCGACGGCGATGATGTTCGTGCAAAGCCTGCACGGCATCAGCCACAACAAGATCGAGGACACGCGCGAGGAACACATCGAACTGGCGGTGGCGGCGTTCGACCGGCTCGCGGACAAGGTGTTGGCGTGGATCGGCGGTTAGGAAGAGCCTCTCGCAAAGGCCGCGAAGGGAAGAAAGGGGAATGTTCCAGAGCCAGAGAAGCCTCGCACAGAGGCTTTTCCCCTGCTTTCTTTTCTGCCCCTTCGCGGCCTTCGCGGCCTTCGCGAGAGGCCATCTTTTCGCTCGCCAAGCGCGTGGCGGTTTCCTAGTCTCGCCCCTTTGTCCGTCGCAAACCGGGGAAGCACCGCGGGACTCGAACACAGAACATGCCGACACTTGCCACCACCGTTGACGGGCTCAAGCTGCCGAATCCCTTTATCATCGGCTCCGGCCCTCCCGGCACGAACCTCAACGTCATCAACAAGGCTTTCAAGGAAGGCTGGGGCGCGGTCATCGCCAAGACGGTCAGCCTCGACTCCGCCAAGGTCACCAACGTCACCCCGCGTTACGCGAAGCTGTATTCCGCCGACCGCTCGGAAGTTATCGGCTGGGAAAACATCGAACTCATCAGCGACCGGAAATTTGAGATCTGGCTCGACGAGTTCAAGCGTTGCAAGGACGCGTATCCCGACGGCGTGTTGATCGCCTCCGTCATGGAGGAGTTCAACCCGGATGCGTGGGTGGAGATCGTCGAGCGTTGCGAGGCGGCGGGCGTGGACGCGTTCGAGCTGAACTTCTCCTGTCCCCACGGCCTGCCCGAGCGCAAGATGGGTGCGGCCATGGGCCAGAATCCCGAGGTCCTGGAAGAGGTCTGCGGCTGGGTCATGGGTGCCGCGAAAAAACCGGTCTGGGCGAAGATGACGCCCAACATCACGCGCATCGAGGACCCGAGCCGCGCGGCGTTGCGCGCCGGTTGTCAGGGCCTGAGCGCCATCAACACGATCCGCAGCGTCACGAGCGTCAACCTCGAAACGCTGCGCCCCGAGCCGACCGTGGAGGGCTACACGACGCCAGGCGGTTATTCGTCCAAGGCGGTGCGGCCGATTGCCCTGCGCATGTGCATGGAAGTGGCGACGATGATCCGCCGGGAGTTCCCGGGGCGGACGCTTTCCGGCATGGGCGGCATCGAAAACGGCGGCGACGCGGCGCAGTTCATCCTGCTCGGGAGCGACACGGTGCAGATCTGCACGGGCGTGATGAAGTTCGGCTACGAGTGCGTCCGGCCGATGTGCGAGGAACTGCTCGCGTTCATGGAAAAACACGGGTTCGAGACGGTGGCCGACTTCAAGGGCAAGAGCCTGGATTATTTCACCACCCACGCGGAGCTGGTGCGGATGCAGGCCGACAAGAAGGCCGCGCAAAAAGCCGCCGTCGCCGCCACCGCGCACAAGAAGATGGTCGCCGCCGACGGCGAGTGGAGCGGCGACAGCTTCGTGCAGCAATCTGACGCGCTGGCGCGGGGGTGAAAAACACCATCCGCAGATCCGGGCGGACCGATAGACGGCGAAACAAGAAGCCTCTCGCAAAGGCCGCAAAGGGCGCGAAGGAAAAAGGGGAGGGAATGAATTCCACGGTCAGCCTCGGAGGCAAACGGCAGGGCCTCCACCCTCCCCTCTCCTTCCTCCTTCGCGTCCTTCGCGGCCTTTGCGAGAGGCTTCTCTTTTTCACATGAACACCACCGAGACACTTCCCACGGAACACGACCAGGGGCTGGAAGACTCCGACCTCTACAACGCCGACCTCGCGCCCGTGCCGACCTCGCGGCGGACGTGGAGCGTGTGGAACTTCGCCGCGCTGTGGATTTCCATGTCGGCGTGCATCCCCACCTACATGCTCGCCTCCTCGCTCATCGGCGGCGGCATGAACTGGTCGCAGGCCGTCCTGACGATCTTTTTGGGCAACCTCATCGTGCTCGCGCCGATGATCCTCAACGCCCACGCGGGCACGGCGTACGGGATTCCGTTCCCGGTGTTTTGCCGGGCGGCGTTCGGCACGCGCGGGGCGAACGTCCCGGCCGTCCTGCGCGCGCTGGTGGCGTGCGGGTGGTTCGGCATCCAGACGTGGATCGGTGGCAACGCGATCTACAAGATCTGCGGCGTGTTCTTCCCCGCGCTCGCGCAGTCCTCGCCACTGCCGGGGCTGGGCATCACGCTGGGGCAACTGGTGTGCTTCCTGTTCTTCTGGGGGATCAACGTGTGGATCATCTTCCGTGGGATTGATTCCATCCGACTCTTACTTTCCATCAAGGCCCCGCTTCTGATCGTGCTGGGCTTGCTGTTGCTCGGCTGGGCGTACAACGCGGCGGGCGGGTTCGGGCCGATCCTCTCGCAGCCGTCGGCGTTCGCGGCGGGTGGGCCAAAGGCGGGCGGATTCTGGAAGTATTTCGTGCCGGCGCTGACGGGGATGGTGTCCTTCTGGGCGACGCTTTCGCTGAACATCCCCGACTTCTCACGCTATGCTCGCACGCAACGCGACCAGGTGGCCGGGCAGGCGCTGGGGCTGCCGACGACGATGGCGTTTTATTCGTTCATCGGCGTGGCGGTGACGAGTGCGACGACGATCATCTACGGCAAAACGATCTGGGACCCGGTGGACGTGCTCACGCGTTTCAAGAACCCGGTGGTGCTCGTCGTGGCGCTCCTAGCGCTGTGCGTGGCGACGCTCGCCACCAACATCGCCGCCAACGTCGTCGGCCCGGCGAACGACTTCGCCGCCTTGTCGCCCCGGCGGGTCTCCTTCCGTACGGGCGGGCTGATCACCGGCATCATCGGCATCCTCATCATGCCCTGGAAACTCGTGGCCGACCCGACCGGCTACATCTTCACGTGGCTGGTCGGCTACAGCGCGCTGCTCGGCCCGGTGGCAGGTATTTTGATCGCGGATTATTTCGTGATCCGCCACCGCCGCCTGGACGCCGCCGCGCTCTACGCGCCGGCCGGCGAATACTCCTACGGCAACGGCTGGTCGCTCGCGGGCCTCGGCGCGCTCGGGCTGGCGATCCTGCCGAACCTGCCCGGCTTCCTCGTCACCGTGAAATGGGTCCCTGCCGGGATTGTGCCAATGTTCCTCGTGACGGCGTACGACTATGCGTGGTTCTTGGGATTTGCGGTGGCCTTCGTGGCATACCTGCTGCTAAAAGGGGCAACGAAACACACGGCAACCCACTGAAACACACGAAATGGCGCTTCCGCGCCAGTCCCGCTGTCGAAATGAAACCACTTGCAACAAATTCGACACACGCCGAAAAAGTCTTGCCGACCAGCCTCTTTTTCATACTATCCACCTCGTCCGAAGAATTCCGATCATATCCGTCCTCATTTTTAGTATAAGAAGGAACCAAGGGAACCCATGAAGAAAACGATCCTTTCAACGCTCAGCGCGGCGGCTTTGCTCTGCCTCTGCCAAGGCCAAGCACAGGCGCAGATGTTCACGATCAGCGAAGTGTACGGGGGCGGTGGCAACGCTAACGCGACCTATACGAATGACTTTATTGAGTTGTACAATGGCACCACGGCGGCAATCGATCTGAGTAGTTTGTCGGTTTTCTACGCTTCGGCGGCCGGCGCATTCACCCAATCCACGTCCCTTGGAAGTTTCATGCTTGCGCCGGGGTCATTTTATTTGGTCCAAGAGGCGTCAGGCGGCGCCGTAGGAGCAGCACTTCCAACCGCAAACGTCACGGGAAACATCAATCTCAGCGCTACCAACGGCAAGGTTGCCCTCGGCTTAACCGGGACGGCACCAACGAGCCCCACAAGCACTGGCGTACTCGATTTCGTGGGCTTTGGTACCGCAAATGCGTTTGAAGGCACCGCCGCTGCTCCCGCAGGAAGCAACACAACGTCGATTGCGCGTATTTCACCTGGGGTTGATACCAATAATAACAGCGTTGACTTCGCCGCCGGTACGCCCACTCCGACTGCCGCCGTTCCTGAGCCTTCCACCTACGCCACGATGGCCCTCGGTGTTCTTGGCATGTTCGCTGTTCTGCGCGCCCGCCGCCGCACGGCCTGATTAGATTCTACCTCCCCGGACGGGGAAAAGCCGCCCTCCTCACCGGGGGCGGCTTTTTTGTTTTGCTCGCCGCCAAGCCGTGGCGTGGTTTATCCTCGGACTCATCATGCAAGCGCCCACGCTCCCGCCTTTCGATCACACGCCTGCGCCCTACGCCGGACCTTCGGCGGACGAGGTTTACCAACTGCGGCGGGAGTTCCTCAATCCGGGCCTGTTCCACTACTACCAGAAACCACTCCTCCTCGTCGAAGGCCGCGCGCAATACCTCTACGACGAAACCGGCCGCCGCTACCTCGACGCCATCGGCGGCATCGTCACCGTCGGCGTGGGCCATTGCCATCCGCACGTCGTCGCCGCCGCCAACCGCCAGAACGCCCTCCTCCAGCACGCGCCGACGATCTACCTGCACCCGAACATCGTCGAGTTCGCCCGCGACCTCGCCGCCAAGATGCCCGGCGACCTGAAGGCGTGTTATTTCGTCAACAGCGGCTCGGAGGCCAACGACCTCGCGTTGCTCATGGCCCGCGTGTATACGGGATACTACGACACCATCGCCCTGCGCAACGCCTACCACGGCGGCAACAGCTCCGGCATGGGGCTGACGGCGCATTCGACGTGGAAGTTCAACGTGCCGCATTCCTTCGGCGTCCACCACGCGCTCGCGCCGGACCGTTACCGGGGAACGTTCGGCTACGACGACCCAGAAGCGGGTCGTAAGTACGCTGACGACGTGAAAAGCGTCATCGACTACACGACGCCCGGCCAGGTGGCGGGGTTCATCGCCGAGTCGATCCAGGGCGTGGGCGGCACGGTGGTGTTCCCGGACGGCTACCTCGAACGAACCTACGCGCACGTCCGCGCGGCGGGCGGGGTGTGCATTGCGGACGAGGTGCAGGCGGGGTTCGGCCGGACGGGCACGCACTTCTGGGGGTTCGAAACGCAGGGCGTGATCCCCGACATCGTGACGATGGCCAAGAGCATCGGCAACGGCGCGCCGCTGGCCGCCGTGGTGACCACGCACAAGATCGCGGCAACGCTCAAGTCGCGCGTGCATTTCAACACGTTCGGGGGCAACCCGGTGGTCTGCGCGCAGGGCAAGGCGGTGCTGGAAGTCATCGAGCGCGAGGGTTTGCAGGCGAACTCGCGGAAGGTGGGCGGCTACCTGATGGACGGTTTCCGCACCTTGGCGAACAAACACGACCTCATCGGAGACGTGCGTGGCAAGGGCCTCATGATCGGCGTCGAACTGGTCAAGGACCGCGCCGCCAAAACGCCCGCCAAGGAAGAAACGATCCGGGTCTTCGAGGCGGCAAAGGACGCGGGCCTGCTCATCGGCAAGGGCGGATATTTTGGCAACGTGCTGCGGATCAAGCCGCCCATGTGCCTGACCTTGGAGGACGCCGACTTCCTGCTCGGCACGCTGGACCTCTGCCTGGACAAGATTTGAATGAAAGCCAGACAGCAACGTATCAACGCTGGCCGTTCTGCTTCTCGGGCACTGTCGCAGAGGCTTCTCCATCAATGCTGATCCGCGGACGAATCCGACCGTACGGATCAGGATAAATCAGCAGGGTTTGCCGACGGTTTTGCCGCAGATCCACCTCGGTGGTCCACTCGAAGGGCTCACCACTCGCCAACGTCCCCGTGGTTTGCACGCGATAAGAAGCCGGCGTGATGCCGCGCATCAAGAGATAACCCAGGCCCGCATCAAACTGCGCGCTGAGCTTCTCGCCGAAGCTCACGTGCACATCCTTCAACTCCGCCACGAAATTGCGTACGGAAACCTGCGCTGGTGTCGCGGGACCGGCGTCGCCGGCGTCGATCAACTCCATGCGCGGCGGCTCACCCGCCTTCGCTGGCTCGCTCAAGAGCACGGTAGCGTAGAACTTTTGGCCCAACTCGGCCGACAAGCTCGCCACGGCCTGCTTGTCCTGTTCGGCAAAAAGCTCGAACACCCCGCGTCCCGCCGGCACATCGACGTATTCATTAAAGATGTAACCCGGACTGCCGGTGCCAACCTCCCACGCGACTGCCTTGTTCCCTTCACCCGCACGAAAAGCCAGGCGCAAACTGGGAAATCCTTTCAACTCGGTTTTCCAAAATCGAACGTGCGCCACCCCGCCCGCGGGTGTAGCGGCGGCAGCAGGCGTCGCTGTTGGTGTGGGCTTGGGCTTCGACTTGCCTTGCGACCAGACGGACGTGGTCGGCAGAAGCGCACCGAGCAGCATCGTCAGTGCAAGTGTCGGCCTAACATGGGAAGAAAACGCCGTCTTCATTGCTTTGGAAGTTGCGCCGCCAACTCGGCTGCCGAAGGCCCGTCGTAGATCAAACGCGGACGGAAGCGCCCGTAGGGATCGCCGATGACCAGGAGGGTCGCACGCCGATACGAGGCGAAATCGGCTTCATTGTTCCAAGACTTCACGTCTGGACCGAGTCCGTTGGCCTTCATCGTCAAGAAAAGGCTGCGATTGGGCAGATTTTCGAACTTGCCGGATTCGGCATAACCCACTTCCGGACTGGTAGCACCTTCCCGCGTAGTCACAGTGACCTTCGCGCCCGGCATGAAGACGCGAATGACCAGCTGCGACGGTTCGTTGAGTTTCTTCGGATCCTGCGTGTCGTCGATCAACTCGACCGTCGGCTGGCCACCTTTGTCGGTCACCAGGTAGGTGACGTAAACGTTCGCCCGCATCACCAGCGATTGCTTCTTGAGCGGGTTGGCGGCATCGCTCGATTTCCGAATGGTAAAGTTGTACGTGCCGGGTGGCAGCGCCGTGTAGCCGGAACCATAGCTGAGCGGCACCGCGGTCAGCATTGGCTTGTCGTCGGTGACAAAAAGCTGGAGCGGCGTGGCATCCTTACCCGCCATCATGTTCCAGACCCGCACGAAGGCCTGTGCCGGGCGCGCGGAAGCCGATGGCGAGGCCTGCTGCGCCCGGACAAAGGGAGCGAATAGCAGGACGAGTAGCGCCGCCAGATGGCCGGCCTTAGTAACTGCTGGCTTCGAGGATTTGCACTTCATAGCTGTCGGGTTTGGCAAAGCGCTTGTTGAGGCCGGCGATGTCTGGGAGGCCCAAGCCGTTCACGGCGGAAAAGGTTTTCTGCGTGATTACCCCGGTGGTGGTGTTGATGTCGTAACCCGGGTGGAAATCCTCCCGAGTGGTGCCGTTCAACTGCTTGGGCACGAGTCGGAAGGTCACGCGCATGCGGTGCGTGCCGGTGACCTTGGCGGGAGAGGTCGTCGTGGCCTGCGTAAGCGACTGGCCAACGGCATACACGGTGAAGGTATCACCGCGCGTGCAGATCAGCTCGGCGATCCGGCGGAAGAGCTCCTCGCGGCCACGGTCGAAAGTGCGATTGAGATCGACGCCCGTCAGGTCCGTGCTTTTGACCGAGGCAGAAGTCGTGTTCTTGCCAAACATCGCCGTGGTGCTGACACTGGCGATAGAGTTGGCATTCGCGTTATCGAGTTCGCCAAATTCGCCGCGTTCGAAGAACGGTCCCCAGGGCGTGCTGTAGCCACTGGCAGCATTGGAGCCGGTGGTCGAAGTCTGGTTCAGGCGATTGGTGATCTGATTGATGAGGGTTCCTACGCCAGCGGAGGTATCCGTGGTCGCGGTGTCCGACAACTTTACCCCAGCGAGCGCGGAGGTGTTGGTCGCGGAAGCGGAAGCGCCGTGGATCAAGGGATCAACGGTGGTGGCCGGCTGGAAGGTAAAATCGTGCAACATCGCGCGTAGCGCCGCGCCCTTGTCGCGCGTGACTCCGTTGATGTTGATGCGCGCGGGCAGCTCGATCGGGTCGTTGACGGAAAAAATATCCGTGAGCCGCCACGAAGCCCAGCCATTGCTGGCGGGCACATGGTTGGAGTCGTTATATGGCGTCGGATTACCGACTGTGTCGTAGGTGAACCGGTCATCGTGCTGCCCAATCCTGAGAGTGCGCCCGCCGCCCCGGGTGTTGTTGATGGAGGCAGTACCGATGGTGCCGATCACTCGCAGAGGGTCGAAGATGTCGCCGAGTTGGCCGATAGAAGTTAGCGTGGAATTGGCGATCACACTCGGCGCCGTTGCGGCAGTGAGTGAGGCGATGGGGTAACCGCTCGTCGGCCAGTCGTAATAATCGGGCCAAGGATTGGTGCCCATGGCGGGCTTGACGTACTCCGCGTTCGGCGTGCCCAGGGTAAAGGGCGGCTTGTCGGTCTTAGCCGGCGCGGCGTAGCGGTTCTGGTCCGGCTCCTGGGTAAAGCTCGAACCGTTGAACACCTGGATGTAAAGTTGCTCATTATTTGTCCGTGGATCACCAAGCTCTGACGGTGTAGTACTGTTGCCGGGCAGTGAGCCGCCATGCAGGTAGTCGTTGAGCGGATCTCCGGCGACACCCGACCTCCAGGTAAAGTCGTAACCATTTGTCGCGGTCATACTGGTGGTTACACTGCCCGCCGAGATGCTGAAAGCGCCCGAGGCACAATCGATCCAGCCGAAATCGTTAGCGAGGGATACCTCCACTTCATAGTCGAGCAGGGTGCCGGTTCCGCTCGAAGGATCGCGCGAAAAATCCGGCATGATGCCGCGCAGGTAGCCTTGGACGCCAGCCGGCGGCGTGCCGCTAAATTTGGGTATCCCCGTTGGACCGGAAAATGTACGCCGTGCGGCGGGATCGGCAGCCGGTATTGTCTTGGCGCAGTAGTAAACGTTGGGCTTGTACAAACCGCTGAGGCCGGGAGAGGGAGGGACCAGCGGTTGCTCTCCGTAGATGTACTTTGAATTTCCCGCCGTGGTGAAGGCATCGGGATCGGTGGTGATGACCGTCGCGGTGCCAGCCTTGAAGATCACTCCGCCCTGGACCGGCGCGGTGCCGGTGGGGTCGCCGTTGTAAACGTTATTGACCAGGTCGAGGTTAAAATCCCTCACCAGACCCGTCTGACCTGCGGTCGGGTTACCATTGTCATCAACCAGAAGATACGCGCTTGGAAATCCCGGGGCGGGGCCGGGTTTGGCGGTACGGACCGGCATGAGCGTCGATGGACTGCCGGTGTAGTACGCTTGAATGTAAGTCGCGACCCACGGCTGTTGACTGCTGATGCGCAGGTAAGGAGGATTCCCGTTGGCCGACAACGAGGACGCACTGATGTCGTGATCGCTCATGTTCCACAGTTCGACGTAATAGTCGACCGTGAGCGAGTAGGTATCACCGCTGTTCTGGACTGCCGGACGGTAACGCACCATCGTTTCCTGAATGAAAGGCGCGCCGTCCTTGCCCTGCGCCCACATGTAGTTGTTGCCATTTCCACCGGAGCCGTCGCTGCCGAAGGGATGGAGCGGTTTGGCAAAATCGGTATTGCTCGGATCGTAGAGCCGGGGAACCGTGTTCCCAGGTAGAGGTTTGACGATCATCGTGGGTTGGTCGTCTACGTCGATGTAGTCGCGCAAATTCGCGGCCGTCTTGTACAGGTACATCTCCGCGTTGGTCGCGGTGACTTGCGTGCTGTTGTTGAGCAAGGCGGATTTCGTCGAGGCCGCCGCGGTGTCTGGATTGGCGGTCCGGTAGAAGTGTTGCCCGAAGTTGGGCAGGTGAAAGCGGATGGTCTCAACAAGTCGCTGGATCTCCGCAAACGTGACCGGCACGTTCGGGTTCATCGTCGTGCTGGAGTTCAGATTGAGCCGCTGTGTGCCGTGGCGCGTGAGGTTGAGCGAACCGCTCTGCGTGGTGGTCAGGTAGCGCAGATACTCGGGGACAATCGATTTGCTAAAGCCAGAAGCGTTCATCGCGCCGGTAGCCGGATCGTTGTGCAAAAACGCCAGCCGATCTGCCATGAACGACCCTGGGTACTTGGCGCGCGTATTGATCACCACGTCGCCATCGCTGTGCGCGGAAGTCTCGGACCCACTCAGATTGAACAGGAGGCCAGCCAAGATCATGTCGCTCGGCAGTACGCCGCGCAGTAGTCCTGCCGAGTCGCGCAAGCTCGCGCCGTTGGTGGTGGCGAGGTCCGCGTTGTCAGCTCGATTCAAAGCGTCACCGACATAATTAACGTTGGCTCGGAAGCTTTCGTCGTCGATCCAGAACGCATATCGGCCAGTCAACCGCCCATCGCTGCCGGTGAGATTTACCCAGTACGCGCGCGCGGGCTTCGGACCCTTCGGCGAGGGTAAGGAGTTGATCCAATCTGGATCCGAACCGATTATCCCCTCGATGTCGCCGTTCACCCGGCGGATATTCACGTCGGTCCATGTCTGCTTGACTGGATCCGTTTCGCTGAGGTCCATCGCTTTCTGGGCCTGATACAGCGAATTTAAGTTCGTCTCCTTGTCTCCGACCAGGCGCGCGCGGCCATTGAGGACTCCCGAGATCAGCGGTAGCACGAAGGTCTCGCACGCAGGATTGTTGGGATCGTTGCCGCTTGCATCGTTCGCGGGATACGAGGTGCCATTGGTGTAGGCCGGACCCGTCGGCAACGGATTGGCCACGGTCGCCCCGCCAACGGCGGTCGGGACTGCCCGCAGGTAGAGGTCGGTGCCCTCGTTGTATCCGTTCGGCGTGACGACGATGCCATTGTTCGGGCTGCCGCTGTTGGCGGTCTGCTTCGTGTCCCACGCGGTGACCGAATCCGGGAAGTCCCGGAAGCATTGCGCCAGCATCGCGGTCGCGTTGTCTACCCCGGTTTGCGCGGCCTGTTCGGCGGATGTCCTTGCGCTGTATGCTTCGGCCGTTTGCCGTTCGGCCGCAGCACTGGACAAATAGCTGACCGCGACGATGACCAGGAGGCTCAGGATCAACAGGGTGAGCACCAGCGCGAACCCCTCTTTTTGACGGCGGGCGGATGGGAAAGCGGGAAAAGACTTCACGGCAGTTGGAATATTTGGAGGAGAGCCTGGAGATAAACGCGAGGCCAGACCGACTGAACAGTCAGCCGTCTACAACGGCGTGGCGTTGATTAACGGTACACGCAGGACAAACTGCTGGAAGTTTGGCTGGATGATTTGTTTGTAAAGCGTGTTGTTTGTGTCGCTCCACATGCTTGCATCATCGACGTTAGTAATTCCTTCCAAGCGCCGACCCGCGATATTGCTCAACGCCTTGAAACGAATCTCCACGTACGGCGGCAGGCGCGGCGGGTACGGCTGGCTGGCGGCGTCTCCACCATAAAAACGCAGGGTGCTCGAATGATCCTTCGGGGCAGGGTTGTTCCCGTCCGCAACCGCGCCGTTTGGATTGTTGGCGCTGTCGTTGAGGTCCGTATCAATGCGGAAGCGCAAATCCCAGATGTAAGCGGCCACCTGGGTTACTTCGGCGACCGGCGGTGTCAACACCGATCCGGCACCCGTGAGGTCACGTCGGTAAAGATCGAGGAAGGTGAGTCGGGGGTTGTTCGCCGCCGCCTTCATGCGCAGGAACGTTCCGTCGCTGTTGAGCGATTGGCGCATCAAGGCGAAGGCTTTCGGACTCTGTCCGACCGGACCGCCTGGGATGTATGGCATCCACTGGCAGAAGTAACCCACTGCGCACAACGAACTCGCCCCGCCGTTGTGGATGTTGGTTAGACAATAGACCTCTTCGTTAATCGGACTCGTCCCCGGCGTCTGCACGGTCTCGTATTTCGAGTAGTGCTCCAACACCAGCGTCGGCATCGCGGGGCCATTCGTGGTCACCGAGGCAGGGTCCGCGCCGCCGCCGGCTTGCGCGTACGAAGCTTGCAGCGTCGCGCTGAGGTCACGCGCCATGAGTTGTAGCGCACCGCGCGCCTCACGGTAAGCATCGACCTGCGTCTCACTGTGCCGCCAGGCGTTCGACGCACCGTTGAACACTTGGACGAGCACGACGACTAGCAGGAGAGTTACCGTCGTGGCGACCAGCAGTTCAACGAGGGTGAAGCCCCCAACCCGGCGCGTCCTGCGCCGCGAGTCCAGAGCCACCGCGCTGACGAGGGAAACGGGGGCCAAAGAACAGGCAACGTGGCGGCGCAAAGGCTTCGCTTGGAAAATGGAAATGGTCAATTTGTCCGATTGGCTACGATGCTCATGAACCGGTACTGGTCCTGCGGCCGGCTCACGGCGGAGATGATCAGTTCAACCTGGTTGGCCTGCGCCGGGACGGTGGGCTGTCCGTTGGGCGGCGTGCTCGCGATTGGTGTGATTACCGACCCGGCCGGCTGGTTATTGAAGTGCATCCGCACCAGATAGTCTGCCCCGCCGGTGGTTGTGCTTCCGAAATACAGGCGCCGTTGCGCGCCGTAAGGATCGGAGGCGGTGGTTACGGCGGTATTATTATCGAGGAAGGTGGCGTAAAACTTCACCTCGGTGGTGGTGGTGCTCACTCCATTGAGATCCAGCGGGGCAACGTGCGGCGATGTCAGGGCCTGCCCGTTGGCATCAAACTGTTCATCCAGATAGCCGACATCTTGGAAGGGTTGGCTGCGAAAGCTCGTGAAAAGCGTTTCGGCGATCGCGGCCGCGCGATTTTTGTCGAAGCTCTGTCGACTGCTGTTCATGGCAACGGGCAACACGCCGATCACTCCCACCAGCGCGAAGGTCACGATCCCGAGGGCGAGAGTGACTTCGACCAGTGAAAATGCCGCTACGGCGCGGCGCAGGCGGCCGGACGACCGGAAGATCGGAAATGGCGGCTCGTTGTTCACGTCGAAGGCGTCGGCGTGGCAGTCGCCAGGTTGTTGATCGGGTTGATGATGTACTTGGCTCGACCCGTGGCAGAATTGATGTCGATTTCTTCGAGAACATTTCCGGTCGTATTGCCAGCGGAACCGCCGGTGTTTTGCGTGGAGACCTCGTTGCCGGTCGCATCGATGAGGCCGGGAAAGATCAGCAATCGTAGAAAATTGGGATCTTGTTCGTCTACTCCACCGGTGGCGTCGAACTTCCAGTAGGGAAGGCGCGCGCTCCCGGTGCTGCCAGTGTCGGCAAGCGCACCGGCAGCCACCGGGAACGCGGGGTCGGCGGTCGGGGATGGAATCCGGTTTGTGATCGTGGTGGAAACTTTCCCGCCGATCGACACTACATCATTAATCTTGAAAGCCATTCCCTGCGGCAATTGCATCCAAGGGGTGCGCTGCTCGGGCTTAAAGCTGATGTTGTCGTGATCCTGGTAAATGGCGTACGCGCGGCCCCACAACTCTTTCTTCAAATTCTGGCCGTCTCCAGACGGGACCGCGAACACCACGTAGGTCGCCAGTCCGTCAGAGACCGCCATCATCCGCGCACGATCGAGCACGCCGAGCAGCGTACCGACCGCGCCGCGCCGACTCGTGGAATTGCTCAATCCGCGCACGGCGGGCAGCAGTGCTGCCAGCAGAACCACGATGATCCCCATGACCACCAGCATCTCCGCCAGCGTGAAGGCGACCGCTCGGCATCGGCGTCGTCCGCTGGTAGATGGCTTCGTGGATAAATGCATGGCGCAGCGAGGTATGAGCGGAGCTTGGCGTATCCGTAATTGCAATGCGATTACTTTGTAGTGACAAAGGCGTCACAAAATTTCCCTTATCCCCGGTGGACAAAATACCGAGGTTCCCGGTCGCATCCCATCATTGATGCCTCCCGGTGTCAAGTTCGGCTACTGACCCCGCGTTGGTTTCTCTAGCGGTGGCCAGCGGGTGCGCGGTGCGCGTCGGAAGCCGCGTCCGGTTTGGCGAAGGGGTGACTGGTTTCGACCCCGCGTTGCGCCGCGCCATCGAGATCCCACAGCAGCCAGTCGTCGTTGACCACGTATTTCTTGAGCTTGTTGTCCCAACGCTTGGGCACCTCGCGCACGAGCGATTCGAGATAGGGCAGCAGCCCGCACTTCGGCGGGCGACGCTCCTCGGCGGCGTCCATCGGGATCGTTTCCCAGCCGAACTTCTCGCGGTACGCCGCGAAACCGAACCCGTCGAAAAACGTCCCGCCGATCAGCGGCATGTACCACAGGCTCGGGATGCCACGCGGGTTCGGCTTGACGGGCACTTCCGTCTCCAGCCGCTTCAGGAGTGCGAGTCCCTCCGGGTCGTCGCGCAGGTGTTCGCGCAACGCATCCACCGCCGGGAACTCCACCGCCGGACTCACGAACAACACCGGCTTGAGCTGCAAACGCGTCAGGATGATCTCGTGCGCCGTGCCCACGCTGTAGATGTTCGTCGGCACGTAGGCAATCGTGAAGTCGCTCGTGTCCACCATCCGCAGGTCGATGTGGAGCGTTTCCCAGAACTGCTCCGCGCACTTCGCCCGCGCCTCGTCGCCGGCCTGCCCGGGTTCGTACGTCCAGTTCTCGCGCGCGTTGACCGTGTTGATGTCTTCCAACCCGTATTCCTCCAGCCCGCGCACGAGCGGCTTGGACCACGGGTCGAACACCGTCGCCTCCAGGTGCCGCAGGAAGTCGCCCACGCGGTTGCGCCAGCCGAACTTCTTTTCGTCCGCCCGCGACGCCACGAAATCCATCGGCCCTGAAAGGTACACGCGCGCCCCGCGCAGGTGGTTCTGGTTGGACATGCTCGCCGCCACCTTGGGCCGACGCCCCTGCGTTGACAAGCCCAGACCACCCCCCGATCCGCAAACGCCGCTTGCCGTGGCGCGGGCTTTTCGCTTTGTTGGGTGCTCTTCCGTGAACGATCCATCGACCTACACCGTTTATTTCGGCGGCGAACTTTTCAGCACCAAGCATCTGCTGGGCAACGCCGTGCTCGCCGCCGCGATCCGCCAGCGGTCGGGCGGACGT
This sequence comes from uncultured Chthoniobacterales bacterium, assembly GCA_964245885.1. Lineage (GTDB taxonomy): Bacteria > Verrucomicrobiota > Verrucomicrobiia > Chthoniobacterales > SZAS-18 > CAHJWO01. The sequence continues at coordinate 48,642 of CAXTOX010000001.1, read as the reverse complement.
TTCCAACCGCTGCTCCCGCAGGCCCTGGAACAACGCGACACCACCGCGCAGGCGATCCGCGACCAGGACCTCCGCGCGCTGCTGGGCTGCGACCTGGGCATCTTCCACTACGACGGCCCCGAACTCGACGCGGGCACCGTGGTCGAATTCATGTTCGCCAAGTTCGCCGACATCCCGGCCGTGCTGCTGCGCACCGACTTTCGCGGCAGCGGCGAAATCTCGATCAGCGGCGAACCGTGGAACCTGATGACGAGTTTCTATCCACGCACGGTCTCGGTGGTCCTCGACGCCATGTCGATTTACCATCGCCATCTGGTCCGGCCGTCGGGTCCGCTGTTCGCCGGGGTGGAGCAAGAGGCCGACGAAGCGGCCATCCTGGCGGCGGCACAGAAGATGATCGAGCAGACGGCGGACGCAACCGTGGCGGCCTTGGACCGCCTGCTGTCCCTGTCGCCGATCCTCCCGGCGACCCTGCGCGAACCGGTCTACGAATGGCTGTCGGTGATGCCGGGTTTCAAGGGCGCGCAGGAGGAAATGACGCCCGAGATGCTGGCCCGTTGCGCGCGGAAGCGGGACAAGGGCTTGCTGTAGTTCCGGGCAGCGCAAGCTGCCGGCCGTTCCAAGGTAGGGTTGCCTCTCCGAGGCAATCCTAATTTTGAGCAGTTTCAGCAAAGGGGTGGCCCTTTTCTGATGTGGTCGCGGCGCTGTGTCGCCGCGTCTGCGCCGGTGGAGACGTTCCTTCCAGAACCAGACGCGGCGACACAGCGCCGCGACCACATCTCAGATGAAACCGCTCTAATACTTCGGCGCGCGCACGGTGCCGCTTTCGAGCGAGGTTTGCCGTTTGGCCCGGATGCGGGTCGCGATCTCGCCGACCATTTCGTCGAGCAACAGCCGCAGGTGGCTGCCCGCGCGGAAATCCGCCGGCGCGATGTGGCGCACCCGGTCGGTGTGCGCGGTGAGTTGGTAGCATTTGCGAAACGCCGCCCGCGTCGGGTCGTCGGGATTGTACACCGCCAGCGCCTGGCCGCCCTGCTTGCGGATGACGTTGAAACACGGGATGTCCGTCGGGCCGTCACCGACGTAGACCATGTTCTCGAACGGGATCGGACGCAGGTCGTCGTCCATGTGGTCGTTGACATCCTCGCTGAGGTCGAGCAACCCTTTGTTGACCCGGAAAAGGAACTGCGTTTTTTGCGTGTGCGAGATCACCCGCTTGGGGAACGTGATGCGCCCGGCGCTGTCTTCGGCGTACTCACAGCCGAACACCGCGCGGACGTGCTTCATCAACCGGCTGCCTTCGATGACGGCTTTCAGTCCGCTGGAAATGATGTAGAACTCCACGCGGATGCCCAAGGCGATGTCTTCCGGCGAGAGCAGGCCGCCCTCGAACTCCAACAGCTCGTTGGTCATCGCCGAGTGCAGACCCTCGACGCGGGCGATGCCGTCGCCGGTGTCGACGACGATCCCGACCTC
>CAXTOX010000001.1:0-47156 GCA_964245885.1 uncultured Chthoniobacterales bacterium | reverse complement strand
AACATTTCCGGCAGGCCGGGATAGAACGTCAGGCCTGCGCCGAGTTCGCGCAGCCGGGCGTTGGAAGGCCGGTCGAGGTCGAGCGTGTCGAGCAGGACTTTCATGTAGGCCAGTTCGCCGTCGTAGCCCTGCGTGTTCACCAGGTCCTGACAGCGACGCCAGAACTTGTCGGGATCAATGCCGAACGCGGGAAACAACACCTCGTCCTGCATGTAGTGAGGTGACAGCGTCTGATCGTAGTCAAAGATCAACGCGATGAGGTTCTGCGGAACGGACATGGTGGGAGGGATCGTGGGTGGCGGCGGCTAGAAAAGTTCCATCTGGGATGTGGTCACGGCGCTGTGTCGCCGTGCCTGCGTCGGTGGGGGCGTTCCTTCCAGATCAGACACGGCGACACGGTGCCGTGACCACATTAGAAAAATCGGCCACCCCTTTGCTGAAAACACTCTAACGATGAATGGCGGTGAAGATCGCTTCGTTCGTCGCGGGGGAGGCGAGCGCGATTTCGCCTCGTTTTTGGGTAAACGCCGCCACCGCGTCGCGGATCGCCTCGCGCACCGAGATGGCGAGCATCAACGGCGGCTCGCCGATGGCCTTGCTTTTGCCCACGGTGTCGACCTGGGCGGAGTCGGCGAAGAAGTTCACCCGGAAATCCACCGGCGCATCGCTGATCGCGGGAATCTGGTAGGTGCTCGCCCCGTGCGACTGGAGGCGTCCTTCCTTGTCCCAGCGCAACTCCTCGCTCGTCAGCCAGCCCATGCCTTGTACAAAACCACCCTCGATCTGGCCGCGGTCCACGCCGGGGTTCAGGGAACGGCCCACGTCGTGCAGGATGTCCACGCGCCGCACCTGGTGCATCCCCGTCGTGCCGTCCACCTCGATTTCCGTGACCGACGCCCCGCACGCGTAGTAGTGGAACGGCCTCCCCTGCCCTTTCGCGCGGTCCCACTGCAAGCCCGGCGTTTTGTAATAACCTTGCGCGGAGAGGCTGACGCGTTCCATGTAGGCGCGGTCGACGACTTCCAGGTACTCGATGATCTCGTCGGTCTTGCCCGCCACGTACACCGCGCCGTTTTCAAATTGCACCTGGTCTTCCGCGATGGCGTCGTCGCCGAAGCGTTCCTTGAGCATCGCCACGGCGAACGGCAGCAACCGCGCGCGCAGTTGGCGGCAGGCGTCCTGCACGGCCATGCCGTTGAGATCAGACCCGCTCGACGCCGCCGTGGCGGAGGTGTTGGGCACCTTATCGGTCGCGGTCATCATCAGGCGGATGCGCTCGGGCGGTAGGCCGAGTTCGCGCACGGCGACGCCGAGAATTTTGGTGTGAAGGCCCTGACCCATTTCCGTGCCGCCGTGGTTGACCTGCGCCGTGCCATCGCGGTAGAGCAGGACCAGCGCGCCCGCTTGGTTGTAAGCGGTGTACGTGAAGCTGATGCCGAACTTCACCGGCGTGATGGCCAGTCCGCGCTTGACCCCGACGCGGGCCTGGTTCCAGCGCGTGATCTCCTCGCGCCGCGCGTCGAACGACGCACTTTCCTTGAGCTGCCGCCAGAGCGCGGGCAGCCGGAAGTCACCGATTTCCTCGCCGTAGTGGGTGGTGTTCGTCTCGCCGCGCCCATGGTAGAAATTGCGCTCGCGTACCTCCTCCGGCGGCTGGCGCACGCGGCGCGCGACGCGGTCCATGATTTCCTCGATGACGAGCATGCCCTGCGGTCCGCCGAAGCCGCGGAAGGCCGTGTTGGAGGCGATGTGCGTTTTCGCCACCCGGCCGCTGACCTCGATGTCTGGAATATAGTAGGCGTTATCCGTGTGGAACATCGCGCGGTCCGTCACCGGCATCGACAGGTCGAGCGACCAGCCGCCGTTGGAAATCAGGTCGCATTTCAGAGCGAGGATTTTGCCGTCGTCGTCGTAGCCGACCTGAAAATTAGCCAGGAAAGGGTGACGCTTGCCGGTCATGCGCATGTCCACGTCGCGGTCGGTCTGCACGCGCACGGGTCGGCCGGTCTTCAACGCCGCCACCGCCGCGAGCGCGGCCCAAGTGTTGCCCTGCGTTTCCTTGCCGCCGAAGCCTCCGCCCATGCGCGGAGCCTGCACGACGACGCGATGACGCGGCAGGCCGAGCACTTCGCCGACGATGGTCTGGATCTCGCTCGGGTGCTGCGTGGAGGAAGAAATCAGCACGTTGCCGTCGCCGTCCACCTCGGCCCACGCGGCCTGCGTTTCGAGGTAGAAATGCTCCTGGCCGCCCAACTCAAACGTCCCCTCCATCCGGTGCGGGCTGGCCGCCAAGCCCGCGCGCCAGTCGCCCCGGCGCATGTAGTTGGCGTCGGTGTGAAAACTGTCCGCCGCGACCGCGTCATGGATCGTCACGAGGGCGGGCAGCGGTTCGTATTCCACTTCGACTAACGTCGCCGCCTCCCGGCAGGCTTCCGGCGAGTCGCCGACGACCAGCACGACGAGGTGTTGATGGTAGAGCGCCTCGTCCTCCGCGAAAAGCGTTTCGTCCTTGCGGGTGACGCCGACGTTGTTGTGGCCCGGCACGTCCTCGGCCATCAACACCGCGCGCACCCCCGGCACGGCCCGCGCGCGGGTCACGTCGCGCCGGAGGATGCGGGCGTGGGCGTGCGGCGAACACACCGGCCACACGTCGAGCATCGGGCGGCGTTGCGCGATGTCGTCCACGTACTGCGCGCGGCCGGTGACGTGCCCCGTGCTGCTCTCGTGCGGCAACGCGCGCGAGTCGGAGTCCACCTGCCACGGTTCGTGGCTGACGAAGCTGCCGCGCACGTCCTGAGGCCCCGCCTCGCCGCGCACGAATTTTTCCCACAAACTGCGGATGACCCCGCGCCGGTATTCGGCGCTGCCACGACGGTCGGAGAGCGGGTTGAATTCCTCGCCCAGCGCGGCAAGCACCGCCTCGCGGGCGTCTTCGAGCGTGCGTCCGATCTGCGCCTGTTCGGCGCGCCTTGCCCGCGTCGGGGTCGCGGCCACCCCGCCAAACGCCAGGCGCGCGCGGGTGACGATTTCCCGTTCGTCGCATTCGATCCAGAAGGCGGCGGAAACCGCGCTGATGTCCATTTCGCGCCTCCTGGACACCTTGAAGAACTCCGCCCGGTGCGGACGCCGGTGCGGGAGGACGACCGTCTTGATGATCTCGCCCTCGCGCAGGGCGTTGCGACGGTAGCCGGTGAAGAACTCGTCCAGCGGGATCGTGCGTTCACCGTGTTCCTCGGAGACGAGTTGCAACGCGGCGTCGAGCGAGAGCAGGACGGGCGCGGCGTCGCCGATGGGCGAGGACGTGGCCAGGCTGCCCCCGAGCGTGGCGCGGTTGCGCAACTGACGAAATCCGAAAAGCCAGAGCATTTTGCCAAAGGAAGGAAACTCTTCACCGACGGCTTCCTCGACGGTCGTTAAAGGAGCCGCCGCGCCGAAGTGCCAGGCTTCGGGTTCGCACCGGGTCTCGCGCAGTTCGGCGACCGCTTCCACGGAGATAAGGCGCGGGCAGGTGGCTTGCTGCTTGTTGATTTCGACGCCGATCTCGGTGCCGCCCGCGATGAGCCGCGCGCCGGGGTCACGCCGCACCAGCGACAGCAATTCCCCCAACGAGCCGGGCCGCAGGAAAGACTCGTTCCCACGCTCGTAGTGACACGGTGCCAGCGCGGAGCGGTCGCCCAGCAGACGGCGCGCGTGCGGATCGCACGAGGATTTCGCCGCGCACATTTTGCCGCCTGATTTTCCTAGGCAGAGCAGCGTTTCGCAGGCGGCGTCGCGGATGGGACGATACCCCGTGCAGCGGCAAAGGTTGCCGCAAAGCTGGTCGGCGATCTGCCAGGGTTCGCGGAGGTCTTCGCGGTAGTAGCCCTCGAACATCGACATGATGATCCCCGGCGTGCAGTAGCCGCATTGCGAACCGTAGTGCTTGACCATCGCGGCCTGCACCGGATGGAGCGTGTCGTCCGCGCCCGCGACGCCTTCGACCGTCATCACCTCGCGGCCGGCGAACATCGGCAGCAGCGCGATGCAACTGTTGACCGCGCGCCAGGTGGGGCGTCCCTCGTGGTCCGTGTCGAGGAGCGTCACCGTACACGCGCCGCAGTCGCCCTCGTTGCAGCCGCACTTCGTCCCGGTGCGGCCGGAGCGTCGGAGCCAGTCGAGCAGCGTCGTGTGCGTGGAGAGTTCGCGCACTTCGACGCGTTCGCCGTTCAGCGAAAAAGAAAAACTGCCCTCGGTAGTGCCCACCATCTCTGTAGAATGCAGCAAAGAGTGCCTCTCGCAAAGGCCGCGAAGAAAAAGAAAGGGGTGTTCCAGATCCAATCAGCCAGCCAGAGAAAGCCTCGCACAGAGGCTTCTTCCCGATCCCCCTCGCCTCCTTTGCGTCCTTCGCGTCCTTTGCGAGAGGATCTTTCAGGCTGAACCACGCCGGCCGAGCAGGATTTTCAGGAACGAGCGCGAGCGGATTTCCCCCAGCGTCAGGCCGGTCGCCAACGCCTCGTCCTCGGTGATCGCCCCGCACGCAATGCCGCGCAGGAAGAAATTCAACAATCCCTGGCCCGTGGCGGCATCGTCGAACACGTCTCCGAACAGCGAGGCCAGCGCCGCTTTTTCCACGAACGCCTTCAGCCGCCCGGACGCCGCCGGCAGGCCCGCCAGGAAGAACGAGTACACCGCCGCGTACCGCGCGACGAGTTGCGCCGGGTGCAAATCCCAGCCCTCGTAGATGCCGTTGCGCAACGAGTGCAGCGTGTCCTCGAACGCCAGCCGCCACGCGCCGTACACCGCCTCGCGGTTCTCCTGAAGCTGCGCGTCGGACAAATCCACGCCCCGGTGCGGACCGACGGGCAGGATGTTCGTCGCGCCGTCGGAGAGCTGCACGCCCGTTCCCGCCAGGGCCGCGACCATCACCGTGCGCGCGAAATCACACGCCGGATGTCCCATCACCTGGTAGGCGGCCGTGATGCCAAAAGACGCCGTGTAATCGTACACCCCGAAATGCAGGCTGGAGCAGCGGCCCTCCGCCGCCTCAATGAAGCCCAACAGCGGGCAACGACCCGTAGCGTCGATGATCGCCTGCGGCGTCTCGACCATCAGTTCCAGCCGGAGCGCGCCCGGCGGCAGGCCGAGCTTCGGCTCCAGCAGGGCGCAGGTCCTCGCCGCCGCCGTCACGTGCGCGGCAATTTGCACCTTGGGGACGGTGATCACAAAATTCTCCGGCAGCTTGCCGCCGGTTTTTTCCACGAGCGCCGACACGAACAGGTCGAGCGTCCGCAGGCTGCGCGCGCGCAGGTCCTCGTTGAAGGGTTTGATCCGGATGCCGATGAACGGCGGCAGCGTTCCCGCCACCAACCCGGCGGCCACCTCCCCCGCGGCCGAGACGGCGTGTTCGTCTTCCTGGGCGTCCGGCCGGTTGCCGTAACCGTCCTCGAAATCGAGCCGGAAATCCTCCACCGGCTCGCGTACCAGCTTGGCGACGACGCGCGCGTACAAATCCCGCGCGAACGCCGCGTCCCACCGCGCGCCGAGCGCCGTGGCGAGCGCGGCGGGATCGGGCGCGTACTCCTGCAAGGAACGCCGCGCCGTTTCGCCGAGCTTGCGGGCGGTGTCCGCCTTGAACAGGTGCGCGCCGCCGTACACCACATGCACGGGTTGGCGGCGGTTGGACTCGCCCGGGTAGCGCCCGAGAAAAACCTGGTTGGCGACGCGCAGGTCATCGACGACCGGGGCGAGTTCGGCGGCGGAAAGCGTGGGTATCATGGGAGGCGGTTCACGTCCTTGTAATAGAGGTAGCGCGCCGGTCCCGGCCCCGCCGCGATGAACCATTGCGGGCAGTACGACGCGATCCACAGCGAATCACCCGCCTGGACCGGGTGCCAGTCCTCGTCGAGACGGTACACCCCGCCGCCGTCCAGAAAGAGCATCCCGTGCTCCATGACGTGCGTTTCGACGAACGGCAGCGTCGCGCCAGGATCGTAGGTGAAGATGTTGACGGCCATATCCATCGCCGGACCGTCGGGAAGGAGTGTTTTCAGACGCGCACGCGGGTCACCGAGGAAGGGCGATTCGGCCGCCTCCTTTTCGTGGCCGGTGAAGAAGGAAGGAGCTTCGTCGGTCTCGTCCGCCGTGTGTTCCCAGGTCTTTCGGAAAACCAGGACCCGCGTGCCTTCGTGCGTCCCGGTGAACTCGTACCACGAATCCGCCGGGACGTACACGTACCCGCCGGCCGCGACTTTCTTGCCGTTGCACTTGCCGCCGCCCGCGACCACGTAGAAGAACCATTCCTCGCCGCCCGTGTAGCCGTGTCCCTCCCCTCCTTCCCCCAGGTCGACGATCATCTGCGTGACGCGCGCGCCCATCGCCGGGGAAATGATCACGTACGGCGTGCAGCGCACCCAGCCCGGCAGCACGCTGGGCACGTAGCCGTCCGGAGTGATGAGCGCGTAGTTGCGCCGGATGACGTTGCGGGTCAGGCCGAGTTTCGGATACATGGAAAGATCAACGGGCAGGAATCACGAGCTGGCCGCCGGGTTCACCCACCGGCCGCTCGTCGACCGCCACGGTCCGGCCCCGCAGGATCGTCCGGCGAACCGCCCCGCGCAACGTGCGACCGAGATAGGGCGTCACTTTGTGGCGGTATTGCAGGGAAGCTGCCGTGACGTGCGTCTGACCGGCAGGATCGAACAACGCCAAGTCCGCGTCCGCACCGACGGCGAGCTGCCCCTTGCCAGGGGACAGCCGGAACCGCTCCGCCACCGCACGGGCGGTCAACCGCGCCACCGCTCCAGGTGCCAACCCGAGGTCGAACAACAACCCCGGTAAATGCTGGCAACTGGAAATGCCGCCCCAGATCTTGAAGAAGTCGGCGTCGTTCTTCATGGACGGCGGAGCCGGCGAGTGGTCGGTGGCGATCCAGTCAACGTAGCCGTTGCGCACGAGTTCCAGCAGGGCGCGGCGTTCGGCTTCCGGGCGCAGCGGCGGCGCGCATTTGGCCGGCGCGCCGAGGCGTTCGACGTCCCCGTCGGTCAGCGTCAGGTAGTGCGGACAAGTCTCGCAGGTCACGTCCACGCCGTGCCCGGAAAAAGCCTGCCGGATCAACCGCACGCCTTCCGCGCTGCTGACGTGGACGACGTGCAACGCGCAACCCGTCTCGCCCGCCAGGTCGAGCGCGAGGCGGATGGCTTCGAGTTCCATCGAGATCGGACGGGAGGCGAGGTAGTCGCGCACGCTCGTGCCGCGGGCGTATTCCGGGTGGTCGATCTCCGCGTGGACGGCCACCACCATCCCGAGCGCGGCGGCCTTCTTCATGCCGGCCTTCAGCGTCGCGGCGTCGGCTTTGGGGAAATCATCGATGCCGCTGCCGGACATGAACGCCTTCAGTCCCACCGCGCCGCAGGCATGGAGTGCCTCGACGGCATCCAGTTTCCCCGGCACCAACCCACCCCACAACGCAAAGTCCACGTGCGACTTCCTCTCCGCGACCGCGCGCTTCGCGGCGAACGAGGCCGCGTCGCACACCGGCGGCGTGGAGTTGAGCGGCATGTCGAAATAGGTCGTCGTGCCGCCGACGGCACAGGCACGCGAACCGGTTTCGATCCCCTCCCAATCCGCGCGGCCGGGTTCGTTGAAATGCACGTGCGCGTCGATGGCTCCCGGCAGCACGAGCCAGCCCGCAGCGTCGATCTTTTCGCGGGCGGAACCTTCCGCGAACGCGGCGATGCGGCCGTCGGCGATGCCGATGGCGGGCAGGTTCGCCGCACCTTGGATGAGCAGGTCGAAGTCAGGCATGGAACGTCAATGGGCAACTGCCAGCGCCAGCACGAAGTCGCGCAATGCCGCGATCGCCTTGGCCACGTCGGAGGTTTTGACGGACTCGGCGGGATGGTGGCTGACGCCGCCCTTGCAGCGCACGAACATCATTGCCGTCGGACAAACCGCCGCCAAAGCCGCCGCGTCGTGCCCCGCGCCGCTGAACAACGATGGCGCGTCGGGTTCATGGCGGCGGACGGCGGCATCCATCAATTCGCGCAATCGACCGTCGAACCAGACGGAGCCGGTCTCCTGCATGGTGGTCCAACGCATCTTCACGCCTCGATCTCTGGCGATGACATCAGCCTGTTCACGGATCTTCCCAACGACGGCAATGCGGTCGCCGTCGGACAAATCCCGCACGTCGATGGAGAGTCGCGCATAGCCGGGGATCACGTTGCTGGCACCGGGACGCACTTCGATCTGACCGACGGTGGCGACCCGTACGCCGCCGTCGCCGCGCGCGCATCCCTCCACGATCCGGATCAACTCTGCCGCCGCGCACAGGGCATCCTGGCGCAGGTGCATCGGAGTGGTCCCCGCATGCCCCGCCCGTCCGGTGAACTCCACTCGCGCGCGGGTTTGTCCCGCGATGCCGCTGACCACTCCGAGCGCCTGTTTGCCGTCTTCGAGCACCGGTCCCTGCTCGATGTGGACCTCTGCGTAGGCCAGCAGTTCGCCGCGTTTGCGCCGGGCGCGCTCGATGCCTTTTTCCTCGATGCGGGCGAGGTCGCGCTTCGCCAACGTCCCGGCCATTGCGCCGCTGCCGAGATAGGCCGTCTGGTAGCGCATGCCCTCCTCGTCGGAAAAGCCGACGACCTCCACCACAAACGGCAGCCGTACGCCTTCCTCGCGCAAGGCCGTCACCGCCGCCAGCGCCACCAGCACGCCGAGCGGGCCGTCGTACTTGCCCGCGTCGGGCACGGTGTCGAGGTGCGAACCCAGCAGCAGCGTTTTGGCGCGAGGGCGGTCGGCGCACGGCCAGCGGCCGATGAGATTGAACGCGGGGTCCTCGCGCACTTCGAGGCCGGCGTCGCGCATCCAGCCGCCGACGAGGGTGTTGGCGCGCGCCATGGCCGGCGAATGGAACGTGCGCGTCAGGCGACCCGGCTCGTCGCTGACCCGGCCGAGTTCGTCGCAGCGGCGCATCAACTCCCGCGATAGGTGCTGTAAGCCCATGGCGTGCAAAGCAGGGGAACGTGGTAGTTGGCCGCCGCGTCGGCGATTCGGAAACGCACCGGCACGCGGTCGAGGAACGCCGTTTCGCCGAAGTAGTCGCCGACGTGAAAGGTGAGTTCGTATTCGCCCGCGGTCAGGGCATCGTCAACCAGCAGCGGCGCGTCTGTGCGGCCGTCGGCGTTGGTGACGACCGTTTTGAGAACGGCATCCGCCGCACGCAGTTCGATGGTCATGCCAGCGGCGGGCCGGCCGCGCAGCAGGTCGAGAACGTGGGTGCTGAGTTTTCCCATGGCGAGATTCGCCGCGTCAGCGGCATCGTAACAACAGGTAGGGACGCGTCTCCGACGGGTCCCAAGATTTTCCGGAAGACGTGCCATTCGCGCAAGATTTCTCCCGGAGGAATTTGGGACCCGTCGGAGACGCGTCCCTACCTTGGTGACGACCGGCCGCTTCGCGGCCTGCCCGGATACGGCGTCGCACGACCATCATCCGATCAGATCCTCCAGCCGCAGGCGCGCGATCTTGTAAATCTCGTCCAAAGCGGTCACGCGTTCCTGCGCCTCGGTGTTGCGCAGGCGCACGGGAAACGCCGCCAGGATGGCGTCCTTCTTGTTCAGACGCGCACAGATCACGAACGGGAACCCGAACCGCGCTTTGTACTCGGCATTGTACCGTCCGAAGAGCGTCACTTCCTCCGGCGACAACCCCAGCAACCCGGCAGCCGACTGCTCGCCCTGCGATTCTGCAGTCAACGCGGCGCGGCCGACGAGGTCGGGATGCGCGCGGATGAGCGCCGTCTGCCGTTCCTCGCCCGCACCGCGCACGGTCTCGCACATCGCCTCCCACAGGGCTTCCACGCTCCCGAACGGCCGCCGGTCGGCCACCGCCTCCGCAATCCAAGGCGTATGCTCGAACACCGGTCCGACCGTGCGCAGGAATTCCGCCCGCGCCGCGGCGTTGACGGTGGACAGATCGGTCGGCGGCATCGAAGATTTCCCCTGGGTTCCCCTCCGGGAAAGGCTTATAACCGCGCGAGGCATCCGGCAAACAGAAATCCATGGGCGCAAAACTGATTAACCATCAATACGGCAAATCCCGCGTGCGCGTGCTCAAGGTCCTGCGCGACGGCGCGACGCACACGCTCAAGGAACTCGATGTGTCCGTGCGGCTGAGCGGCGACTTCGAGTCCTCCTACACCTCCGGCGACAACTCGAAGGTGATCCTCACGGACACGATGAAAAACACCGTCCATGCACTCGCCAAGGACACGCTCGGCGAGGAGACGGAACGGTTCGCCGTCACGCTGGCGCGGCATTTCCTGGAATGTTACCCGCAGGTCGGTAAAGTCGTGATCAAAACCCGGGAACGCGTCTGGGACCGGCTGCGCATCGACGGCGCGCCGCACCCGCACAGCTTCGTCCACGCGCAGGGCGCGCGTCCGACCGTGCACATCGTGGCGACGGCCAAGAGCACGATCGTCGTGTCGGGCGTCGCCAACCTGCTCCTCCTCAAATCGACCGCCGCCAGCTTCAAGGACTATCCCAAGGACGAATTCACCACGCTGCCCGAAACCGATGAGCGGATCCTCGCCACGTCGCTCGTCGTGGTTTGGGTCTGGGACGGCGAACCGGCCGACTACCGCCAAGCCAACGAGACGATCCTTGCCGCGTTGCTTCGGCCCTTCGCGCTCAACCACAGTCCCAGCGTCCAGACCACGCTCTACCAGATGGGCGAAGCGGCCTTGGCCGCCTGCGCGCAGATCCAGTGCGTCCGCCTGCTGATGCCCAACAAGCATTACCTCCCCATCGACCTCGCGCGATTCGGCCGGGAGAACCGCCACGAGATTTTCCTGCCCACCGACGAGCCGCACGGCCAGATCGAGGCGACGCTGACCCGCGCATGACCCCGGACGACCTGTTGCGCGAACTGCTCGACGCGCGGGCGCGGCGCGAGCGTTGCGCACTCGTCACCGTCGCGGCGGCGCGCGGTTCCACGCCGCGCGAGGCGGGGACGAAGATGCTCGTCTACGCCGGGGGCCGGATTTCCGGCACCGTCGGCGGCGGACGCCTGGAGTCGCTCGTGATCGAGGCAAGCCTCGCCGCGCTCACCGCCGACGCCCGCACGCCCACGCTGAAAACCTACCCGTTGCGCGAGGGCCTGAGCGAGTCTTTTGGCGCGGTCTGCGGCGGCGAGGTCACCGTCCTCATTGAGCCGCAAATCCTGGCAGAAGCCCTTATCATCGTCGGCGCGGGACATTGCGGGCTGGCCATCGCCCGACTGGCGGTGCTTTGCGGCTGGCACGTCACGGTCCTCGACGACCGCGCGGACCTGCTCGGCGAGGTTCCCGCCGGGGTTGTCACGGTGAAAGAAACGGCCCCGTCCGAGTGGATCGCCGCGCGCGACTGGCGGCGCGACGAGGCGCTGGCGCTGGTCAGCCGCAGTTTTCCGATTGACCGCGATTGCCTGCTGGCAGCGACCCGGCACGGCGGGATGGGTTATCTCGGCATGATGGGCAGCGGACGCAAGGTGCGGATGGCGCTCGACGAGGTCAAGGCGGCGGGAATCCCAGCGGAACGTCTGGCGGACGTGTACGCGCCGCTCGGCCTGGACCTGCACGCCGAGACCCCGGCGGAAATCGCCGTCAGCGTGCTGGCGCAAATTTTCCAGGTCATGCGCGGCGCGGCGGGCGGGCATTTGCGCGGGCCTGCTCCGAACACCTGAGGAATGTGCCTTTGCCGGGCTGCGGGTAGAAAACTGGCTGACGTAGCCATCTGTCAGCTATCCCACCGTCGGCTCGAACAACGGCACGATCCGCATCTCCGGCACGAGCACCAGCCCCTTGTCGGTCAGCCGGATCGCCGGGATGACGGAGAGCGGGATCAGGTTGAAACCCATGAACGGCAGCGTGCAGCCGACCTCGTTCCAGGCGCGCTTGAGCGTGGCGACCTCCCCAGCAACGGCCGTGGCACGCTTGTCGGACAGCAAACCCGCAATCGGCAGGTCCACCATTGCCAGCACCTGCCCGCCGCGCACGACGCACACGCCGCCCTGTTTTGCCTGCAACGCCGCGACCGCCACGCGCATGTCGGCCTCGTTCGTGCCGGCGACGAGCAGGTTATGCGAATCATGCCCCACGCTGCTGGCCACGGCTCCCTCGCGCAGGCCGAAATCCATCAGGAACCCATGCGCGACGCTGCCCGCCGAACGGCCATGGCGCTCAATGACCGCCACATGGCAAAGCTCGTGCTTTGCGAGCAGTTCCGGCCAGCCGCCGATGGGAGTTAGCTCGACCCGCTCGTGGGAAAGGATGATCCCCGGCAGCGGGGTGCGGATGACGTTGGCGATCACCGGGCCGGACGGCAGCGGCGGCGCCAACTCCAACCCGGCGGCGGGTGCGCAGTGAACCGTGCGGTAGGCGGCGACCGGATACTGGTAACGCCGGCTGAGCGCCGCGTCGAGCAGAGGGGTGATTTTGCGGTCGTCGACCACGAGCTGACCACCGTACCAGGTGCTCCGCGGTTCGAGGGCGTCGTTGAGCAGCACGAGGTCGGCCCGGCGGCCGCCGCCCAGGCCGCCGATTTCCCCGTCCAGGCCGTAGCGCGTGGCGGCGTGCAGCGAACCTAGGCTCCACGCGCGCGCGGGCGGCAGCCCGGCCTTCAACGCCTGCCGCGTCACCCAGTCCAACCCAAAGGTGAACACGTCGTCGGCATCCCGGTCGTCCGTGCAGACGCAGACGCGCTTCGTGTTCGCGCCGAGTTCGGTCACCGTCTTGATGGCTTCGGGCAGCGAATGCCACGGCGTGGTCGGCGGGCCGCCGCGCAGGAAAATCCAGAGGCCCGCTTCCAGAAAGTCGTCCGCGATGTCCCGGTCGATGGCCTCGTGCGTGTCCGTCACGCCGCTGGCCGCGTAGGCCGCGACGAATTCCCGCCCGTAGACGTGTCCGCACACCGGTCGCCCGCGCGAGAGCGCCGCGGCAAGGATCGCGTGGCTGCGTTCGTCGCCGGTGGCCACCTGCACGAAGTCCATCTTCTCGCCCAACGCCACCGCCTCGGGCCAACGGTCGAAGAGCGCGCCGATCTTCTCCGCGGTCAGGTCGCCGCCGGCCGTTTCGAGTTCCGGCGTCGTGGCGGGCACGGTGCTGGGAACCGTCAGGTACACCGAGAGTGGAGCCTGCCGCGCGTCTTCCAACATCATCTCGATCCCCTCGACATCGAGCACGTTGCCGATTTCGTGGCTGTCGCAAAAGACGGTCGTCGTGCCGTTGAGCAACGCTCCTTCCGCGTACGCGCAGGCGGTCATCATGCTGCTCTCGATGTGGACGTGCGGATCGACCAGCCCCGGCGCGATGATCCCGCCGCGCGCATCGTAGAACGTCGTCCCGGCCGCGCGGGGGCAGGCGCCCGCCGCCTTGACCGCCGCGATCCGGCCCCGATGAATCCACAACTCGCGTTCGTCGTGGATGCGCTCCGTGTAGGTCGAGAGCACCCGCGCGCCGGTGATGACCAGTTCGGGCGCGAGCCTGCCGGAGGCGACGGCGGCCAGTTCGCGGGTCAGTGACGCCAGCGTGGGGACGGAAAAACGGGTCATGGGAAGGCGGAAGGCGGAATGTCAGAAGACCGAAGGCAGAAGGCAGAGGTCCGCGTTCGTGGTGGGTGGTTGGTTAAAGATCTCCATGGAACCCGGTCACAGCCGTGGAGGTCATTCTTCCGCCTTCCGCGTTAGTACGGGGTCTTGTCGGGCTTGGCAATCCATTCCTGCATCACCGTCCACGCTTCGTCCCGCAGCAACGGGGCGGCGGGGACGGAGCGTTCGTCCAGAGGCTTGGCGATTTCCTGGTAGAACACTTCGTCGTCGAACCCGGCCGCCGCGGCGTCCGCACGGGTACACGCGAAAAACAACCGCTCCAGCCGCGCCCAGTAGATTGCCGCCAGACACATCGGGCACGGCTCACAACTCGCGTAAATCGTGCAACCGGCCAGCGAATGCGTTCCGAGCATCCGCGCCGCCGCCCGGATTGCCACCACCTCGGCGTGCGCGGTGGGATCGTGGGAGGATGTCACCTCGTTGCACCCCCGCGCGATGATCTCGCCGTCGCGCACGATCACGGCTCCGAACGGTCCGCCCGCGTGGTTGCGCATCCCCGCGAACGCGGCCGCGATGGCATCGCGCATGAAATCCTCCGCCCCCTTTTGCGCTGGCATGGAGATGGGATACCGGTTCGCGGCGGAAAGGGCAAGTGGGACCGCAGAGAATGCAAAATGCAGAATGCAAAATGCAAAAGTCCAGAGGAGAGACGCCGCATCTCCTTCCCTTTGTGAATCCCCGGTGTTTGCCGATGTGCTTTTTCTCCTATCACCGCGCCAAGCTCTGCTGATTTCTGACTTTTGCATTTTGCATTTTGCATTTTCCGCCGTTCCCAGCCAGCTTGGGCGGACCATGCTCGCCGATCTCAGCCGCATCCTTTTCCACGAGAGCACGGTCCTCAGCCGGCTCGACGAAATGGCGCACCAGATCACCTGGGACTACCGCGACAAGGACCTGACCGTCGTCGCCGTGCTCAACGGCTCGTTCATGTTTCTCGGCGACCTGCTGCGGCGCATCCCGATTCCCTTGCACGTCGATTGCCTGAGCGTGTCCAGCTACTCGGGCCACCGGAGCACGGGAGTGGTGACGTTCGACCAGACAAACATGCCCGAGATCACCGGCCGCCACGTCCTCGTGGTCGACGACATCCTCGACGGCGGCTTCACCCTCCACGCGGTCCGCGAACGCCTGCTGCAACTCAACCCCGTGAGCCTGAAGATCGGCGTGTTGCTGCGCAAAAACCGGGTGCGCGAAAAACCCGTCGAGGCGGATTACGTCGGGTTCGACATCGCCGATGAATTCGTCGTCGGCTACGGGCTCGATTTCATGGAGCATTACCGCAACCTGCCCTGCATCGGCGTGCTGAGTGAAGAGGTCATTGAGCAGGGAATGGCGAAGTTGCGAGCCGAAGAAAGCGCGGACGAGCTTCCCACGGCCTAAGCGTTCATTCCGGAGCCCCGGCAGGGGCGTAAGACTTTAGCCCACGGCGTGAGCCGTGGGTCAACACGCCTTAATCGCATAGCCCCGGCAGGGGCGTAAGAAAGGCACGCCTCGTGGTCCTGAATGGCCAGCACCTTTTCTTACGCCCCTGCCGGGGCTTGTTCCCTGTTGTCCTTGTTCCCCACGGCTTGCGCCGTGGGCTAAAATCTTGCGCTCCTGCCGGGGCTCCGGAAGTCGTGCGGGTGCAAAGAATTACCCGGTCACGCCTTGTTCCTCCCGATGCCCAAGAATCATGGCTGCCCGCCGGGCACGGTGGTCTCGTGCTTGTCCCAGTGGCCGGTGAGTTCGTGAACGACCGCGCTGCCCACCCGGTAGGCGGCCTCCAGGCTGGGAACGTACGCGGAATACAGTCCTTCGTTTTCCTCGGCGAGGTTCTCCGCCGCGGTCCGTCCCGGCGGCTGGCGGTCGTAGTTGCTCGCCGTCCGCAGGACCATCACCCGGCGCAGGTCCACCCGGCCGGCCTTCGCCAGGCTGGTCAGCGATTGCATCGTCCCGGTGTCTTCCATCGCCGTGGTGGCGAAGTTTCCCGCGCCTTCCGTCCAGTATTTCACCCAGTCGTTGGCCCACTCGTCCATGAGCTTGCCGTGCCAGAACGTGCTCGACGAAAGCGTGTCGCCCTTCAGCACAAACGGCGGCCTCTGCGCGGCGGGCGTCTCGGTGTAGCGCGCCCGGCTGGTCTTCATCTTTTCGTTTTCCAGGAGAGGCGTGTCCTTAGTCAGTTCGTAAGCCCAGTCGCGCAGCCCGGCGTTGAGATGATACATGACCGTGCAGCCTTCCGCCGTCTTCGCGCGCGGCTCCGGATAGGGTGAAGAAGCCTGCAGCGGCACGAAGGGCGTCTTCCAATCCTTCGGCATTTCGCGCGCGTCGATCTCGTGGGCCAGGTCGCCGTCCACGACCCATTCCGCCCAGGCCGCGCTGCCCAGGCTCGCGTCGGCGGGGTCCACTCCCGCGATGCCGGCCACCAGCCAGTAGGCCTCTGAAAAATCGAACCTCGCATCGGTGCCGACGGCCATCACGGTGGAAGCCGAGCGCGCCGTGCCGACCCCGGTGACGATCCCGACCACGCCGTCGTCGTTGGCCATGATGTCGTGGAACGCGGCCGGCGCAGGGTAGCGGTGAGTCAGTTTTTCGCGCTCAAACCAGAACTGGAATTCGCCCGGCACGTCGCCGGTGTCCGCGCCGGGTTCGAACATGGCGACGACCACGACCTTGACCTTCATGGGTTTGGCAGGCGTTTCCTGGGCGAATCCACCGGAGCAAAACGCCAGCAGCAGCGACGCGGCGGCAAACCAGCGTGATTGTTTCCGAAACGTTGTCATCCACATGGTCTGGAGACGAAAACTTTCGGGGCGAAAGTCCAGATTATGTACTGAACTTCCGCCCCGGTGGTAATTTTCGACCCGCGGTCGTTTAGAACCGGATCTTCACCGAGCCTTCCACGCGCAGGGGCAGGTCGGCCAGGATGGAATCGTTGCCGTAGGTCGGGTTCGGCGGAGCCCAGTTTTTCTGGTCGGTGAAGTTCAGGACCGCCAGCGTCACCTGCACGTTTTTGAACGTGTAGAAAACACTCGCGTCGAGCGTGTACTGCCAGGGGATCTTCAGTTGGCCGCCGTAGTCGTTGAAGATCGTGCTGGTCACCGTGCCGTCCAACGACGCTCCCAACCCAAAGTCCGTCTTGTAGGAAGTCACGAAGTTGAACAGGTGCTGCGGCACGCCGGGCTGCCGGTAGTTGCCGACGGGCAGCGTGTAGAAGTCCGGCGTGAACTTGCCCGTCACCGTCTGTCCGTTGGCTAGGGTGATCGTCGTCGTACCCACGTCCACGGGGCTGCTCGTCGTCTCGAACAACCCGCTGGCGGCATAATAGTAACTCGACAGGAACGTGTAGCCCGCCGTGGCGTAGAAGTGGCGATTCGGCTGGTAGTTCGCTTCCAGTTCCACGCCCTTGACGTTGACGATCTCGTCCGCGCCGGTCTGCTGCGGGGTGTTGCGCGTCTGGCGGAAGACCGCGCCGTTGACGAAGAGCGTGTCCTTGAGCAGGCTGGCCTTGAAGCCGGCCTCGTAGAGGATGCTCTCGTTGTGGAACTGCGTCGTGGTGAACGACTGCCCGCCGGTGGCCGGCGCGATGCCGCCGCCGTTGAACTGCTGGGTGGCCTGATTGTAGTTGAAGGTGAAGTACAGCGATACCTTGTCGGTGACGTGCAGCACGGGGCTGACGTTCGTGTTGCCCAGGCCCGTCAGGATGCTGTCGTCCACGCGCGGGAAGCCGATCGGCGCGACCGGGTCGCGGTCGCTGACGTAATAAAGGTCGCCGCGTCCGCCGTAGAACAGGCTGACGTATTTGCCGAAGTCGATCTGGTGCTGGAAGAAGACCGCGTAATCGTACAGGAACGAGTCGTTCGTGTCCGGGCCGGCGTTGTAGATGTTGCCCGTCACGGGGTCGAAGCCGTAGTTGCCGCCCGGCGTCGCATAGCCGACCCCGTAGGGGATGGACGCGTTGAAGCCGCTGACCACCTTGGTGATCGGGAAGCGGATCAGGTTGGGATCGCCGGTGATGTCGTACGCGTTGGCCGGCTCGTGGTAGAAGTCATCCACGCCGACGATGTGCTGGTAGCGGAAATCGAAGCCGGCGTTGATCTGGTTGCCGATCTTAAAGGGCTGGGACGCCTTCATGTTGTCGGCCACTGCCTTGGCGTCCTTGTCCGCGCCCTTGCCGTCCTTGGGGCTGTCGGCCGGGGCGCTGCGCACGTACCCGCCGCCGCCGAAGGGCACGTCGAAGTTCAGCCGCGCTTCGGTGCGGTTCTCGATGGCGATGTTGTTCGGCTCCTGTTCCTGGTAGCGGTACGAGGAGCGCGTCGTGCGGTCGATGATGAGGCCCAGGCTGCTGTTGACGATGCTCAAGTGGTCGTTGATGCGCGCGGTCTGGACGAGCGTGATCGTGTCGCTGCGGCCCAGTGAACCGTCGCCCGTGGCGAGCAGGCGCTGCTTGCGGCCGTCACCCGAGCCGATGTTCACCGTGGTGCCGGTGGGGATGAAGTTGAAGCCCGATTCGACGCCGGCGGGATAGGCGAGCGGCAGGCCCGTGGCGGAGTCAAGCGGCGTGCCGACGATGTACTTGTTGTTGTTGATGAGGTTTTGCGTGGGCCGGTTGAAGCCGAAGTTCTCCGTGTAGTCGGCGATGAAGAATTCGCTGGTCAGCGTCGCCGAGTACCAGGGCAGCGGCGTGGCGGCGAGCGCAAAATAAATGGCCTCGGTGTTCTTGTGGCCGTTCTGGTAGTAGCTGCCGCTCTCCTCGCCCGAATAACTGATGCGCAGCGCCAGCTTGTTCTTGATGAGCGGCCCGCTCACGTCGCCGGTCCAGCGGAACTGGTCGTATTCGCCGATGGTCGTGCCGACGAAGCCCTGCCACTTGTCGAAGTACGGCTGCTTGGTCGTGAAGTTGACGAATCCACCCACGTACGGGCTGGGGCCGTAGATGACGGGCGCGGGTCCCTTGAGGATCGACACGCTCTCGATGGCGTTGAAGTCGATGGGCAGGCCGTTGCCGTTGCTGGTGATGCCCGTGCGCAGGCCGTTGGTGAAGGTGTCGGCCGTCTGGCCGCGGATGCTGGGATTGGCGGGCGCGCCGAAGTTGGTCGTCGTGTAGGAACTGGACGTGAGCTTGGAGAAATCGCGCACGTCCTGGATGTCCACCGTGTCGAGCTGTTCGCGCGAGATGATGGTGACGTTGCGCGGCACGTCGAGGATGTTGTTGTCCAACCCGAACGCCGAGGTGTAGGGCCGCACGGTCGGCAGGACGGATTCCTCCAAAGGCGTCTCCGTGATCGTGACGCGCGACGAGGCGGAAGCGTCGCCGGATTGTTCGTTGGTCGGTCCGGGGCCAGTGGAGGCGCTGGTCTGGGCGGACAAGTGGCTGGTACCGGCGAAGCACAGACACGCGAGGAAACTACCGTATTTGAGAAGTGGATGGTTCAAGGATGGATGCAGCGAAGGTGATGGTCGAAGCCCAAGGCAGGTGAAGATTGACGGCCACTTAGCAACTATGATGCCAGTGAGGTATTCAAGTGTCCTCGTCTCAGTAACTTATCTTTCAACGAGAGGCATGAGTGCAAAAAACGACAACTTCCGAATTGCAAATTGTGGATTTCTAGCCACGCCGCTCCAATAAAATATTCCTTCCTTGTCCCTCATTGCAGAACACCAGCACCAGTCTCCTGCCGCCATGCGGTTCCCGCAGCCCCGGCAGGAGCGCAAGAGTTCAGCCCACGGCGTGAGCCGTGGGACTATCCCCCTTCGCGCTCGTTTTTCCCAGGGGTTGCTACTTGGAAGCGGCGGCGGCGGGTTGCAAGGTCGGCGGCGTGTAGGCCTGCAAAATTTTCACCAGCGCCAGCGCCGAATGATCGGCGGCGGCTTTCAAATACACGCCCATCTGGTTTTCGCCGGTCTGCCCACCCGCGAGATCGCTCAGGCCGCGCACGATCAGGCACGGGGTTTTGTTCTGCCAGCACACCTGCGCGATGGCGGCGGATTCCATGTCCAGGCAGTCGGCCTGGAACGTGGAGAACACCCACTTGCGGTACTCCGCGTTGTCGCAAAAAACGGTGCCGCTGACGCCCGTTCCCCCGCAGTTGACCTGGCAAGCGCGGTCACCGGTGGTCAGCTTGGGCAGAGTGGCGGCGACGCTTTTCGCCAGGGCCAGCAGCGTCTCGTCGGCCGGGAACGCCGGGACGCGTTCGTACTTCGTCATGCCCTCGCGGAGGACCTGCACGTCGTCGGGGTGGATCATGCCAAAGTTGGGATACTTGTGCGGATACCACTCGGCGAGCTGGAATTTGCCCGGGGCGGTCTCGTTAAAGTACGCGCCCTCGGCGTGGTAGCGCCACTGCGCCGGGACGACCACGTCGCCCGGGCCGAACGCCGGGTTCACCCCGCCCGCGATGCCGGTGAAGAACACCGCCTGCACGTTGAAGCGGTCCAATGCGAGTTGGGTGCTCCCGGCGGCATTGACCAGACTCATGCCGGTCAGGAAAAAGACGAAGCGTTTGCCGTCGATCTGCGCGGTGTGAAACTGGACGCCGTTGATCGTCGTCGTCTCGATGTTCGTCCCGGCCGGTGCCATCATCTTCTCGATGGCGTCGAGTTCCTCCGGGAACGACGCCATGACCGCCACGCACGGTTCGGCCGAAACCGGCGCGTTGACTTTGGCCTCGGCCGGCAAAGGCAGCGCGGCCAAAACGAAAAGACAGAACAACCTGCGCGCGGTGAACTTCATGGAATCGTCTCGGGGTGGCTTCGGCGGCGCGGGAGAAACTTCCGGGGCGGAAGCCCGGTCCGAAGACCTGACTCCCGCCCCTGGTTAATTCATCATTCGGCTGTGTTTGCGCGGTTCCGCGCCGTCCCTGGCCAGAGGAAAAATCCATGTCCGCTGGGATACCCTGCCCGCCCTCGAAGCTACCCCGTTGTTCGATCCCCTGTTTTCCGTTTTATGGCATCGAGCGGCGCGGAGCGTCAATCATAATTTTCAAAAAAACTTCCGCACCTTGTGCGGGCACCGCCGGCGGCTCACCCAACGTCTTGCTCCTGTTGAATCCTCCGTTGCGACGACTGGCCAGCCGACTATGTTGAGCACCAGCCGTTTTCCTTATGCCCGTCCGCCCTGCCTCCGTTCACGTTTCCATCGGCCTCGCCGCTGCCATGGCCGCCGCTTCCCTCTCAAATGCCGCTGCCCAACCGCCGGTCGCCGACACCCCGGAACCGGCCGTGGCCAAAGGGCATTTTCACTATCCGCAAACCGCCCGGACCGACTACGTCGACGACTACCACGGCACCAAGGTGGCCGACCCGTATCACTGGCTGGAGGACGCCAACTCTCCCCAGACCCAGGCGTGGGTAGAGGTACAGAATAACGTCACCTTCGCCTACCTGCGCCAGCTTCCTTCCCGCGAGGGCATCAAGCAACGCCTGACCCAGCTCTGGGACTACGAGAAGTACGGCGTGCCCTTCAAGGAAGGCGGCCGGTACTTCTTCTCCAAGAACACCGGACTGCAAAACCAGAGCGTGGTCTACACCGCGCCGACGCTCGCGGACCAACCCGTCGAGCTGCTCGACCCGAACCAGTTCTCGGCCGACGGCACCGTCTGGCTGGGCAGCTACCACGTCAGCGACGACGGCCGCTACGTGGCCTACGGCCTGAACACTTCCGGGTCGGATTGGACCGAGTGGCACGTCAAGGAAGTCGCCACCGGCCACGACTTGCCCGACGTTTTGAAATGGTCGAAGTTTTCCGGGGCGGAGTGGACCAAGGACAACAAAGGGTTCTACTACAGCCGCTACGACGCGCCGGACGAGAAAACGCAGCTTCAATCGGTCAACTATTATCAGAAGCTCTACTATCACAACGTCGGCACGGCCCAGGACAAAGATATCCTGGTCTACGAGCGCAAGGACGAAAAGGAATGGGGCTTTCGGGGGAATGTCACCGACGACGGAAAATATCTGATCATCGACGTGACCCACGGCACCGACCCGAAGAACCGGATTTTCTATCAGCCGCTCGACCAGGTGACAATTTCCGGCACCGTGACGAAGGAACTGCTCCGCGACGCCGACGCCCACTATGTCTTCGTCGGCAACGACGGTCCGGTGTTCTATTTTTCCACCAACCGCGACGCCGCCCGCGGGCGGCTGGTCGCCATCGACACGAGCAAAAACCCCGACCGAGCCACGGAACTGCGCGAGATCATCCCGCAAGCGGAGGAAACCCTCGAAGGTGTCAGCTACGTGGGTGGATGCTTCGTGGCCAGTTACCTGAAGGACGCACATGCGCAGGTCAAAGTCTTCGGGACCGACGGCAAGTTGCTCCACGAGGTGAAGCTGCCCGGCCTCGGCACGGCGGTGGGTTTCGGCGGCAAGCCGCAGGATACGGAAACGTTCTTTGCCTTCACGACCTACACCGCGCCGCCGACGATCTTTCGCTACGACGTGCAGACCAACGATTCGTCGGTCGTGTTCGCGCCGAAGGTGGCGTTCGACCCGGCGCAGTACACGAGCGAACAAGTCTTCTATCAAAGCAAGGACGGCACACGCGTGCCGATGATCATTTCCTACAAAAAGGGGATGGAACGCAACGGTCAGAACCCGACCGTGCTGTACGGCTACGGCGGCTTCGACATCTCGCTGACGCCCGCGTTCTCTCCGGCGAACCTCGCGTGGATGGAGATGGGCGGCATCTACGCCGTGCCCAACCTGCGCGGCGGCGGCGAGTACGGCGAGGAATGGCACCTCGCGGGCACGAAGGAACACAAGCAGAACGTCTTCGACGACTTCATCGCCGCGGCCGAATACCTCACCGCCGAGAAATACACCTCCACGCCGAAGCTCGCGATCTCGGGACGCAGCAACGGCGGCCTGCTCATCGGCGCGGCCATGACCCAGCGGCCGGATCTTTTCGCCGCCGCGCTGCCGGCCGTGGGCGTGATGGACATGCTGCGCTTCCAGAAGTTCACCATCGGCTGGGGCTGGGCGTCGGACTACGGTTCATCGGACGACCCGGAGCAGTTCAAGACGTTGTACGCGTACTCGCCGCTGCACCACATGAAACCGGGCGTGCGTTATCCGGCGACGCTGGTGATGACGAGCGATCACGACGACCGCGTGGTGCCGGCGCATTCGTTCAAGTTTGCGGCGACCTTGCAGGCCGACCAGGCGGCGGACGTGCCGACGCTCATCCGCATCGAGACCCGGAGCGGCCACGGCGGCGGCGGCGCGCGGCCCACGGGCAAGCTCATCGAAGAGGTCGCGGACGAGTGGGCGTTTCTCGGCGCGACGCTCGGGATGGACAAGAAGTAGCGGCAGCGCCAGCGGCCGGTCGTCACCGACAAGTAGGGACCGCTCTCCGAGCGGTCCGTAGGTTTTCTGGCGAACGTCCCGGCGACAGCACGACGATCCCAGCCATTCTTCGGACGGCTTTTCCCCGTCTTCTAATCTGTGCAAATCTGCGAAATCTGTGGATAAAATCACATCTGCGAGCGCAGCAACGCCGCCGCCCGGTCGATGATCTTTTGCGGACGCGAACGCCCGCGCCACTCGGCGAACGTGATCTCCCGCGACCGCGCCTTATCCGCCGCGAACACCGCCTCCTGTTCCGCGCCAAACCGCGCGTCGAGCACGTTCAGGTTGGCCTCGTCGTTGAGCCGAAACGAGCGGTTGTCGAAGTTCGCGCTGCCCACGCTCGTCCACATCCCGTCGATGACCATGAGCTTGGCGTGGTACATCGTCGGCTGGTATTCGTAGAACCGCGCTCCGGCCGCGAAGAGTCCGCCCCAGCGCGCCCGCGAGGCGTCGCGCACGTATTGCTTGTCGATGTGCGGACCGGGCATGAGGATTTCGATTTTCACGCCGCGTCCGAGGGCTTCGATCATCGTCTGGATCGTCAGGTCGTCGGGCATGAAGTAGGCGTTGGCGATGAGGACCGACTTCCGCGCCGCGGCGATGGAAAACAGGAACACCAGCCGCAACGAATCGCTGCCCTCGTGCGGCGCGCTCTTGAACAGGTGGGCGCGCAGCGGGCCGACCGGCGTCAGCTGCGGAAAGTAATCGTCCCCGTGGAGCACGGCGGCGGCCATCTTCATCCAGTTGTCCACGAATGCGCTCTGCATCTGCGCGACGGCCGGCCCCTCCACCTGGAAGTGCATGTCTCGCCAGTGTTGGGGCGACTGCGCGTGACCGCTCCATTCGTCGGCGATGCCCACCCCGCCGGTGAAGCCGATCTTGCCGTCGACGACCAGGAGCTTGCGGTGCGTGCGGTTGTTGAGCCGGTCGATGTCGTGGAGTTCGACGATGTTGTAGATCTGCACCTCCACGCCCGCGCGGCGCATCTGGCGGATCAACTCGCCTTTGAGACAGTTGCAGCCCAAGCCGTCGAGCAGGACGTGGACGCGCACCCCGGCGCGGGCGCGTTCGCACAGGGCGTCGGAGAATTGTTCGGCCACGTGCCCCTGCCAGTAGATGAAACTCTCCAGCGTGACGCTGTGCTGCGCCCCGGCGATGGCCGAGAGCATGGCGGGGAAGATCTCGTCGCCGTTCTGGAGGGCCTGGACGCGGTTGCCATCGAGCAGCGGCGGGCCGAGGAGCTGGCCGAGCGAACGGTCAAACTGCGCGTCGCCCACGCCGTAGGGCAGCTCGATCCGGTGGCTGATCTTCTTTTCGTTCGGGATGAAGTTGCGCGCCAGCAGCGTGCCGACCGTCCCGGCGGCGGCACCCGCGCCGAGGAGAGTCAGGGGATGGAACCGGCGGAGACGGCGGAGGAGCATGGAAAAGCGAGCATCTTGCGCGGTCGCCCGGCGGGATGCCAACACCTTTTCTGCGGGGCACGCGCGTCGGACGGAGACGGGCAGCTTTAACACAGAGACACAGAGAGAAGGAGGACCACGGAGAAGAGAAGAACAAAGAATTTCTTCTTCTTTGTCTTCCTTTGTGTCTCTGTGTCTCTGTGTCTCTGTGTTAAAGTGCCGCCTTCCTCCACGACGCGCGTGCCGTCGCCCACTACCCGACGTTTACTTCATCTCGTCGCGCCGGGCCTTGAACTCCGCGTCGGGCTTCCACTGCGGGAACGTGTCGCCGTTGGCCACCTGCCAGCCGACCTCAAGGAGAAGCTGCGCGTCCTGCACCGCGCCCGACAAGTCCCAGTCCGGGGTCACCTCGTCGGACGGCTTGTGGTAACGCTTGAGAATCCACTCCGTTTCCAACTGGTCGCCCAACTCCGCCGGCTTGCCGACCAACAGCTTGCCGTACTTCATGTAAAGCGCGGGCACCCCGGCCTTGGCGAACTCGAAATGGTCCGCGCGGTAGAACCCGCCGTTCTCCGGCCGACTGTTGGGCAGGAGCGTGCGACCCTGCGCCTTACCCGCCTCGGCGAGCAGATCGTCGAGCGTGCTGAAACCGTTGCTGATGTCCTCCAGGTCGGACGTTTTGCCGTGGATGCCCATGCCGTCGATGTTGATGTCGGCGAGCGTCTTGCGGAGCGGGTAAAGTGGGTGTTCGGCGTAGTAGCGCGCGCCCAGCAGACCGGCTTCCTCCGCCGTCGTGCCCATGAACAACACCGAGCGCGCCGGACCCGGCTTGGCGGCTTTGAACGCCCGGGCGATTTCCAGCACCCCGGCCATCCCGGACGCGTTGTCCACCGCGCCGTTGAAGATCTGGTCGCCAGGGAGTTCCGGGTGTTTGCCCAGGTGGTCCCAGTGCGCCGTGTACACGAGCCATTCGTCGGCGCGCTTCAGGTCGCTGCCGGGCAGAACGGCGACGACGTTGTGCGACCGGAAGGGGCGCACGGTTTGCTTCACGTCGAGGTCGGCGGTGACACCCATCGCCACCGGACGAAATTCCTTCGTGCCCGCCGCCTGATGGAGCTGGTCAAAATCGTGCCCGCTGTCGGCAAATAACTTCTTCGCCACGTCGAGGGTGATCCACGAGCGCACGGGTACCGCGCCCATGTTCTTGTCGGGCGCGTCGATGGCGAAGTTCTCCTTGGCCCAGCTCAGCTTCACGACCGAATACTGGTAACCGGCCGGGCCGGTCTCGTGGATGATCACCGCCGCCGCCGCCCCCTTTTTTGCCGCGATCTCGTACTTGTAAGACCAGCGGCCGTAGTATGTCATCGCCTTGCCCTTGAACATGCTGTCGTCGAGCTTGGCCGAGTCGTGCGGGTCGGGCACCGCCGGGTCGCCGACGAGCATCAGGATCGTCTTGCCGCGCACGTCCACGTCCTTGTAGTCGTCCCACCCGTACTCGGGGGCCACGACGCCGTAGCCGACGAACACTACGTCCGACTTCTCCACCTTGACCTCCGGCTGCAACCGCTCGGAGCTGGCGACGAAATCCTCGGGATAACCGAGCGTCGTGGTTTTGCCGCCGATGGTGAACGCGGCGGTCGGCGCACTGGTGACCCCGGCCAGCGGCACTTCCTGCACGTAGGTGCCGTCCGGATTGCCGGGCTGGAGACCCAGGGCCTGGAACTGCGCGCGGATGTAGTCCACCGAAAGCTCCTCGCCGTGGCCGCCCGGGGCGCGGCCCTCGAACTCGTCGCTGGCGAGGGTCTTGACGTGCTGGAGCATGTCCTCGGCCGTGATGGCGGCGAGCGCCTCGGCCGGCGCCTCGGCCGGCGCCTTGGCAGGCTCCGGCGCGGCGGCCAGCGGCGTGGCACCGGCCGCGCAGAAAAACAACCACGGCAACACGGACGTTGAGGAACGCGGGAAACGCTGTCTCTTCATGGGTGTACTCTCCACGGCGAACGTCCCGGCGTCCAGTTCCACCCCCTTTTCAGACCCGATGACCGCCCGCGTCCTGTGCGCCTTCCTGCTGGTCTCGGTCGGCCTTGCTGGCCACGCGCCATCCCAGAACCTCGGCCGTCCGCCAGAACTCGGCACGGCGGCGCGGGACCTGGGCGCGAGCTTCAAGCTGCCGCCGCCGCGCGACCAGTCCGACGGCGCTCTGGCCGCGCAGATCGGCAAACTGCAAGTCGGCCAGCGGGCCCGCGCGCTCAAGCTGGATGCACGTTCGGCGGAGAGCGCGTGGACCTCGGCGGACGCGACGTTGCAAACGGCCCGCACGCGGCTCGACGCCACCCCGCCCGTCGACCCCTGGGTTTTCAACGGCACCCGGGCTTCCGAACTCAACGCCCTCCTGCGCGACCCGGCGGTGCGGGCGGTGAAAGTTTCTTCCCCCACGCTCGCGGTGGACGAGCCGATCCTGCTGGATCGCGAGAACGTCTGGCTGGACCTCGGCCGCGCGGAACTGCGCGCCGCCCCGGATGGCCCGCGTTTCCTGCTGCGCGTGGAAAACACTGTCGGCGTCACGGTGAGCGGCGGCGCGTTCGCCGGCGGCCAGTGGGGGGTGTTGGTGGACGGCAGCCGCGACGTGACGCTGCGCGGCGGCACCTTCGCTGGCCTCGCGAACGGCGGCGTCGTGCTGACAAACGCCCCCGGCGTGGTCCTGGCCCGCGCCCGGCTCACGCGGATCGGCGGGGCGGCAGTCCTCGTCCACGGCGACACGGTCGGCGGCGTGCTGATCGACAACGAGATCGTCGGCAACCTGGGTCCCTCCAACTGGCCGGGGCGGCAAGGGCCTGATCGACATCAATGTGACCGACCGCAACGGCCCGGTGGCCGACGATCCGCGCTCCATCCTCAACCCCGACCGCTACGGCGGGCGCGAGCAGCCCATGCCCACCCGGCTGCACCCGCCGCGGCGCAACGTGCTAGCCTGCAACCACATCGCGTTGAATGCCTCCTCGGGGATTTATTCCGACGGGGGCGTCGAGTCGGTGATCTTCGACAACCTGGTGGAAGGCAACGCCAAGGAAGGCGTCTGCCTGGACAGCGGCTCGACGGCGAACGTCCTGGCGATGAACGTGGTCCGTGCCAACGGTAAACGCTGGGGCAAGACGGACGCGGAACTCCGGTTCGACTTCGTGGACGGCCTGGGCCGGCTGCCGGACGGCAGCTCCCCGGCCAAAACCCCCGGCGTCTCCCTCGACAATTCGCTCTACAACATTGTCTACGCCAACCAGATCGAACGCAACTACGGCGGCGGCGTGAAGATGGTGCGCACCGCCTACGGCAACCGCGTGGGCCTGAACACGCTCGTCGACAACAACGAAGGGGCCAACGACCGCTTCCATTTTTTCGGCGTCGAACTCGGGTCCGCCAAGGCCGATGTCCCGGTGACGGACCTGGATTTCACTCCCTGTCAGGGCAACCTCGTTTTCGGCAACACGATCCGCGGACCGCACTACGCCGGGATTTTTCTCGGTTCAGGCTCGACGGAGAACGATATTTTCGACAACGCGATCTTCGGCGCGACGAACTGGGCGATGGAACAGGTCCGGCCCCAACCGAACGCCAGTTTGAACAACCTCACCAACCTGCCCTCGCGCAACGTCGACGCGGGGATCGACGCGAACCTCTTGAACGTGACAAAAGGGCGGATGGATTGAACCTTGGGGAAATCAGGCGTACCGGACAACCGCCGGTCGTCCCCACCGTCGCAAAAAACCCTTTGATCGCGTGGCGAATTTCGTTAGAACGAGAGGAGCCAGATTCCCCTCGCCGCCCGTGACGATGACGTTCCACGGCTTTGCCCGAGCCGAAGCGCCTCTATGACCTCCCTTTCCCCGTCCCCGGTGCAGGATCACCTGCAACTTTTTCGTGGCGGGGTCCGCCGCGGACGGTTGCTGCAGGAGATCTACCGGTACACCCACGTCGTGCGCTACCAGACGTACGCCGGCCTGAAGGCCGAGATTTCGCGCACGTATCTCGGCGTGGCCTGGTGGCTGCTGGAGCCAACGTTCTCGGCGCTGACGATGTACGTGGTCTTTGGCTTCCTCCTCGCGAACACGGCCTCCGTCGCGGCCACCAACAAGGCGGCGTTTTTCCCCTTCCTGCTCGTCGGGACGTTTGCCTGGCAGTGGTTTCACAACTCGGTCATGCTGTCGGCGAACTCCATCATCTTGAAGTCCGGCGTCATGCAGCAGGTCTACCTGCCGAAAGCGGTGTTCCCGCTGGTGAGCGTACTCAACGGCACCTGGAAGTTCATCTGCACCTTCACCGTGATGACGGTCGCGCTCTGGCTGCTCGGCTATCCCCCGAGCCCGGCCTACCTGGCGCTGCCGGTGATCTTCCTCGCGCAGCTCGCCCTCAACGTGGCCGTCGGCATGCCGATCTCGGCCTGGATTCCCTACTTCCGGGACGGCACGGCGGTCGTCGCGGCACTGCTGGGTTTCATCGGCATGGCCTCGGGCATCTTCTTCCGGCCCGCCCAGGTGCCGCCGGCCTACGCGCCGATCGTGAATTATAATCCGGTGGCCAACCTGCTCACGGCCTACCGCGCGATCCTGCTCGATCGGCAGTGGCCGGACTGGTGGGCGCTGGGCCGGGTGGCATTGATCGCCACGGTCATGCTCGCGGCCGGCGTGGCGCTCATGCGCCGGTTCGACCTCAAGCTGCCCAAGGTCGCCGTCTGAGACTCAGCCTTTCGATTTTCTCATGAGTTCGCACCTGCCCATGCCGGCGTCCGGTCCCGGTCCCTGCATCGTCCGGGCCGAGCACATCGGGGTTTACTACCGGTTGCGGCGCAAACTGGGCGGTTCAAAGAAGTTCTGGGCGCTGAGCGACGTTTCCTTCGAGATTTTTCAGGGCGAAGCCCTCGGCGTGCTCGGCTCCAACGGCGCGGGCAAGAGCACGCTCATGCGCGCGCTGGCCGGGATCATCGCGGTGGACCGGGGCCGGATCTACCGCGACCCGCGCTTCAGCGTCTCCCTGCTCTCGCTCGGCGTCGGCTTCGAGAGCAATCTGACCGGCCGGCAAAACGCCATTCTCAGCGGGATGCTGCTCGGCATGCACCGCGCGACGATCGAGAAACGGCTCGACCGGGTATGCGACTACGCGGAACTCGGCGAGTTTTTCGATCAGCCGGTCTTCATCTATTCGAGCGGGATGCTCTCGCGGCTCGGCTTCGCCGTCGCCATGCAGGCCGACCCGGACGTGCTGCTCATCGACGAGGTCTTCGCGGTGGGCGACGTGAACTTCCGGGAAAAGTCCACCAGCGCTATCCAGCAACGCATGGACGCCGGCCGCACGGTGGTGCTCATCACCCACGACGTGATCTCCCTGCGCAAGCTCTGCACGCGCGCCGTCTGGATCGACGGCGGCGTCAGCCGGATGGCGGGCAGCGTGGAGGACGTGGAACGGGCCGTGCGCGGCATCCCCGCCCACGTCCCGGTGGAGGAGTTTCTGCCGGACCTCGCGGAGCCGGTGGTGGCCGATTGATCCGGTTTCCTCCCGCGGGCGTAGAACTTGTGCGAAAACTTCGCTTCGACCCGCGCTCCCGCCCCCATGATCGTTGCACCCCCTTCCGGGCGAATGCCCGATTTTCTCCTGGTCGGCACTTCGTTCAGCGGGATCAATCCCTTGCTGGACTGGCTCGGCGCGCATCCGCAGATCCACGCTTCCCCGATCCGGGAGACCAACTATTTTGTCGCGAAGGATCTGGGCACCGCAGGCGTCCTGGACACAGCGCTCCTGAGCCGGCCGCAGTACGAGGAAGACGGCACTTTCCAGACCGCCGACGTGGCCCGGGTGGTCAACCGGCGCGACTACCAACGCTGCTTCCAGGCTCCGGACAAGCCGGGGGCGCGGCGGTTCGGCGAGGCGAGTCCGGCCTACGGACTTTATCCCGGGGCGGCGCGCCGCATCGCCGAACGGATTCCGCACTGCAAGATCGTCGCGGTCCTGCGCGACCCCGTGGAGCGGTTGTTGGCGCACCACGCCTCGTTCGAGCAGCAGGGCCGGGAACATCTGAACGTCGAAGAGGCGCTGGAGCACGAGGACCGGCGGTTGTCCGCCGGTTGGGCCTACCACTGGGCCTACGGCGGGCTTTCGAGCTACACCGCGGCGCTCGGGCGCTACCTGGCGTGTTTTCCGCTGCCGCAGATCCATCTGGTGCGCGCGGAGGACCTGCAAAGTCCCGGACGGCGTCCGGCGGCCTGGCAGGCGTTGCTCAACTTCCTCGAAGTGGACGCCGATGTGCCCGCGCCGGACGAAGCGTCCTTCCCGTCCGAACCGACGCCGGTCGCCGAGCACACGCGCCGGGCGGTGTCCGCCCGCCTGCGCCAGGAGACGCAGTTCTACCAGGAGGTCTTCGCCGAAGCGCCTTTTCGCCGGGCGGCGCTGCGGCAACTGGCCCGGGAGAAAATCGGCGCGCCGAACGCGGAGAAATCCCCCGCCGCCGGGGAGGCGTTCCAGCACCTGCTGTTCACCACCGACCCGATCCGGGGGCCGCTCTACCACCGCAAGATTTCGCACAACCACAGCGCGCACCCGCGCATGTCGTCGACGAAGGCCATGCGGTTTCTGGAAGGCGAGGTTTTCACGTTCGACGGCTACTTCAACGCGTTCTTTGAAAGCCTCGCGGCCGAGCACATCGGGCTGTCGTCCATCCAGTTGCACCTCGCACTCTCCGGCCTGTTTTTCGTCGAGGTGTTCCGGTTCGCGCAGGGGCGCGCCCCGCAGCTCGTCACCACCGCGCAAAACTTCGGGCGGCACGACGGCGAACCGCTCGTCCTGGAAATCCCGCTCTCCACGGAGAGTCCGCTCGGCTCCCGGCTCGCGTTTCATCTCACCTGCCTATCGGAAGCCGGCGAGGTCACCGGCGGCAGTTGGTGGACGGCGGCGAAGCCCCGCCGCGCCGTGCAGCTCGACATTCTCTGCTGCACCTACAAAAAGCGCGGGTTCATCGAGCGCACCGTGAACCGGATCGTGGAGTACGACCGGCTCTGCCGCGATGATTACCACATCACCGTCGTGGACAACGCGTCGGAGCTGCCGGCCGATTTGTTCCCCGCTCCCAACGTGCAGATCGTCCACCAGGGCAACGTCGGCGGCGCAGGCGGCGCGGCGCGCGGGATGATCGAGGGGCTGTCCGCCCGGGGGCGCAAGCCGCCGACGCACTTCCTGTTGATGGACGACGACATCGACCTGGAGCCTGACATGGTGCGGCGCGCCATCCAGTGGCTGCGCCACGTCAAGGTCGACCAGTGCATCGGCGGCGGGATGCTCGATCTCTACCGCCCCACCCACCTGCACGAACTCGGCTCCACCATCGGACGGCCGAAGCTGCTGAGCATCACCGCGTGCGTCTCGGACGTGGAACTCGCCACGCCCGGCGCGCTCGACAAGCTCGGCCGGCCCCCGGAGCCGCATTACAACGCCTGGTGGTTCATGGCGATCTCGCGCGCGGCGGTGGAGAAAAACGGGCTACCCCTGCCCTGCTTCATCCGCGGCGACGACAAGGAACTCGGCTACCGCATGCGGCAGCGCGGCGTCCAGACCCTGGCGGTGCCGGGCATCGGGGTGTGGCACATGCCCTTCTACGCCAAGACCGCCGCGTGGCTGTACTACTACAACATGTACAACGATCTCCTAATTTGTAGCTTGCGGTATCCGGGGTTGCCGGCCGGGGCCTTGGTCAAGGCGGTGTGGGGAGAGATCAACCATTTTCTCGAAAGGCTGGAGTACGACCAGGCGGCGATGCGCGTGCTCGGCCTGGAGCATTTCCTGAGGGGTCCGGAATGGCTGGTGGAGACCGACTGCGAGGCGCGTTTCCGGCAGATTATGGCGGCGAGCAAGGAGTTCGCGCCGGAACACCGCCAGGATGTCGAGCCGACCGTGCTCAACGGCCATTACCGGGTCAGGAAAGGCTGGGACCGGCGCTGGCGGCGTTGGATTCACAACGGCCACCGGCTGCTCCAGTGGCGCAAGCCCGTGCACACGGCCGGCGGCCTGCCGCGCAAGGTGCTTGGGATCGGCGACTGGTCGTGGTCGGATGTGACCTATTTCGACGAGGTCGGGGTGAAGCACGCCCTCGTGCCCGGCATCTACGTCTACCGCAAGCAGCCGAAGGTGTACTTCGGGTTGCGCCGCCGCGCGCGGGCCAGCCTCGCCGTGCTGCGGCGCGAGTGGCCGCAGCACGCCGCGGCGTTCCGGGAGCGTGACGCGGAGCTGACCTCGCCCGAGTTCTGGCGGCGTTATCTGCGGATGGAGGAACGGGAGCCTTCCGTGGCGCGGCCGGAGACGGTCGCCGGCGCGCGGGGAGCGTCGCTTTTCTCCGAGTTGGCCGGAGTGTGAGGAATCTCGGCTGCACAGGCAGCCGAGGACTCGCAACGCAGTGATTCGACGTCCGTTGGTTGACGAGCACCGCTGAGGCGGTGCGGAGCGTATATCCGGCCCAATCCGTTGCTTCCCGGATTCCGCTCCCTTGCCTGCTGGGAACCGACCGACAATCCCTCCTTTTTTCCCTGCTGGACCTTCGATCCCTTCGGTTGGTCCTGGTCGAAGGCGCTCCGCACGACGGACCCGCGTTCTCCACGCCGGAGCGGCAAGCAGAAGTCCTGGAGTTTTTGCACGCCGTGATGCCCTGAAAAGCGGGTAGGAAGCAAGCCCGCCGCAGCCGGTCCGGCAGCCTTCCCACCATTTCCTGACGTGCATCCGCACACAAACTTCTTGCCCGTCCTTGGAATCGCGGCTTAAGGTCGCGATTGTGTTCCGCCGACTCGGATTCCTTTGCGCCCTGCTCGCCGCGTTCTCGCTGGCGGGCGGCCACTGGGCGGCCCTGCAAACCGTTGCCAAGGCGACGATGCTGTACCGTTACGCGCAACGCGACGGCTGCCTGACCGTCGCCGCCGAGGAAACGTTCGACGGGCAGCATCCCTGCGAGCTTTGTCGGCAGATTGCCGCGGCAAAATCCCGGGAACAAAAGGAAACTCCCGCGGCACCCGGCCTGAAGCAAGACGCCAAGGCGAAAGCAGTGCTGACGGAAACGACGATCCCGCCGGCCCCACGCTCGGCGATGGAAGTTCCTTTTCCGCGCACCGCCGCGCGGCTCGGTCCGTTGCACACGGACCAGCCACCGACGCCGCCGCCCCGGCGCGCGGACTCTGCGGCCTGATCTGCATCTGTCTCTGCCCGAGACAACTCTTGTCGTCTTTTTGCGGACGGCGGGGTTCCTTTGCCCTTCGAATCAAGGTCCTGATGGCTCTCCGAGCCGCTCCCTAGATCTTCCGAAAGCTGGAACGTCAGCAGACAGGCACGGTCGTTTCAATCCAAAATAGGGAGCGGCTCGGAGAGCCATCAGGACCTTGGGAGACGACGCCTGCGGCGATCTCTTCTCGCCCGCTTTCTGACACCTAACGCTTTAACCCTTTTGTCCGACTAACATGCACTTTCCTTTCTACTCGACTTCTACCGTCCGCATTCTCACCACGCTGCTCCTCGGCCTCGTTACCCTGCCCCGACCGGCCGGCGCGCACGGCTTCGCGGGAGCACGCTTTTTCCCGGCCACGCTCACGACGGACGATCCCTTCGTCGCCGACGAAGCGTCGCTGCCCACGCTCCAGACCTTCCACACGCCCGACCGCGGCGGCACCCGCGAGTTCGACGTGTCCGCGGACCTCGCCAAGCGGATCACCCCGTACCTCGACATCGAGATCGGGATTGATCAGGTCAACGTGTTCCCGCACGCCGGGCACGACCGGACCGGGTTCAGCAACCTGGAACTCGGCTCCAAGTTCCAGTTCTACACGAACACTCCACATGAACTGATCCTCTCGCTCGGCCTCAACGTCGACGTGGGCGGCACCGGCAGCCGCCAGGTGGGGCGCGACCCGTTCACCACCTGGTCGCCGGGCATCTTCTTCGGCAAAGGCTTCGGGGACCTGCCGGCGAACCTGCCGTGGCTGCGCCCCCTCGCGCTCACCGGCAACCTCAGCGTGGACATCCCCTCGAGCGCCAGCACCCGCTCCTTCGGCGACGTGGACCCAACGACGGGCTTGCGCGACGTGGACCGGGAGCGCAACGCGGTCGCCCTCGAAACCAACTTCGCCTTGGAGTACAGTCTGATCTACCTGCAAACCAACGTCAAAAACGTCGGCCTGGTGAAACCGTTCGACCGGATGATCCCGCTGGTGGAAATGGTGATCACCACCCCGCTCGACCGGGGGCAGTCCGGCTTGACCACCGCCTCGGTGAACCCGGGCGTGATCTGGTCGGGCAAATACTGCCAGTTCGGCGTGGAGGCGTTGATCCCCGTGAACGCGCGCAGCGGCAGCCGCGTCGGCGTGCTGGCGCAGGTACACTTCTATCTCGACGATCTGTTCCCGGCCACGTTCGGGCGTCCTTTGTTCGGCGGTGCGAACCGGTCAAACGGCAACCTCACGAATCCCGGCAAATGAAACCGATCTTCTCACGGCTCGTGCCTGGCAGAGCCATTCTCGTGGCGGCAATCTTCAGCGTGGCCGCCGCCGGCTCCGCGCGGGCGCACGCCTTCCTCGCTCGTGCGGACCCGGAAGTGGGCAAATCGACCAAGGAGTTGCCCAAGGAGGTGAAGCTCACGTTCACCGAAGAATTGGAACCGGCGTTCAGCAGCGTCAAAGTTTTCGACGCGGCGGGCAAGGAAGTGGATGGGAGGAACGTTCACCCCGACCCAAAGAACGGCCATGTCCTGCTCGTCTCGCTGCCGAATGCGTTGGGCGCGGGCACTTACAAGGTCGTCTGGCGGGTGGTGTCGAAGGACACGCACGTCACGGAGGGGAACTTTTCTTTTGTGAAGGCTCCCTGATTTGGACCTGCTCCTGATCGCCCGCTTTGTGCAATCGTCCGCCGCGGTTGTCCTGGCAGGCACGCTGCTGCTGCGGCTGCTGTCCCGGGGAGCGAACCCGCGCGGAATGCCGCGTTGGAACCGCTTGGCCTGGGGGTGCTGGGGCACGTCCGTCCTCGCTGGCAGCAGCGTTCTGTGGTTGACGGCGGCGGCCATGACCGGCCAGTCGTTGCCGGACGCGTTGCGGGATCATTCGATCAGGGAGGTGCTCACCGGCACCCGCTTCGGCGCGGCTTGGCTGGTACGCGCCGGCTTGTTGGCGGGGGTGTGCGCGGTGAGTTTCCTCGTCGGACTGCGGCGCTGGCAAGGGCGACCGCGCCTGCTCGCCCTGTTGGACGCGGCGAACCTGCTGCTGGCCGCGGCGGCGCTGGCTGCCCTGGTTTGGACCAGCCACGCGCAAGCGTCGGCGCACCGGGCGTGGCTGTTCCCGGCGGACATCTTGCACGTCCTCGCGGCCGGAGCCTGGCCGGGTGGATTGCTGCCGCTGGCGATCCTTTTGGTGCGGACGCGGCGGGAACCGGCCCTCTTGGGGGCCACGACGACGATCACCCGGCGGTTCTCGCGGATGAGCGCGGTGGCCGTGGCCGTCCTGGCTTTCAGCGGCTTGGTCAATGCCTGCGGGATGATCGGCGCGCTGGCCTTCCTGCCGTCAAGTCAGTATGGCCGGGCGTTGTTGTGCAAGGTGGCGCTCTTCCTCGTCATGGTCGGCGTCGGGTTCATCAACCGCCGGTTGGTCAAGCCCGATCCCTCCGTGACCGCCGCAGAAGCGGTGCGGCGATTGTGTCTGAACGTGGGGTGGGAGTGCGTCTTCGCCGTCGGCGTGCTGCTGGCAACACAGGCGCTCGCCATGAGCGCACCGCCCCACGGCTAAGTGCCTATCCGGATATCCACGTGGGTTTTCTTACGCCCCTGCCGGGGCTTTGACGTGGATGGGAACCTTTCCCACGGCTCACGCCGTGGGCTAAACTCTTGCGCCCCTGCCGGGGCTGAAAACAGGGAGATGCAGAGAGGTCTTTGGCCCCGGGCAGGAGCGGCGGAAAACAGGATGGTTCGGGTAAGCATTTAGCCCCGGCAGGGGCGGAAGAGTTTAGCCCGGGGCGTGAGCCTCGGGGAACAACGGCCCTTCGGCATAGCCCCGGCAGGGGCGGAAGAAAACCCACGCGGATATCCGGATAGGCCCTAACTGCCTCTCTAGATTACGGGGAAGGATCCGTCGTGGTTCGTATCCCAACAGGATCTACATGACCCATGGGACCGATGGGGCTGACCGGAAACGTGACTTACCGTGCGTCGGGTTTCCGGCGATGCGCTGAAGTGAACACGGGGCCGGGCTTAGAAGTGGTAGTCCACGTCCAGGCCGACGCGGTTCTGGTAGTAGTCGCGCAGGTTCGCGTCCGAATCCTTCTGGATGTACGCGTAGTGCGCCGCCGCCGAGAGGTGGCGGTTGAACTGGTAGCCCAGGCTGATGTCGCCGCCGTAGCGGTTGATGCGCTCGTCGAACGGCCCGCCCGACTCGATGTCGTGATCGTAGAACAGGTCACCGGCCAGCGTGAGGTTGCTCAAGACGCGCCAGGCGACGTTGTAGCGGATATAGTCCACCTTCACATAGTTGGAGACCAGGCCCAGGTCGGCCTCGCGTCCGAATGAGAGGCTGTGCGTCAGGTACGCGTTGATGCGGTTGTTGAGCGTCACGCTGTAGTAAAACGTCGAGAGGCTGTACCGGTCGCCGTAGAAGCCGCCGGCCGGCAGGCCGTCCACGGTGCCGCCGGAGTTGTAGAATCCCTGGTCGACGTTGCCGCCCGAGTCGAAGCTCGCGAACTGGTAGCCCCCGTGCACCACCACGCGCAGGTACGGCGTGATCGTCGTGTCCAGGAACGCGCCGATCGTGCCGCCGGTCGAGTCGTTGAGGCCATTCTCCGTATAATTCGTGATCGAGTACCCGCCGTCGGCGCCGATGAACGTGCGCGGCCGGAGCTGGTAGGACACGGACCCGGCAAACTGGTCGGCGTTGCGGTCGAGGTAGCTGAAATCGTCGTTGAGCGCGATGTAGTTGAAGTGATCGTATTCCCCCGTCAAGAGGAGGCCGTTGTGCAGATCAACGGTCGCGGTGATGCCGGCCGTGTTCGTGAACCGGCCGAAGTTCGTCACGTTGCTCAGTTCGGCGGAATCCACCGGGTCCTGCCGGATGTCGAAGGCGTCGTGGACGTTGAGCTTCACGTAGTCGCCGATGTAGGAATCCAGCGAGAGCTGGCTGCCGGGCGTGATGAACACGTCGCCACTGGTGGCGTTAGGGTGTTCGAGGTAACGCACGAAGCCGACGCCCAGGTCGAAGCGCAGGGTGTTAAGCCGGGTCAGCGGGACGACGGTGAGGACGTTCAGCGCGATTCGGACCACCTCGTCCGACTCCCGATTGACCTGGGAGTAGTTGATGTTGTCGATGTACTCGATGCCGCCGACCACGTCGGCGGAGAACTTCACGGGGCCGATGCGCAGGTTGTAGTCCGTCGTGCCGGAGGTGGAGACCGGCGCGGGAGCGGACGTGGAGGTATTGGTCAGCGTCTCACGCATCATCTCCTGCGCCCCGACCGACCCGCCGCAGAAAACCGCTCCGGCCAGGATCGGGTACAGAAGTAGCTTCACCAGCAGGGTCGGCCAACGCCGTCCCGACGCGGTCTTTTGTTGATGAAACTTCCCGTCTCGGGCGTCTAACCCACTCGACCCGAATTTGTTCGCATCGTTGGCCCGCAGAAATAATGTTTCCATGAATTATACCTGTGATTCGTTGCTTTATTCTGGTAAAACCCGCTAACCTCAAGCGGCTTGAGCAACGAAAAGCGGGCGTACGATCTAGGTTCATCTCCGATGGGTCTCTTTATGGCAAACAAATTTTTGCGCTTTCTCAAAGTTGAGGACTTTTCCTCCACCGCTTGGAGGAACCTCCTGATGAGGTTGGCGCTGCTGGGAGTCTACCTGTGGTGCGGGCCGTCCGCAGCAAGCGCGGGGCTGGTGCCTTCGGCCAAGGATCGTGCGCAGGGAGACGCTCTTTTCCAGCAGGCGACGACCGCCTACCAGGGCGGCGACTACGCCGGCGCGCTGCACCTGCTGGAACAAGCCGACGCGCTGAAACCCGACCAGGCCGACGCGTGGAACCTGCGTGGCGCGGTCTACCTCAAGCAGCGGACCTACGACAAGGCGGACGCGGCGTTCGCGCGGTCGGTGGCGATCGACCCGACGCTGTGGGCGGCGCAGTTCAACCTCGCGGAGGTCGCCTTCCAGCAGAAAAACTACGCGCGGGCGCGGACGGTTTTTGACCGCCTGCTCGCGCAGACCGACCGTTACAAGGCCGGCAACAAATGGGAGTTGGTGCTCTACAAAGCGTTCCTCTGCGCCCTGCTCTCCGGCGACGAGGCCGACGCGCGCAAAAGACTGGCCAAGCTCCCGGCCACCGGCGGAGCGACCCCGGCCAGCCTGTACGCGCAGGCGGCGCTGGCGTTCCGCCGCAAGGACGCGGCGGGCGCGCATAAAATCCTCACCGGGGCGCAGACGACGTACCCGCCCGCGCTCAACGGGCTATTCTCCACCTCGCTCGAAGCCGCCGGCTGGCAAACCCCGGCGGTGAACCCGCTGTCGACGGCGACGGCGGCGACGCTCGACCCGGCCACGGCGGCGGCGATGAACGCGGCAGGCGTCACGAACCCGGCCAACCTCCCGCTGCCGGGAACCTCCCCACGGGCGGGCGGGCGGCGGGCGGCGGTGCTGGTCGATCCGCGGTTGGTCGCCGCGGCCTCCGACCCGCTGCCGTCCGGACCGATGATCCCGGTCGTCGGGCAAGCCCCGCCGTCCGCCGGCAAGTCACGGCATCCGGGGAAGGAAAATCCCGCGTCTTCGCCTGCCGCCACGCCGCCGTCTGTCGGCAGCCCGGAGCCTGCGGCCACCCCGCCGCCGTCGCCGTTCGATCGCGACGGCCTGTTGTTGGGGCTGGATTAAGGCGGCGGGCCGGCGGACGATGGCTTGGCCCTGACGGCCCGATCTGCCATGCCTACCGATTGGAACTCCTGTTACCGCGCGGGCGACACCCCCTGGGACAAGGGCGCGCCCGCTCCGCCTCTGCTCGCCTGGCTTGAAGCGACGCCCGCGCACCGCCTGGAGGGCGAGGTTCTGGTGCCCGGTTGCGGCCTGGGACACGACGTGCGCACCATCGCCGCCGCCGGCCACGCCGACGTGGTGTACGGCCTGGACATCTCGCCTGCTGCCCTGGAGCAGGCCCGGCGCGTGCCTGCGACCGGCGGGGAGACTTACGCGGAAGGCGACCTGTTCGACCTGCCGCCGCAATGGCGCGGACGTTTTGACTGGGTATTCGAGCACACGTGTTTCTGTGCGATTGATCCGGCACGCCGACCGGAGTACGTCCGTGCCGTCGCCGGGGCGTTGAAGCCGGGCGGTCGGCTGCTGGCGATCTTTTACCTGAATCCGTGGAAGGAAGGCGAACCGACCCCGCCCGGAGGCGGGCCGCCGTTCGCGGCCGCCGCCGGGGAACTCGACCGTCTGTTCGCCGGCCACTTCGACTTGCAGGAGGAGTGGGTTCCCACCCGGACCTACCGTGGACGCGAAGGCCGTGAGTTGATGAGGCTCCTGTGCAGGGCGGAGAGCCGCTGACGACAAACGAAGACCAGTGCCATTGCCAGGACAGTCGCCCAGGACCCGTCGCTTGACGAGCATCGCTGCAGCGACACAAAACCTGCCTCCCGGCTCGGCTCACATCAGCCCCTGCGGATTGTCGAGGAGGCGGTTGAGGTTGTACGCCGCGCTGATGAGCGCCAAGTGCGTGAAAGCCTGCGGGAAGTTGCCGAGGTGTTCGCCGCTCGGTCCGAGTTCCTCCGCGTACAGTCCGAGGTGGTTCGCGTAGCCGACCATCTTCTCGAAGATGTAGCGCGCCTGCTCCAGGTCGCCGCTGCGCGCCAGACATTCCACGTACCAGAACGAGCACATGGTGAACGTCCCTTCCGCGCCGCCCAACCCATCGTCGTCCTTGTAGCGGTACACCAGCGAATCTTCCACGAGGTCTTTTTCGATGACGCGCAACGACGACAGCCAGCGGCGGTCGGTCGGACTCATGAATCGGACCATCGGCATCAGCAGCGACGAGGCGTCCACGCTGTCGGCGCGGCCGAGCGCCTGGACGAAAGCTCCCTTTTTCGGATTCCAGAACTTCGTGTAAATCTGGTTGTAGATCGTGTCGCGCGTCCTGAACCACAGCGCCGGCGGCGTGGGAAAGGAGCGCTTGCCGGCCAGCCGGATCGCGCGGTCCACGGCGACCCAGCACATCAGCCGGGAATACAGGTATTCCTTTTTGCCGCCGCGCACCTCCCAGATGCCCGCGTCCTTGCGGCGGTAGTTTTTGCAGACGAAGTCGACGAGCTTGGTCACGTCCTGCCAAGCGTCGTAGTCGAGGGGCCGGCCGTACTTGTCGTAAAGGTAGACGGAGTCCATCAGCTCGCCGTAGATGTCGAGCTGGAGCTGGTCGGACGCGGCGTTGCCGATGCGCACGGGCTTGCTGCCGCGGTAGCCGTCGAGGTGGTTCAACTCGACTTCCGGCAGATGGCGCCGGCCGTCGATGCCGTACATGATCTGCAAACCTTTTTCCGGGTGCATTTCCTCACAACGCTTTTCGATCCAGCGCATGAAAGCTCCGGCCTCGTCGTTGTAGCCGAGCCGGTTGAGGGCGTAGACCGTGAACGACGCGTCGCGGATCCAGGTGAAGCGGTAGTCCCAATTGCGGCCGTGCCCGATGGCTTCCGGCAACCCGCAGGTGGGTGCCGCCACGACCGAGCCGTGCTTCTGGCTGGTCATCATCTTGAGGGTCAGCGCCGAGCGGTTGACCGTTTCGCGCCAGCGGCCCTTGTAGGTGCTGCGCGCCACCCAGCCGCGCCAGTAGTTCAGCGTCTCCTTGAAGCTCGCGACCACCCCGTCGTGGGTCGCCACCGGAGACTCCTCGTGGTCGCGGACCTCTTCGAGCACGAAGGTCGCGTGCTCGCCCGCGCGCAGGGTGAACTCCGCCGTGGCGTCGCCATCCTGGCGGCGCAGCGGCACGTCGTGCGAGCGCAGCCGCAGGACCAGCTTGCCGTCGCCCTCCTCGGCGAAGATCATCTCCCGGTCGGAGGGTTGTTCGACCTGATGCGGCGAACGCGCGTAGTCGAAGCGCGGCGCGCAGAGCATCCGGCAGCGCATCTCCCCGCGCACGACCTTGACGCGGCGCACCAGCCGGGTGGGATGGTCGCGGCCGTCGCCGGACTCGGACGGGCAGATCGACAGCGGCATGAAGTCGCTGATCTCCGCGACGCCCTCCGGCGCGAGGAAGCGCGTGAGCAGGATGTTCGAATCGACCAGGTAAAGCTGCTTCTGCCGCGCGCCGCCGATGGTAGGCTCGATGGAGAACCGGCCGCCGTTCTTGTCGTCGAGCAGGGCGGCGAAGACGGTCGGCGAATCGAAGTATGGGAACGACAGGAAGTCGACGGACCCGTTCATGCCGACCAGCGCCGTGGTCTGGAGGTTGCCGACGACGCCGTAGTTGGCAATGGGCTGATAACTCATGAAGGTAAAATCTCAGATTCTTTCGGCGCTCACGTCGTAGCTCTCGAACCAGCTCCCGAGCAGCGCCAGCCCACCGGCGGCCTCCGCCGCGAAAACCAGCGTGGCCGCGCCCGCCGCCGCCGGCAGGGCGGCGATCCCGGGCAGGTACGGCTGCGCCGCAAAGAGGTAGACTAGGAAAAACGTCACCCCGGCCGGGAAGATCGCCAGGGCCAGCGCCGCCGTTTGCGCCAGCAGGAAGAGGAGGCGCTGTCCTATGACCTCGATGCCGCGGCTGTTCGCGGTCGCGCCGGGGGTGTTGGCGGTGGCGAACCACGCCGGCATCAGGATGGCGGCGGCGTTGGGGATGAGCAGGGAAACCAGGTTGAAAGTCGGGCAGAGCACCGCCGCCGCGATCCCTGCCGCCGTGCGCAGGTCCCAGCGCATGGCGGGCGCGGCGTCCTCGTTGAGCAAGGTCGTCGCCAGCACGATGAGAATCCACTCCAGGACGGTCAGGATCACCGCGGGGGCCAGCAGTTCGCCAAGCGCCACCTGCCAGCCGCGCATGGGGTAGATCTTGAGCAGGTCGGCCACGGCGAGGTCGCGCCGGAAGTCCTGGCGGATGAGCTGCGGCCCGAAGAACAGGGCCATGCCCAGCAGGAAGATGCACATGATCCCGGCCACCGGGGTCCAGGCCGTCTTGCTCCCTCCCACCGAGCCGAAAGCCGAGCCTGCAATCCCCGCCCAGACGATGAAGGCAATCGCCAGCCGGGCGTTGAAAAACTGGCCCGCGCCCAGGAGGTTCTTCCACAGGATGGCCACGGCGGGCGGGCCGGTCGGCGCGAGGCGGAAGGGCGCGCGGCGCTTGCGGGCGGGACGGGCGTTTTGCCAGTTGCCCGAGCGCATCGCCGCCACGCGCACGGCGTGGCGCTGGGAGGCGGCGATGCTCGCTTCCTCGAACGCCACGTCCGAGCGGATCACCCATAGGTAATGGCACGCCAGCAGCAGCAAGGCCGGCCCGACCGCCGCGCCGAACGCCCCGGCATCCGACGCGAACAGAAACGGCCGGACCACCACGCGGAAGGGCAGCAGCAGCCAGTACGCCGGGGCGGTGTTCGCGACCGTTTGCAGGTAACGCGCGAAGGTCCCGACGCTCTCGATGTCCTCCGGGCCGAGCGGCGGCACCTCTCCGCGCGTCCACCAGACCGCGCCCGCGCCGAGCGCCAGCAGGCCTCCAAGAATCCCCAACCGCCGACGCCACACCGTGACGCCGCGTTCGAGCAGCAGCGTGCGCGCGAACGACGCCCCGAGCAGGTGCAGGTTGATCGTGGACAGCAGCAGCCAGAACCCCACCGCGCGCAGCAGCGCGTCGGCGAATCCGCCCGCCGCGCGGGTGAACAACGCAAAGAAGATGCTGGTGAAGAACACCGCCAACTGGGAGCGCAACAATTTGTAGTGAATCAGCGTCCGGCGGTGGATCGGCGCAGGGAAAAGGAAGGTGATCTCAGCCTCGGTGAAGATCAGGGCGGCGCGTTCGTACGGCAGCAGCCAGGCGAGCAGCAAGAGGACCGCGAGCGCCAGCGCGGCCACGAATTCCCAGACGCCCGCCGGCACCTCGGGCAGGAAGGCCGGCGAGGCGCGATGGATTC
Organism: uncultured Chthoniobacterales bacterium; assembly: GCA_964245885.1. Classification (GTDB taxonomy): domain Bacteria; phylum Verrucomicrobiota; class Verrucomicrobiia; order Chthoniobacterales; family SZAS-18; genus CAHJWO01. The sequence continues at coordinate 3,672 of CAXTOX010000001.1, read as the reverse complement.
CCTGGAAGTCACGCCGCATCGAGAAGAACGGCCGCGCGAACACCATCAGCAGGTAAAGCCCGCCCGCCAGCGCGCCGAAGAGGTAGCGCGGCCGGCGCAACCGGCGCAGGCGTTCGAGCAGCCGGTTCTTCAGCGTCTGGAACTGGAGATAGAGCAGGGCGGAGAACATGGCAGGTTCATCGCCCAGGAGGCGGCAGCGGCGGCGGTTCCGCCTTGGACATGGCGTCGGGCAGACTCCCTTGCCCCGTCGTCGCGCGGAAGAAGATTTCCTCCAGGTCCGGCGGCGCGCCGGTCGCCAGCGGGTCGTGGAATTGCCCGACGATCTCCGCGAGCGTGCCGCCGGCCACCTTGCGTCCGTTGTGCAGGATCAGGACGTGCGAACACACCTCCTCCAGCAAGGGCAGCAGGTGAGAGCTGATGATGATGGACGCCCCCTCGCGCGCCCGGCGCAGGATCGTGGCCTTCATGCGCCGGATGCCGATGGGGTCCAGGCCGGTGAGCGGTTCATCGAAGAGGATCACGCTCGGCGCATGGATCAGCCCGCAGGCGATGGCGAGTTTTTGCTTCATGCCGCGGGAAAGCTCCGCGGGCAGGACGCCAGTCTTGTCGGCCATCTCCAGTTCCTCCAACAGCGGCCGGGCGCGTTCGCGGTAGTCGGCCACCTGGTAAATCCGCGCCACGAAGGCGAGGTGCTGCTCGACGGTGAGATAGTCGAACAGCCGCGGTTCGTCGGAAAAGAACGCCAGTTCGCGCTTGGCCGCGATAGGCTCGGTGGCGAGCGGATGGCTGGCGAGGCGCACGCTGCCGCTCGTGGGCGGGATGATGCCCGCCAGGCAGCGCAGGGTGGTGGTCTTGCCCGCGCCGTTCTGCCCGACCAGCCCGAGCACCTCGCCCGGTCGGACCGTCAGCGAGAGATGGTCTACGGCGACGAATTTGTCGTAGAGCTTGGTGAGAGCTTCGGCTTCGATCATGGGCGCGGGCCACTGTCTTCCCGCTTGCCGCGCGCCGCAAGTTTCTGTCGGTTAATCCGCGTCCGGGGGCGGGGCGTTGTACACCGTCGCGCCGCTGCCGCTGATCTCGAACGGCGACCGCGGCCCGCTCGGCAGACGCTGCGGCGGGTTCTGCGGATGGACCGGCTGCCACGGGGCAGTGCCGTCGGGCGCGGAAAGGTCCAGCGGACGCAGGTTGAGCGAACCGGCCGGCGGGTGCTCCGTGCGGAAGCGGACCGTCGGCGGAGCCACGAAGCGCGGGTCCGCCTCGCTGACGCTGTCGGTCGAGGCGGTGTCCTCGCTGTTGTCGATCACGGCGTCGCGGTCCGGCTCCGGCGCGGCCTTGACGTCCTTACCCGCCTCGCCCGGCGCGTGATGCACGCTCCAGGCGAAGAGCACCAGCAGGCAACCCGCCTGGGCCATGAACATCGGGCGCGACGACCACCATTGCTTGGACATAAGGGCGCGGATTGTGCCAGCCCACCCCCGCGCCGGCAACAAAAATCGCGGCGGTCTCTGTTTCAATCCTGCCACCGGGCGGCGACCTCGATCTTGTGTCCGCCGTCGCCTTCGACGTAGCCCGTCGCGTGGTTCCTTCTTTTGTTCATCCTCTCACTCCGCACCCCGTAGCGCTTTTCACTACTCGCTCGCACTGCGCGCAGGCATGCGCTATGTGTGCGGTCGCTGCGTTCCACTGCCCTTCGTCATGCCCACGCTCGTGCAACGCCCATCCGCCGGGTCCACTACCGCCAAAGCCCCCCGACGCCGGCGCGTGCCGTGGCTGAAGATCCTCCTGGCCGCTCTGGCGGCGTTGCTGTTGCAAGCGGTCCTCATCGTCCTGCTCGCGTGGGCTCTGCCGCATTGGCCCCGGCCGCCGTTGAAAAAAGGGTCTGCCCCCATCTCGCTGGTGATCCAGCCGCCCGAACCCGCGGAGACCCCGAGCCTCCACAAGACCGAGGTCGTCCCCTCGGAGCAGCACCCGGAGTACATGCGGACCACCGACGAGAACAAGGCGGACACCCCCCCGCCTGATCCGAACTTCATCTCGGACAAGGACACCAAAGCCTCCGCGGAAAAAGCGGCCGAGGACCCCTTCAAGCCGTTGCCCACCCAGGACGGCAAGGAATTCGACGCGTACGATTTTACCACGAACCCCTACATCCCCGGCAAGGAAGCGCACGACAACGATTCCGCCGCCGCGCCCGCGGCCTCCGCTTCCGCCCCGACGCCGCCTCCGGAGGACGCCAAGGAGAACCCCACCCCGCCCAGCGAGCAGTCGACACCGTCGCCCAACGCCCTGTTGACGCTCAGGCCCAGCGCCAGCCCCTCGAACACCCCGCCCGCCCCGTCGCCGAGTCCGGCCACGAAACCGCACTCCACTCCCCCTCCCGTGCAGGATCTGCTCGCGCAACAGGCGGCCAAGGTCGCGCGGGAAAACTCCACCGTCAGCAGCCACAGCATCCCGCAGGCCCCCGGCTTTCAACCGCAGAGCGTCCAGACCAAGATGAGCGGCTCGGTCAAGGACCTGGGCAAGAACTCCGTCAGCGCGCTCGGCACCCCTCTGGGCAGATACGAAAAAGCGATCAGCGACGCCATCGCCTCGCGCTGGTATCAATTGGTAAACGACCGCATGAGCGATCTCGTTCGGACCGAGAGCGTGCAGATTCACTTCTTCGTCACGCGCAACGGCCAGAGCGTCAGCATCCGCGCCAGCGGTGCCAAGAAAGACACGATCCTGGCGTCGATCTCGATTCAGGCCATCAACGAATCGGAACTGCCTCCCATTCCAGCGGATGTCGCGTCGAAGCTGCCCGAGGGGCAACTGGAAGTGGATTACACCTTCGGCATGTTCGAGCAGTGAGTGGGGTGCGTTGATTTTTGCCGCCGCGTTTCTTTCATGTTGTCCGCGTCCAGTTTTCCCGTTCCCGTGGTTGCCAACGCCTTTTGGGATGCCTTCGTGGGGTTTTTCGAGCGGGGTGGTCCGTTCATGGTGCCGCTGGCGGCGTGCGCGGTCGCGGCGGTGGCGATCTCGGCTTTACGGGTACGCGCGCTGCAACGTGAGCGGGTGCTGCCGCGTTTCCTGCGCGCCGCCATCGAGAAACTGACGCCCGGTACCGACGTGGGTCACCTGTGGCGGCTCGTGGAAGATAACCCCGCCGCGCTGGCCCGCATCACGCGCGCCGGCTTGCAGCAACTCGACCAGTCGCGCGACGTGAGCGCCGACGCCGTGCAGGTGGCGGCGCGGCGCGAGGTCATGCGGCTGGAGGGCGGGCTGTCCGCGCTGGAGTTGATCGTGGGCATCTCGCCGCTGCTCGGCCTATTGGGAGCTATTTCCGGGTTGGTCGGCGTGTTTTCCGACCTCGGCGCGAGCGGCGGCCTGGAAGGCGCAGCGGACACCGGCGGCGTGGCGCTGGGCATCGCCGAGGCGCTCAACACGACGATCTTCGGCCTGGCCATCGCGATCCCGACGCTGGTGGTCTACACGTTCTTTACCCGGCGCGTGGAAGGTCTCGCGGTGGAGATGGAGGGCCTGCTGTCCAGCCTGATCTCGAAGTGCTTCCCCGAAGGCGGGGAATGACCCCGGCGGAACGCGGCCGTCCGCAGGTAGTGGTACAGTTTGGCAAGTTCTCAGCCCCGGCAGGGGCGCCAGAAATTAGCCCACGGCGTGAGCCGTGGGAAAACG